>JAWSVD010000297.1:0-1885 GCA_033852095.1 Granulosicoccaceae bacterium | reverse complement strand
TTTTAGGGCGGGAGTTGCTGATCTACAGTTAACACCATCGAAATCACTCAATAAAGCCGACCCCTAATACTAGGACTATAAATGACCTAGAAAATCACGCGGAATTTTAGACCTCGACACCAAATTGATGATCCAAACAATTCAAACTGTAAGAAAAGCAGGTGAATAATAATAGACACCATCTTGCCTGCCTTCAGCTATACCCATAATAATCATAATAACCACTGTAATAACTTGATCCGTATCTCTTCATTTTTTCTATGTCCACCTGTGCGATGCATATTCCGTGCAATGGAGCATCTACTTGGCGCAGCTTTTCTAAGCCTCGCTCAACTAGTTTCAGGTCAGTGCTCTCTGATCGCACCACGTAGATCACACTGTCTGTGTATTGCGCCAGGTACAACATGTCGCTGACAGCGTGCAGGGGTGGTGTATCGATGACGATACGGTCGTATTTGTCTTTGAATACGTTGATGATCGTTGCCAGGTTTTTTGATGTCAGCAATGCTGTTGGGCTGTCCGTTTTTTTGCCCGCAAAGAGTACGTCCAGCTGGCCGATGACATTTTTTTGGATCGCATCTTTCAAGCGCGATGGATCTTCCAATACATGGGTCATGCCATCCGGGCTGGAGTCGTATTTGAATATTTTGTGCACACTGGGTTTTCTGAAGTCGGCGTCTATCAGTAGCGTTTTTTCTGACATGGCCAATTCATAAGCGATGTTGACTGATGCTGTTGACTTGCCTTCGTCCGGCACTGATGAGGTGATGACGATGACTTTGTTGTTTTTACCTTTTTTGGACAACGTGATGGACGAGCAGATTGTTCTGACGGCCTCGGTGAAGGGGCCTCCGTCTTGTGCTTTGTCGGGCGGGTAGACGGGGTGATCTTTGTTTTGCTGTTTGAACTGCGCTTTCAGTTTGGGGATGATGCCGACTAGGGGCACGCCCAGTTTGCGCTCTATCTTTTCGATGCCGCCCATGGTGTCGATGGAGCCGTCAAAGCTCTCGCGCATCAGCGCTATCATGCACGCGCCGATCAGGCTGCCGATGAAGGCGATGGCGAGGATCAGTTTTTTGTTGGGCTTAAGCGCATGTACCGGTATTTCTGCGATGTTGGAGACCCTGGCGTTGGTTGTCTCTAGGCTGCGGGCTTCGTCGGTCTCGCGGTAGCGGTTGAAGAATGTCTCGTAGAGGTTGCGGTTTGCGTCAACTTCGCGTTGTAGCTGTGCCAGTTCAAAGCCTTTTTCGCCTATCTTTTCAATCTCACGCTTGCCGCTGCTCACTGCACCGGACAGCGAGCGGACATTGGAGCGATTCAGCTCGTAGTCATTGGTAATGGAGCTGACAACTCGGTCGACTTCTAGCTCGATGTTTCGGCTGATGACTGACAGACGCGAGAGTGCATCGTGCATTTTGGGGTGCTTGTCGCCGTATTTGTTGGCCAGCTCGTCTATCTCACGTTCGACTTCCGATCGCTCTACTTTGTAGGTGCGGACGATGGTGCTGGATTGCACAGCTAAGAGGTTTTCAAGCTCTTCCGGTGCTAGGATTTGCAGGCGCTCGACTTCATCGTATAGCGCCTTGGATGCCGCCAACTCTCGGCGCGCGTCCAGCAGCTTAGAGGATAGGTTTAGCAGCTCTTGTTCGTTATATCGTGTTACACCGCCGCCAATGTCGACCAGTTTGTTGGTCTTTTTGTAGTTGCGCAGCTTCTCTTCGGATTCGCGTAGCAGCACTTCCAGCTTTTCAAGGCGGTCTACCAACCATTCCGATGCTTTGTCTGTTGCTTCGTCTTTTACCTGGAGGTAATCCTCTATGTAGATTTTACCCACGGCGTTGGGGATGAAGGCTGCCATGCGGGGGGATTGGCTCTCGAAGGAGAT
>JAWSVD010000296.1:0-10182 GCA_033852095.1 Granulosicoccaceae bacterium | reverse complement strand
TGCTGTTGGGCCTGGCGCGGGTAGCGAAGCCCCTGCCCTTTGAGCCGCAAAGCTGCGACCGCGAGTTTGTGCTGATGGCCAACGGTTACGAGCACGACATCGTGGTGCCGTCGCTGTTCCGGCTGATGATCGAGCAGGCGCCAGCGGTGCGGCTGCGCACCCTGATATCAAAACCGGTGTTTGATCCGCCTGACTTCCCGCGGGTGGATATCGAGCTGACCCCACGTGTGCCGCTGGAGGGCAGCGGATTGGTGGCGAGGCCGTGGCTGCAGGACCGTTTTGTGGTCTTTTATGACGCCTCGGTGCGCGATGCGCCGCGGGATCTCGCCGAGTACATGGCCGGTCAGCACGCCAATGTGCAGTTCGACCAGGGCGGCGGTGCGGGTCGGGTCGACAATACCCTGTCGATGCTCTCGCAGAACCGCCGAGTGGTGTACACCGCGCCCAGTTTCGATGCACTGGGCGCGGTCTTGCCCGGCACTCCGCTGTTGGCGACCTGCCCCTCTAGGCTGCAGCAGGGGGTGCTGAGTGGGCTGCAGAGCTGCGAGTTGCCGTTGCAGGTGGAGCCCATCAAGTTCCTGATGGTCTGGCATGTGCGCAATCGCGCCTCGGCCGAGCACCAGTGGTTCCGCCGCTTGATCCGCTCCGTGGCTTCGAGCTTGCCTGCCGGGCCCGATCCAGTGCATTGAGTTGAGGGCGCAGTTCCAGCGCCTGTGCATACAGTAAAGCCGGTGTGTGCCGATCTTTAAGGGCATGAAATCAACAGCATGCCGCCGCAGGCGATCAGCTCAGCCAGTGCGCCCTCAGCGCGTCTATGCCCTCGCTCTGTGGGGTGCGTTGCTCTGGGCTGGTCTGGTCGGCCCTAGCTCCGCGGCGCGCTACGTCGCCGATCTGCCCGAATGCCAGGCGGCTGCTTTCCAGACGCTGCTGCAGCTTGGCCACGGCAACGGCGATTTGAGCGAATTGCAGGCGCACTTGCCGCTGCTCGAGCGCTGTACCCTGCCCCCCGAGAGCGAGCGACAGCAAACACGCCTGCCGCGACCCACTGCCGGCGTGATCAACTTCGAGACCCCGCAGGTACACCCACTGGCGCTGACTCCCAATGGCGAGTTGCTGCTGGCGGTGAACACGGCGGCCAATACGGTCGAGCTGTTCAGCACCGTGGGGGGGCTGTCACACCTGGACAGCATCCCCGTCGGCCATGACCCGGTGACTGTGCGGGCTCGCAGCGACAGTGAGGCCTGGGTGGTGAACCACATCTCCGACAGCATCAGTGTGGTGGATCTGCGTCTTGGCGCTGTGGTGCGCACTTTGGCCGCTGGCAACGAGCCCAGTGATGTGGTGTTTGCCGCGAGCCAGCAGCGCGCCTTTGTCAGCAGCGGCGATGAAAATCAGCTGCTGGTGTTTGCACTGGACAACCTCGGCGCCGCACCGGCGGTGGTTGAGCTGGCCATGGAAGAGCCACGCGCACTGGCGCTGAGCCCCGACGGTGCGACGGTGTATGTGGCGGCCTTTGAAAGCGGCAACGCCACCACTGTGCTGAGCGGGCGGCCAGCAGCGGCTTCGGGGCAGGGCAGCAGTGATGTAATCAGCCGCGCTGATTCGCCTTACGGTGGCCAAAATCCCGCGCCCAACGCAGGCGCTAACTTCAGCCCCGCGCTGACAGCCGGTGACCCGGGTGGTTTTAGCAGTTTGGTGGTGCGCAAGGACGGCAGCGGGCGCTGGATGGACGACAACAGCGGCGACTGGAGTGCCTTTGTCAGCGGCGCGCAGAGTGCGGCCAGTGGCCGGGTGCCGGGCTGGGACCTGCTCGACCACGACCTCGCCGAGGTCGACACTCAGACTCTTGCGGTCAATTACAGCTCTGGCCTGATGAACATCAACGCGGCGCTGGCCGTCAGCCCGACGGATGGGCAGGTGGCAGTTGTGGGCATGGACGCGAGCAATCAAACCCGCTTTGAATCCAATTTGAACGGCACCTTTTTGCAGGTGCTTTACGCCGCCGTGGGTGGCACCGGCGCCACGGTGATTGGCGACCTGAACCCGCACTTGGATTATAGCGTCTCCACTTTGATCGCCAGCGAGCGAGAGCGTGCTGTTGGAGACCCGCGCGGGGTGGTGTGGGACCCGGACGGCAGCCGATTTTTTGTTGCGGGCATGGGTTCCAACAACGTGGTCGCGGTGGCTGCCGATGGCAGTCGCATTGGGCGTGTGGCTGTAGGCCAAGGGCCCACGGGTATTGTGGTGCAAGCGGATGGGTCGGCTGCCTATGTGCTCAATCGTTTTGATGGCAGCATCAGTCGGTTTGACCCGGACGGGCTGTCCCTGTTGCAGACGGTTGCCTTTTTTGATCCCACACCCGAGGTGATTAAGCGGGGCAGACCGCACTTGTATAACACACACAGTGGCTCAGGTCTGGGGCAAATATCCTGCGCCTCATGCCATGTGGACGCGCGCACGGATCGCCTCGCCTGGGATCTGGGCAACCCCGCTGGTGCGATCGCGTCGGCGCACCCCATGAAAGGCGTGATGCAAACGCAGACACTGGTGGACATCATCCGATTCCCGAGCCTGCACTGGCGCGGAGACCGCTTTGAAATGCTCGACTTCAACAAGACTTTCTCGGTGCTGCAGGGGGCCGAAGCTCAGCTCAACGGGCTGGAGATAGTAGAGCTGGAGAGCTATCTGTCAACCTTGCATTATCCGCCGAACCCGCACCGGGAAATCGACAACAGCCTGTCGAACAGTGTTGAGCTGCCCACCGGTTCACCCGCCTCGCAGGGTGATGCGGTGGCGGGGCGCGCTCAGTTGAACGCCTGTCTTGGCTGTCACAGCAACGGGCTCAGCCGCAGCAACGAGCAAAATCTGGTCTTCGGCCAAGCGTTCACCCCGCCGGCTTTTCACGGGTTTTACAAGCGTGCCGGATTCAGGCCAGACAGCGCGACGGGGTCTTTGTCCGGTGTGGGGGTGTTTCACGACGGCGCTGACGCGGCACCGACAGCGGCGCTGTCAGCTGACCTGCTAGCCGCTTTGATGAGCTTTGAAGGGCCGGACAACGGCCTGTCCGCGGCGCAGTCACGGCAGGACACCCACGCCGCTGTGGGCCTGCAGCTGACCATTGGTGGCAGCAGCGATGCCGCCTTCGGTGCCGGTCTGACTCAGCTGATGGCACTGGCACAGAGCGCGCATCTGCAGCTGATCGCCAAGCGCGGGGGCACGGTTGGCAGGCGCGGTTACCTCTACGACAGCGGCACTTGGCAGAGTGATCGTGACGGCGAGAGCATCACGCACAATGCCCTGCTGGCCTCAGCCGATGCCTATCACCCCATCACCTTCAGCCTGGTGGTGGCGGGCACCGGCGAGCGTCTGGCGCTGGATCGTGATCTGGACGGTGAGCTCGACTACAACGGCACGGCGCTGGTGCCGACCTTCGGATTTACCGGCATCCGTGCCAGCCAAATTGATGTGCAGGAGCGCTATCAGCTGCCAGTGAAAAATGCCGCTGCCAGGGCCCTGGTCTTCAGCGCCAGCGGCCTGCCCACAGGATTGACCTTGCACCCAGATACAGGCGTGATCAGCGGTGTGCCCAGCGAGCTGGGTGAATCCACGGTGGTCTTGACCGTGATGGCGGGCGAGGAGGGGGATCGTGTCACGGTGACCTGGCGGGTGCTGACTGAGCTGCCGGTGCAGCCCGCCGTCAGCGGTGGGGCATTCACATGGCTGGAGATTCTGTTCTCGTTGTCGGCGCTGGCTTCAATATCCGCGATGCGAAGGAGGGGGTCGTATCAGGGAGAGCCGGACTCCTTGGCTCGCGCGGGGGAAGCCCGTTGCAGCGATCCTATGACTTGAAGCGTTTGGCACTGAAAGCTCTTGCCGCGATGATCTTCGCTGCGAGCTTGTGTGCGTACATTGCGTGTGCCGAACAAGAACCGTGGGGCGGTTGGTACTTGTTGTTTATCTACATCGCCGTGCCGCTGAATTTGTTGTTCATCAAGGATTTACTTGTCTGTGTAATGCCACGTTGGCTGGCGCCGGAGCAAGTGCTGTTGCATGTTTGTGCCATGTTCGCCGCTGTGCTGGGATATGGGCTCGGCCTGCTGTCACATTGGTCCGGTATCGAAGGCGCTCCCGCTCGCTATGTGTTGACCGCCATTTTCCCCTTGGTGGTATACGGCGTGCCCTTGCTGATGGTTTTGCACGGCGTCCCTGTTTCGCGCATCAAGGTCTTTTATTTGGGTAGCAGCGACGGGGAAAACTAAATTTGCTCGATTTTCTCTTCCATTGCCGCGGTTCGATGACTGCATCTATGACTGGTCTTCGCTTGCGTCCACACCAGCTGTTCCAGTTTTGCCGAAATTGCCATCAATTCTCCTTGCTCGATCTTTTGAGGCTTTCTCCGTACCTCAGCGGGCCTTCAATCTCATCGTTCTGTGCCGATAAATAGTTAATACAAATCAATCGGCGTAGCGGCACCCGTGAGGGTGTGCGAAGGGAGTCTGTCTGTGATGAGCAATGTGCGTGCGATGCAGTCCGTCGCCATGAGCGCTGTGATGGCGATGTTGGGCTGGCTGCTGATTGCTCAACACGGCAGCGGGTCGGCTCTGCGCGTCGACGTGGCGGGTGCGGCCCCCGCAACACAGGCGCTCACCCGCGCGCCGGTCAATTGGGTTATCGAGCCTATGCCCATTGGCTTGCCGGTGCAGGACAGTGTGGCGGCGGGTGGCCGTGTCTATTACTCCCTGATAACGCCCGCGGACAGCCACGGGCTGCGCATCAGTTTACTGCCGCACACGGGTGATGCGGATCTCTACGTGCGGGCCGGGCAAGCGCCCGTGGGCGATATTGCTTTGGGCGGACTGTTTGACGCCAGCTCGGCGGGCCAGGGCGTGCAGCGTGAGCAGATCTCCCTGAGCGACAGCGGCAATCAGGAGTGGTTTATCGCGGTGCACGGTTTTGAGGCCACGCAATTCCAATTGACTGCCTCATTGCAGTAGAGGCCTGACGTCCTCAGCGGGCAGTTCCCTCCTCGCGTAGCTGCGGCGGGACCTGCAGCAATGTTAGAATCTGCTTTTTGCACTCAGGCCACTTCATGCACGACCCCCTCAACGACGACGGCGAGCAGCCAGTAAGCTACCCGCGCCGTATCCTCAGTTTTGTTCGCCGCGGCGGTCGTCTCACCGCGTCTCAGCAGCGTGCCCTCGATGAGTTTTATCCCGTCTTCGGTGTGGCGCCCAGTCAGGACCCCATTGATTTAGGAACGCTCTTTGGCCGCGAGGCGCCGCTCTGGGTGGAGGTGGGTATTGGCAACGGCGATGCGCTGGTGGCGATGGCAGCGGCGCAGCCGGAGGTCAATTTTCTCGGTATAGAGGTGCACCGGGCAGGGGTGGGGCACTGCCTGTTTGAAATCGACCGGCTCGGTCTGAGTAATGTGCGTTTGATTGAACAAGACGCTGTGGAGGTGCTGAATCTGCGCTTGCCGGCGAGTTGTGTGGATCGATTTTTACTGTTTTTCCCCGACCCCTGGCACAAGAAACGGCACAACAAGCGGCGCATAGTCAGCCCTGTTTTCGCGCAGAGTGTGCTGCGATTGTTGCGCGACAAAGGCATCTGGCACCTGGCGACCGACTGGGAGGACTACGCGCACCACATGGCGCGGGTGCTGAGCGCCGAATGTGGCTTCGAGAACATGGCGGGCACTGCGGGGCCGTGGTCGCCACGGCCTGATTACCGTCCCTTTACCCGTTTTGAGCGACGTGGTGAACGGCTGGGTCACGGCGTCTGGGACATGTTTTACCAAAAGACATTGTGAGCGGGCTGCAGGCGGGGTGTTGCAAAAAAGATACGGTTTTTTGGGGCATGGGTCGGCTCTAAGGCGTCGTGATTTCCGCTTTTTTTATTTGGTTGACGCAGTTCACAGTTTAACAAATGGTGGCAGCAGCGACGGGAGCTCTGT
Source organism: Granulosicoccaceae bacterium (assembly GCA_033852095.1). GTDB lineage: Bacteria > Pseudomonadota > Gammaproteobacteria > CALCKW01 > CALCKW01 > CALCKW01. The sequence goes on along the minus strand of JAWSVD010000296.1, from coordinate 4,229 downwards.
CCGTAGACTGCGGTGTAACTTCGAACCAGAGAGCTAGTCGAACATGCCAGTTGCCTTCACCATCGGTGATCGGCCCTTTGGGCTCCCCGTCCAGACGCCATCTGTAGCACCATTTACCCTGATTCACGCGAGTGGAAAAGAGCCCCGTCAAGTGGTCGAAGATTGCCTAGAGCAGTGCCGCAATATGCCCGCTGATGCAAGCTTTGGTCTGGTCTACGTCACGCAAGAAATGGCGCACAGCTTCGAGACCACGCTGGAGTTGTTGCGTTTGGAAATGCCCGGCGTGAATTGGGTGGGCGCGACCGTGCCGGCGCTGTTTGCGGGCGATTGCCAATACCAGGGTGAGCCGGCCATGGCGGTGGTCTTGGGCAGTCTGGGCCCTGACCAGTTTCGCATCATGTCGAGCACACGACGCCACATCTCCGGCCCACTGGAGCGCTTCAGCAATTGGCGTCGGCGCAACGGCGAGTGCAGTGCGATCGTGCACGCCGATGCGAACAATCACGCCGTTGCCAGCATGGTCGCTGAGCTGGCAGAGACCCTGGGCCCAGGGCGTGTTAGCGGCGGGCTCAGCTCGGCGCAGCGCGACGGCTTGCAGGTGGCGGTCTCAGTGACCAGCGGTGGCCTGTCCGGTGTCTTGCTGGGCCAGGGCATCACCTTGCTCAACGGTTATGCCAGCAGTGGTGTGGCGCTGGGGCTGCCACACGCCATCACGGCGAGCCGCGGCAACGATGTCATCGAACTCGATCACGAGCCCGCACTCGATGTGCTCAACCGAGAGGCGGGGGAGCTCTTGGCGCGCGATCCGCAGCGCTTGGCCGGTTTTATCACGCCGGCCTCCGGCCCCAACGAGGGTGAGGGGCCCGCCTATTTGCAGCGTCGCTTCGTTGAGGTGAATCTTGCGGACCGCAGTTTCCGTTTGGATGAGCTGTCGAACACCCTCGATAACCTGCGTTTTTATCGCCGTGACCCCGATGCCACGGAATTGAACTTTAAGCAGATGTTGAATCAGTTACACACTGATTTGGCGGGCAGAAAGGTGCGTGCGGCGCTGTTAGTCTCCGGCGCACCGCGCCAGGCGGGGGTGGATGAGACCGGCCGTGAATTGGCCTGGGTCCGCGACGTGTTTGGTGAAATCCCCTTGCTGGGTTATCGTGCCAGCGGAGAGATTTACAACGGTATCCGGTTGGGCGGCTGTTCGGTGCTGAGCCTGATCGTCTGATAGCAGCTTTGCCTCGTCGTGTGAATCTCTGGGTGGGGCTCATTGCCCCTTGATTTATGGGCCCGTGCATTGAGTGGGCCCAACACCGGACCTTGGATTTATGCAGCAGTATCAACTGGGCGCCACAGACTTGCAGGTCAGTGCTGTGTGCCTGGGCACCATGACCTTTGGCGAACAGTGTGATATCGCCAGCAGCAGCGCCATTCTCGATCGAGCGCGTGAACACGGCATCAATTTCCTCGATACGGCTGAGCTCTATCCCTCCCCCATGCGCGCCGAAAGTTGCGGCGACAGCGAGCGCTTTATAGGCCAGTGGTTGCGGGCGCGAGGTGGCAGGGACAAGCTTGTTATCGCCTCTAAAGTGGCGGGTCCCGGTGGCCGCATTGGCTACCTGCGCGGCGGCCCCAAACTGATAGCCTCGCAGATTCGTGCCGCGGTAGAGGGCAGTCTGCAGCGGCTGCAGACCGATTACATCGATCTCTATCAGGTGCACTGGCCGGCACGCAGCAGCAACTATTTTGGGCGCCTCGGTTATTACCCCCGCGACGACGCCGGTGCAACGCCCTTGGCGGAGACGCTGGCCGCGCTCGAGAACTTGCGCGCAGAGGGCAAAATCCGCCATGTGGGGCTCTCCAATGAAACGCCCTGGGGCTTGATGCATGCGCTGTCGGTGGCGCGCAGTCAGGGCTTTGACTGCATCGCCAGCGTACAAAACCCCTACAGTCTGCTGAATCGCGTGTTTGAAATTGGTCTTTCAGAGGTTTGTCACCGAGAGAAGGTGTCGATGCTGGCATATTCTCCGCTGGCTTTTGGTTTGCTCAGTGGGAAGTACAGTCACGGTGCGCAGCCAGAGGGCGCGCGCCTGAGCTTGTGGCGTGATTATTTCAGTCGCTACACACAGGGTTTGGTCCCCGAGATCGCCGAGCAATACGTTGCGATCGCTGAGCAACAAGGGGTGGATGCAGCACACATGGCGTTGGCTTTTGTGCTCACTCGGCCCTTTGTGGATTCGACCTTGATCGGTGTTACTTCCCCCGAGCAGCTGGATCACTGTGTGGCTGCGGTGGGACTGAAATTGCCCAGGCCTGTACTCAGGGCGATTGGAGAGCTGCATGAGCGCCACCCAAATCCCTGCCCCTGAGGCCGTGATCGACAGTCATGTGCACCTCGATTTCGCGCAGTTTGACGGCGATCGGGAGGCTGTGCTGAGCAGGGCGAGAGAGCGCGGTGTGCGGGGTTTTGTGGTGCCGGGTGTGATGGCTGGTCACTGGGATAGGGTGCGGCAAGTGTCGAGTGATTCCCTTGATGTGCACGCCTGTTACGGTTTGCATCCCTGTTTTCTAGAGCACCATCGCGGCGAGCATTTGAATGAATTGCAAGTCTGGCTGGGGCGAGAAAAGGCCGTCGCTGTGGGCGAATGCGGTCTTGATTTCTACCCGTCGTTTCTGGCGACTAGCAAGCAGCAATACAGTTTTTTTCAGCCGCAGTTGGACATGGCGCGCGAGCAAGGCCTGCCCGTGGTGTTGCACGCCAGGCGCAGCGTCGATGCGGTGCTCAAATGTCTGCGGCAGGCGCGCGTGCACAGCGGTGTGTTGCACAGTTTCTCCGGCAGTGAACAGCAGGCCAAAGCGGCCATTGACCAGGGTTTGTTCATCGGTGTGGGCGGGACAGTGACGTATGAACGCGCGAAAAAACTCCGGCGTGTGCTCGCGGCTCTGCCGCTGGATGCGCTGCTGTTGGAGACCGACGCCCCCGACCAACCGGGTGCTGCACAACGGGGCAAGCGCAACGAGCCTGCATGCGTGCTGGACACGCTGGCGGTGTTGGCGGAAATCCGCACTGAGTCGCGGCGGGAAGTGGCGGCGCTGACGACGCGAAACGCGTGCAGGCTTTTCTCATTTGATGAGGAGGGGTCTTCGGCTGCCTGAGTGCGGGATCGCGGTGGGATCTACTGGGCGGTAGCGACCCCAAAGCGGGGCCCGCCCGGTGATGTAAAGCTTGCATCAAGCCACTTTGAACACGCTGACTGCTTGGGAGACAAGGGCTGAGTTTTCGCGCATTGTCTCAGCCAGAGTCTTGAGCTGATCAGCTTGCTGCGCATTAAGCTGTGTGGCTGTGTCCGCCGCGGTAATGGCATTGCTGATGTCTTGAATGGCGCGGCTCTGCTCGGCTGATCCCGATGATATCTGCTGCACCATCTCCGCTACCTCGGCCACCGAATGCACCCCGGTCTCCACGTTCTTGGTGCTCAGCTCGATCAGTGATTTGATCTCCTTTGCCGCATCGCTGCAACGCTTGGCCAAATTGCCCACCTCTGAAGCCACGATGCTGAAGCCGCGCCCGTGTTCGCCGGCGCGGGCTGCCTCTACTGAGGCGTTCAGCGCCAGCAGATTGGTCTGGAAGGCAATGTCTTCGATCAAGCCCGATATGTTGCTAATTTCCTTGGAAGAGGCGTCCAGGGAGTCCATGGTCTCGATGACCGAGGGTTGTTTCATGCCGCCCGCAGATTGCCGCCCTTCGGTGGTCAGTTCATTTGCGGTGGTGGCGAACTTGCTCGTGGACTCGGCGGATTCCGTGATTTGCACCACGGCCGCCGCGGTGTCTTGTAGGGACGCGGCTTGTTTTTGGCTCTGTTCCGCCAAGTGGGTGGAACCCATGTGCAGCGCGTCGCTTCCAGTGGCGAGTTGGTCGCTGGCCTGACGCAGGTTGTCGACCAGCGCCGACATGTTTTCTTTGAGCTTGCCGAGTTCTTCGGCCACATCGCGGTCGCTGCCAGGGGTTCTGACCTGTTGGGTGTCGATGCTCAGGGATTCGAGCAATTCGACAAAAAAGGCATCGCAGATGGCTTGGGCGTCGTAGTTAAAAGCAGCCGTAAGCGCGTGGCGTACCCTGCGCTGATAAAAAGGTCTGAGCGGGTGGCTGCGGCGAAAGTTCTTTTCGGCGATGATGGAGAATTTCACGAATGCCCCGAGAAATAATTTCAGCGGCAAGTTGATGGTGTTGTGAA
>JAWSVD010000295.1:0-11285 GCA_033852095.1 Granulosicoccaceae bacterium | reverse complement strand
ATAGGTGGGCACTTTACTAGTGTGGCGGGCGATACCAACGCATCGCGGATCGTGCGGTGGGATGGCGGTAACTGGTCGGCGATGGGGTCCGGGGCAAACGGAGATATTCATGCTCTCGCCTACAATGGCAGCAGTTTGTACGCCGGAGGGAGCTTTCGAGCAGCAGGTGGTGGTGCCTCCGGCAAAATCGGTCATTGGGCAGTAACTAAAACATGCAACGGTCAGCTTGTTACGGTCGATCTCGTTTTGGGGCAGAACCCAACGTCCAGCGCTGACGTGATTCTGGGGACATCGGGTGCCGATGTAATCAATGCCATGGGTGGCGATGACACCATTTGCGCGCTGGGTGGCGCTGATATTATCAACGCCGGTAACGGTGCGGACTGGGTGGATGCCGGGTCTGGTGACGACCAAGTGCAAGGGGCCGGTGGCGATGATGCCATTTATGGCAAATCTGGTGCTGATTATCTGTTAGGCGGTCCAGGTGATGACAGCGTGTTGGGCGGGGTCGGTGACGATACTATCTACGGTAACACTGGCCATGATTTCATTGATGGCGGGGCAGGAGTTGATGCTATTAATGGCGGGGCTGGCGACGATACTATTTTGACTGGAGCTGGTGCAACTGTTGGCAGCGGTGTGATTGTCGATGGAGGTGCTGATAACGACACCATTTACGGTGGTCCTGATGCGGATGAGATTCGTGGCAGTACTGGTGATGATGTCATCAACGGAGCGGCTGCAAATGACAGGTTATTCGGTGGCGGTGGCTCAGATATAATCAATGGTCAAGACGGGGATGACTTTATCCGAGGCAATGGGGCAGCTGATACGCTTTCGGGCGGTGCCGGTGTGGATGATATCAATGGCCATGGTGGAAACGATACGCTCTACGGGGGGGGGGGGGAGATACGCTGCATGGCGCTACTGGCAACGATATTTTAAGAGGGAATTTAGGAGACGATGTGTTGCTCGGAGGTGGTGGAAACGATCTGCTGTACGGCGGCACAGGCACCGACAGTTTATTTGGCGGTGGCAGCAATGATTATCTGGACGGTGGTGCTGGCGCAGCTGATACTTGCGATGGTCAAGCAGGGGTAGATACATCCACGGCTTCCTGTGAAATTGTCTTGAATGTGCCCTAGCCGGGAATCTCTACCGGATAGTCTTCGGGTGTTAAAGCGGCCAAAATTAGGCCGTGAATAGATGTAATTAGTGAGGGTTTCCATGGCTGGGTTCGGTGATTTCCACGCCTATAAAAGAAATAAGGGGTTTTATTGTTGTGCATATGATCTTCTGCAGATCTTTTCGTATCAGTGTCTGTTGCCTAGCTTTGATGGCACAGTGGGTTTTTCCTATTCAAGCCCATGGCTCAGAATCTAGTCTCGTTATACGTGTAGTTTTGGCAAGTGCATTGCAGGCTGCTGCGGGTGAAGAAGTCCTGGTGGAGCAGCCAGTCAGCCCGACAATCACTTTGGTTGCAACGACGCCAAATTCCAGCCAAGCTCGGCGGCACCGCTATTACCAGTATTCGGAAAACCAAATAGTGGTGACTACTCACGACTCCAGTGGCAACGAATTGTATCGTGATATCCACGCTGATCCTCGGCTTATAAGAGCCGAGATTACTGGTGCCGATGGACAGTTACAGTCACGGAGTTTTTACTTACCAACGGTTGAATTTTCCTTTGCTGTACCTGCAAATTCTAACTTAGGCTCCTTGAAAATTCTTAAGCCGAAGTGGGATGGGGCGGGTTTTTCATTCGAGCTTCTTGGCACAGTAGCGATTAATAACTAGCGTAAGTCCACTTGTACCGCCATTATCCAGAGTGTTCCATGTCAATATTTAAAAAATCATTGTTTCTAATCACAATAGGCACTTTCTTCAGCTATATAAATGTGTTGAGTGCTGCGCCGACCACTCTTATTTCTAGTTCTGGTCCAAGCTCCAATCGGATCGATATGGTTTTTCTTGGCGATGGTTATACGCAAACTGAACAGGCGAAATTTGCTGCAGATGTTCAAATTGCTATTGCATCCTATTTTAGCTACGAGCCTTATACAGACTATGCCAGTTATTTTAATTTGTGGCGGATTGAAGTAGTCAGTAGTGAGTCTGGGGCTGACCACCCTTTGACAAACACCTACAAAGATACTGCACTGGATGCGACATACAGTTGTGCGAACAGCCAGCGGTTGATATGTGTGAATACATCGACCGTATTTCAAATAGTCACTAGCAGTGTTGCTGCAAATGAGGCTGACATTGTGGTGGTCTTGGTGAATGATCCCGTGTACGGGGGCAGTGGCGGGGCTCTTGCGGTCGCCTCTACACATTCTGCGGCGGGGGACCTGGTGCTGCATGAAACTGGACACAGTTTCGGTTTGTTAGCAGACGAGTACGATTATGGATCGTGTTATTCAAACACTGAACCTTCTGCTCAAAATGTCACTAAACAAAGTAGTCGAAATAACATTAAGTGGAATACAGGAGGCGGTCCGCCAAATGGCTGGATAGAATTCTCAACCCCCGTTCCAACTACTGATATTGTACCCAGACAACCAGGTTTGTATGAAGGAGCCAAATACTGCAGCACTGGATTGTTCCGGCCAACATATAATTCTGCAATGCGTGCTCTTGGCAATGGTTTTGATGCGGTCAATGAAGAGCTTCTGGTCCGAAGGATCTACAATTTTGTTTCCCCGCTCGAATCAAGCCTGCCCCTCGAAACCTCATTAAGTGTCACGCAGGACACGCTGCAAGAATTCAATGTCATCACGACTAACAACGTAGCTACATCTGTGACAGTGACCTGGGAAGTTGACGGCATTGTAGAGGGCTCGGGAACGGGGCTTATGCTAGACACTTCATCGCTGAGCTTAGGGCTGCACAGTGTAGTCGCAAAGATCAGGGATACAACTGGCCGAGTCAGACACGATCCGCAAGACCTATTGTCTGATGAAAGAGCCTGGAGTATTGCTGTCACCGACTCAGGTTTCAACGAAACTTGCAATGGAGAACCTGTGGATGTCTATTTGAGTAGAGGCGACATTCCGACGTCTGGTAGTGATGTTATCTGGGGTACTTCTGGTATTGACATTATCTATGCCATGGGAGGGGATGATGTGATTTGTGCGCTCGATGGTGACGACGTGGTCAACTCAGGTCGCGGTGATGACTGGGTGGATGCAGGCGATGGCAATGATGAGGTACAAGGCGGTGCTGGCACCGATACAATTATTGGCGGCATGGGTGACGATGAGTTGCTTGGCGGTCCCGGCGGCGACGTACTTTTCGGCGGTGGTGATGACGATACGATTTTTGGTAACTCAGGTAACGATCAGATCAATGGCGGTCCGGGCGTTGATAGTATAAATGCTGGTGCGGGCGATGATGTCATCATGACAGGCTCTGGTGCAACCGTAGGAAGTGGCGTTTTCGTGAATGGTGGCGCTGGGGACGACATGATTTTCGGCGGAACAGACGCTGACGAAATCCGTGGCAGTACAGGTAACGATGTAATCAACGGTGCTGGCGGTGATGACCGGCTTTTTGGAGGAGGCGGTACAGATCAGATCAATGGCCAATCCGGCAATGACTACATTCGGGGTAATGCTGCTGCTGATCAGCTGTTCGGTGGTAGCGGCTATGACGATATTGATGGTCACTCGGGTAATGACTCAATCGTTGGTGGTGACGGTGACGACACACTTATGGGATCAAGTGGTAACGATGGCATCCGTGGTGAGTCGGGAGATGATCTGATCTATGGTGGAGGCGGCAATGACAGTCTGTATGGCGGCGGAGGCGCGGATACAGTTAGTGGTGGTGGTGGCAACGATCATCTTGACGGCGGTGGAGCTGCAGACACATGTGATGGCGAGGCAGGAATTGATACCGCATCTGCGTCATGTGAGGTGATACTAAATACTCCTTAGTCGAGCAAGGTGTTAAAAGGTCTGTTTTTACAGTGAAGTATGAATGACGGAAATAGCGATGTGCCACAAGGCAATGCTGACACTGGGGTAGGGAATTGCTAAAGGGTTGTAGGAATATTGTAGCGTGCGATCGCACCACCCATGATGGTCGGTGGTTTTATTCAGGTGGGGAAATCGGATGCCTGCACCATGAAAACAGTTTGTATCTCTTGTCGACGCGGAAATGGTAAAGAAATCTGTGTATCAGCTGTTTTCTCCATAGCGTACTCAGTGGCACGTGCTCTTTGGAGTCAGTATTAGACCTGCTTGTAGCAATGCACGCCATGGGCGGGGAAGCTGATCGTGTCACCAGTTTCAGCCGTTATCTGTGGCCCCGCTTTTCTGTTCAATTGGCTCAGCATCAATCGATCAAATTAAACTCTGACTGTTTGAGCTGGAGTCGACTGATCTGCTGCACAATAAACACAAGTACCGCGCACACAGCAATCGCTAAAACGTCCGCGGCCAGGTTCAACGCGCTTAGCACCGAGGCCCCGTCTATGCCATGGTCGTGGTGCGATAGGTAAAGGGATGCGCAGAGCAGCGCTGCATAGCTGAGCAACAAGCCCCACCACCACGCCAGCAACGGCGACACGGGCTCCGCATGCCAGGCCAGCGGGCTGGAGCTGCATTTGGCCAATTCTCTCATGGCCAGATAAGGCAGCCAGAGGTTTGCTAGAGGGACAAAAAACCAAGTCACAGCTGATCGTGGCGTGAATTTCATGCCGAGCGCACCGAGGCGGCGCACGTTGTGGTTGCTCATCCGAATCCACTGTAGAACCAACGCGACAGAAGCGATGCCAAGCAACCACTGCAGGCTGCCCACAACCGTCTGGTGTAGATCGCTGTGCTGGCCCTCTGCAATGGACTTGAGCACCGGGTGCTCGGCATCAGGCAGTAGGTTATACTCCATCGCCCCAAGCACGATCGCGATCAAGGCCAGCCCCGCATGGGCGATCAAACACCACTGCACCCGCTTTGCCATTGGCGTGGGGTCAATAAAAGACACAGTTTCTGCTGTGCTCTCATTTACCTGCGACGACATACAGTGCTCCTAGACAATTAGTTGTTTCCCTGAAGGGCAATGCAATACAGGGCCCAACGGCGCAGGTCACGGCCGGTCGGCGAATAGATCAAGTTAGTGCCACCGTTTTTCGCTGTTCTATGCCTCTCTCGGATAATGATTAACAGGCTGGTCGAAAAATCATTTCGGGTCGTTTACGGTGTTGAATCAATCCTCAAAATACGCCTTTATGCCTCTTAAGCTGCACTGTTTCGTCGAGATTTATAGTGGACCCCGTAAATCGAACAACAGTTTAAGATAGGAACCCTGGTATATAGGTTCATCAAAATAACAAAGGCGACACGCAGGACATACGCCCCCGCATTCAAAGCCAAAGTGGGATTGGAGGCGATTCGGGCAACGCGTACGGTCAACGAAATTGCGCAGGACTTCGAAGTGCATCCTGCTCAAGTGGCGCAGTGGAAGAAAGAAATACAGGATCAGGCCGCTTCGCTGTTCGACACGAAGAGCGGGCGGAAGAAGCCTGCAGCTCCAGCGGCGACGGATGCCGACAACTTGTTTGGCGAGATCGGTCGCTTGAAGGTTGAGCTCGATTGGCTGAAAAAAAAGTCGGGACTCAGCCAGTGAGTGACCGTCGTCAATGGGTCAATCGCGCTGATGCACTGCTGGTCGTCAAGCGATGAGCTGTCAGGATTGGCTAAAGGGCCAAGCGTCTTGTTTAGTGGTCGCACTCCCTGCAGTCGCTGAATTCAATTTGCAGCCAGTGTGAACACCTTAACGCGGCGAGAGCAAGCGCCGGTCAGCAGGCCGAGCGAGCATTCTCATGATAAACGCTGCGTTAAAGTGCGCGGATTTCTCTCGATTGTTTGCTCGACTTATTGGCCTGGCGGCCCTTTAGGCACGAGGCTATCAAAGGTTTTTCCTGTCGTTTTTTCGTACTCTTCTTCATCCCAAAAACCGATGAGGATACCGCCCTCAGCAGCGGCTGACTGGCTCGCTAGCACTTGAGGGGTTCCGGTGATACGCGTGTGATGGCGCCGTGCCCAATCGAGCAGGGCGGCAGCCATGCGCTCGCGCACGGCGACGTGTTCTTCCAATTGCGAAGTGCCGATATCGCTCAGCTCATCGGGGTCTGACACCAGATCGAACAGCAGTGGGCGGAAACCCTCGCAACGGATGTATTTCCAGCGCCCGTCGAAGATCATCACCGTGTGGGCGTTTTCCTGTTTTATCGCGAGCGACTTCGCCATTTCCGACCAGTGGTAATCGTGTTCGCTGATCGCGTAGCGGCGCGAGAAGCCCTCTTTCCCGTGCAGCAACGGCGTGAGATCACGCCCTTCAATCACCCAGGGTTTGGGTGGGCAGCCAACGGCTTCTAAAATGGTGGGAGTCATGTCGATCTGCTCGACCAACTTGTCGCAGACAGTGCCGCGTGTGGCATCAGCTTCCGCGCGTGGATCACAAATGATCAATGGGACTTTCACCGCTTGCTGGTGATAGAAATCCTTGTCACCCATCCAGTGATCGCCCATGTAGTCACCGTGGTCTGAGGTGAAGGCGATGATGGTGTTGTCGGCTATACCGGTTTCATCCATCCACGCAAAGAGCCGCCCGAGGTTGTCGTCGAGTTGCTTGATCAGGCCCATGTAGGCAGGGATGACATGCTCGCGCACCTTGTCGCGAGAGAAACTCTGGCACACACGGCTTGCCAGATAGGCTTGCATTAAGGGGTGGTCTGTCTGGCGTTCGCTGTCCGAGCGCACCGGGTCAATGATGTGCTGCTCGCCGTACATGTCGTGGTAGGGCGCGGGCACAATATAGGGCCAGTGCGGCTTGATGTAGGACAAGTGGCACACCCAGGGTGCCGCGTCTGGGTCAGCGGATGCCTCGCGCATGAAGTCCATGGCACGGTTGGTCATGTAGCTGGTTTCGGAGTGTTGCTCGGGCACGTTCGCGGGCAGGCGCGAGTTCTTGAGCAGCCACGCCGACATCAGATCGCCATCCTCACCGAGTCCAGAGTTGGCAAAGTCTTCCCAAGGGTTTTCAGAGGCGTAGCCGTGGGAGACGAGGTAGTCGTCATAGGCCGACCATTTCTGCCGTGCGCTGTTGGGGTGAAGGCCGTCATCGCGTTCATAGGGTTCAAAGCCACATTCGGATACCCGCACACCGATTGTGCTGTCCGGGTCGATACCAAGCCAGCCCATGCCTTCGAGATCGGCGATCATGTGGGTTTTGCCCACCAGCACCGCGCGCGCGCCGACACCTCGCAGGTGATCCCCCAGAGTGGGTTCGCCGATCCGCAGCGGCATACCGTTCCAGGTAGATCCGTGGCTTCGCACGTAGCGCCCGGTGTAGGCCGACATACGAGAGGGGCCGCAAACAGGCGATTGTACATAGGCGTTGTCGAAGCGAACGCCACGTGCAGCCAGCGCATCAATGTGCGGTGTGTGCAGGTGTGGGTGCCCGTAACAGCTCAGGTAGTCATAACGAAGTTGGTCCGCCATGATCCAGAGTACGTCAGGGCGTTTTGTGGGCCGCTTGGAATTTTCACGCGTCATTTAGACATTTCCTCATTTTCAAACAAGTCGTCGATTGGGTGTCGCAAAAACACCTCCAAGCGATCCAAATAATTCACAAAATCGCGTAGCTCATCGTCCGAGAATAAGGCGCGCATCGCATCGCGGCGCCTTTTCATCGGTGGCGCAGCGCGTTCATAGGCCGCTTTGCCCAGGTCGGTCAGCTCGACAATGGTTTGCCGTTTGTCGTCTTCGTCTTGGCGCATGGTCACCAAGCCCTTCTTACGCATTTCGGGCAGGGCGCGGCTGAGCAGAGAGTGATCGGCTCGCTGTATCTCTGCCAATTCGCGAATTGTCAGCGGGCCAGCCTCGCTCAAATCCCAGACAGTCCGCCATTCGACAATTGACAGACCGCCTGAACGGCGCAAAATGTTTTGGCCCTGCTTGCGTGACGCTGCATAGGTTGCGGGCAAGCGTGAGAACAGGTTCTCTGCTTCGCGCACGCGCCGTTTCCGCAATATCGCTGCCTGATGTTCATCCCGCTTCACCATAAGTTCTCTCCTATGAGTAGATGAGACCAAAAAAAATAGTTCGTGACAAGTCATATAATATTTGTAACGATCTTGACATCACCCCGCAATCGGGGTGTGCGCCCTGAGGAGGAGCGCGATGAATTAATCGGAGGAATACATGTTCAAGACAACTATTCTAGCGGCCGCACTGGCGTTGGTGCCGCTCACCGTAACTGCGACTGCTGTCACGCTAACCGCTGAGACGACAACACCGGGGTCAACACCGCATTACATAGACACCACTCTCGCGGCGATATTGGAAAGCGCGGGTGTTGCGACATTGCAGATCACCGAAGGAGCGACGCTCACTAATTCTGTGCAAGCTGTCGCTGAAGGTAGGCTGGATATGGCGCCAGCGCCCTTGATTTTACCGTTTCTGCTCTCTAAAGGCATAGGGCCCTATGCTGGTATCGGGCCAGAAAAAGGGGCTGAGCTCGCGGCAAATTTGCGGGTGATCTTCTTTAACGCCGGTTCGGCGCAGGTGTTCGGTTACTACAACTCAAACCCGATCAAGGACATCAGAAAACTCGACGGTAAGCGCATTTGGAACGGCCCCGCGAGGGGTGGGGCGCTGACCTCTGGTCGTGCAATGATTCAACTGCTATCGGGCATCAAAGACGGTGAAGGTTACGAGGGCATTCAGGCGGCTTGGCCCGATGCTGTCTCTACCATCACCGGCGGCAACGTCGATGCTTGGACAATTCCGGAAGGTTTGCCTTCGGGTCGGCAGATTGCCATTGCCGCACCGGGAAGCACGACGATATTTGATGTGCCCTCCGATCTCTTGGCCAGTAAATTGGGCCAGCAGATCGTCAATGCGCCTGGCCACGCGCCGTATTCCGTGCCCATTGATGAATTCCGCGCGGCTTACGCGGGCAATGACATCACCGTTGCGGTAGATGACGACAGCTTTGACAGCTTCGCGACAGCCTTTGGTCAAGTCGTGCCAGCAACATTGGACGAAGCAGTCGTCTACGGCATTACAAAGGCCTATTTAGAAGGCGAGGAGCGATTTCTGAAAGGGTCTCCGCGTGGCCCCTATACCCGCCTGAGTTTTGGTGATCTCGACGGCATAAGCCAAGGTGTTTGCGGCGCTGTGCAAGTTAAAATGCACGAAGGGGCCATTCGCGCCTTCGAAGAAGCGGGTCACACTGTCGCGGATTGTCTGCGGCCTTAAACCCGAGCCAACAAGCGAGCACCAACGGGTTCGTCCCCCTGGGGTCGAGCCTTTGTTTCATGTGCAAGGGCCATGATGAAAACTTCGACCACAATAAATAGAACGCTCGGCCAAAAAGTCACACTGGTTTTGTCCTTGGTATTGGTTTTTGTTGGCATGACCAACACCATGCCTCAAATCCCAGGCCTGCAAGAATTTGCTCGTGAACTCACGGGGCAGCCGTTCTTTCGGGTGTCTGGTTTTCAAATCGAATATTTTTTTCCGCCCATGTTTGTGCTGATGATGCTCATCGTCGCCTGTGACGGTTCTGCCTACCGTGCATGGAGCGAAAGCCCCAGCCGGTTTCGTCCACCTTGGCTGGGCCTAGCGCTGGACATTGGCTTGGTGGTCGCGGCCTTGCTTGGGGCATTGGGCTATCTGGTTGAGAACGACGCGATTTGTCTGTTTGACCAGATCAGCGGCGAGCGAGCTCGCTTGATTGCAGATGCTGCCGCGCGGGCGGAAGGCGTCATTCCAGGTATCTCCTTTGATGCCGAGGTGCCTGCCTGTCAGGCCAGGTTTGGCATTTGGATTATTCCGCTGCTTTTCACCATCATTGCGCTCTTTTTTATCTACAACGTCCGTCTCTGGGGCGCACCGCTCGTCGTCGTCGCCACCGTGGTGGTGGTCTTCACGGTAGGCACCGCGTTGATATGGATGTTCGACCTGTCGGACAACAATTTTCTGCTGACAAAACTGGGGGCTGATGGCGGTGACGTGACAGCCGCGGCCATCCAAAAAGCAACCAACGTCTTTATTACGCCCGATGGTTTCATGGGACGCTTCATGAACATCGTGGTCAATCAGGTCTTTCCCTACGTGATCCTCGGCGCACTGTTTGGCACCTCCGCAGGAGGCACATCCTTGATCAAACTGGCCGTACGCTTGACTCGGCGGCTAAGAGGCGGGCCCGCGCATGCGGCTATTGTGTCTTCTGCGCTGTTTGGCACGATCACTGGCGGGCCAGTGACCAACGTCCTGTCCACGGGCCGGCTTACCATCCCGATGATGGTGCGCAGCGGTTTCTCTGCGCGCTTTGCCGGTGGTGTGGAGGCGGCAGCTTCCTCTGGCGGACAGATTATGCCGCCCGTGATGGGCGTGGCGGCTTTTGTCCTCGTCGCTCTCACGGCGGTGCCCTACACCAAAGTTGTGATCGCAGCTTTCTTGCCGGCCATGGCGTTTTTCTTTTCGATATTCCTCACGGTCATGTTTCAGGCGCGGCGCGAACGCATTGAAGCCATGGGCGAGGTGCCAAGTGATCTGGTCATGGTCCGACAAGACTGGCTCAACGTCTTGATGATCCTCGTGCCGATCCTCGTGATCCTGTTCTTGCTGATGGGCAGCAAGGACGCGGTGATGGAGGGGCCTTTGTCTTGGGTGCTGTGGGAGGGCGTTCTTTTAACCATCGCCCATGCGACGGGGGACGCAATTTCAGCCGGCTGGTGGGCCGTCGCCGTGCTCATTCCGCTGTTGTTCTTAGACCCAGAAACTCGGGCTAAACCATCGAAAGTATTGCTATCGCTGGCAGACGGCGGGACCCTTTTATCGCGCCTTTTTTTGCTCCTGTTTGCTGTGTCGATTATATCCGCCTTTCTCAACGAAAGTGGCTTGACCGGAGAGCTGACACGCGCAGTGACTACCTGGCTCGAGAATGCTCAGGTGCTGAGTTTGTTGGGTTTTGAGGTGCCGATCACCGGTGGGGTTTATCTGATGTTAGCTCTGGTCAGCGCCATGTTGTGTGCCATTTTGCTGGGCATGGGCATGCCCACGGTGCCCGCCTATGTGAACGTCGCGCTGCTGCTCGGACCACTGCTGGCCAATCTAGGGGTGAGCTTTTTCACCGCACACATGTTTGTTTTCTATTTTGCGGTCGCCTCGGCCATCACCCCGCCTGTCGCCATCGCCGCTTTTGCTGCTGCGTCGATTGCCAAGACGGAACCCATGCGCACGGGCTTCGCCGCCGTGCGGGTCGGGATAGT
>JAWSVD010000294.1:0-4131 GCA_033852095.1 Granulosicoccaceae bacterium | reverse complement strand
CCCTGCATCTTGATGCGCTTGCGCAGCAGCTGGCCCATGAGCCAATTCATGCGGTCGGGGCCCCCGGGCAGGGCGGTGGCGTTGTACTGTGAGATCAAACCGCACACGGGCACGCGCGCGCCAGTATTCAACAGGCGAACAACGGCATCGAAGACTTTTCCGCCCACGTTCTCGTAGTAGACATCAATGCCGTCTGGGCAGGCGGCTTTCAGTTGGGCTGCAAAGTCTTCGCTCTTGTGATCGATGCAGGCGTCAAAACCCAGTTCTTGCACAGCGTAGGCGCACTTGTCCGGCCCACCGGCGATGCCGACCACACGGCACTCTCTGATTTTGCCAATCTGGCCCACCGTGGCACCCACGGGGCCGGTAGCGGCTGCCACCACCAGTGTGTCGCCCACTTTGGGCTCACCGATGTACGTCAGGCCCGCGTAAGCGGTGAAGCCGGGCATGCCGAGTATGCCCAGCGCCCAGGAGGGGTGGCTGGGCGTCTTGCCCAGGTTGGTGACGCCGCTGCCGTCGGAGACGGCGTAATCCTGCCAGCCGCTGAAGCTCAGCACCCAATCACCCGGGCTAAAGTGCTCGATGTCCGAGCTGATGACCTGTGCAACAGTGGCACCGACCATCACCTCGCCGATCTCTACAGGTGCGGCGTAGGAGGGCGCATCGCTCATGCGGCCGCGCATGTAGGGGTCCAGTGACAGATATTCGGTGCGCAGTAACATCTGCCCCGCTGTCACGTCGGGCAGCGCTGATTCGCTCAGCTCAAGGGTGTTGGCATCGGGTGAGCCCACGGGGCGCTGTGCTAGGCGGTACTGCCGGTTGATGTTGTTTGATTGCATGGTGTCTGTTTCCTTGGTTGTTATCGGGTAGAGAGCGCTGGCTGTCTCGTTCAATGTGATTTAATAGACCGGTCGTCTATGAAGCGGTCAAATTTTTAGGGCGCCTTTATGATCCCCTGAGTAAATTCGAAGGCCGCTTTGAGCGGGCGGTCTTGGTGCGCGACACTGGCGACCAAACTCGCTCCCAGCCACAGGTGGTAGAGCGTGGCGCCAAGCTGCTCTGGGTCGCACTCAATCACAACAGAGCCGTCGTCTATGCCCTCACGCAGGGTGGTGCTGAGGCTTTGTTCAATGCCCGTGATGGCCCGCGCGAGTATCTGGCTCATGTCGTCCGAGAGGTCAGCCACTTCAGCAGAGAGCTTGACCACTAGGCAGCGCTCTTCGGGTTTGCCGCAGCCTTGTTTGTTCATCCAGCCCTCGAAGAAAGCCAGTAGGCGCTCGCGGCCGTTGCGCTCGGGGTGTTGCAGTGCGTGGTTGAGCCTGACGCGGTAGGCAGCGATGTACGATTCCAGCAGCGCACAGCCATAGGCTTCTTTGGAGGGAAAGTAGTGGTAGAAGGATCCCTTGGGCACGCCCGCCACTTTGAGCAGCTCACTGAGCCCCACGCCGGTGTAGCCGCGCCGCGCCGTCAAGCGCAGGCCAGTGGTCAATATGTGTGCTTTGGTGTCGGGTTCGGGGCTGCTCATAGGGTGCACTATAGCGGTGACTAGACCAGTCGTCTAGTGGCGCTTTCGGCGGGGCTGTCTGTTGTTCCTGTTGCTCTGGTTGATAGCGACACACAGCGGCATCGCGCCCGCTTGTGGCGCGGGCGTCATCAGCTTTCAGCGGCCATGCGGCTTGCCAGTGCGCTGTTCAAGAGGCAGCGGTTCATGCCTTGCCAGCTCATCGTCTCGCACACATTGAAGGCTTGGAATGCACGCAGCGCGGGCAGCAGTGCATCGACAAAGGCGTCGATTTCTGTCAGTGCATGTTCCGGGTGCAGGGAGATCAGTCTCAAGTCCGAGGTCTTTCGCTCCGCCTTGCAGTTGAGCCGCGCCACCAGCTGCCCACGCCAGAGCAGGGGCAGGCTGAAATAGCCGAACTGGCGTTTTGCAGCGGGCACATAACACTCTATCTGGTAGTCAAAGCCAAACAGCTCGCGCATGCGGTGGCGTTGAATCAGCAGGTTGTCGAAGGGGGACAAAATACAAACACGGCCCATCTGTTGTCGTTTGTCGAGCAGGGCAAGCTGTGTCTCGGTTGTGAGGTAAGTCTGGCCCTGGGCTTTGACTTCGACCAATTCCCGGGCCTCGATCATGGCGTCTATTTGATCCCGGATGTTTGCTTTCAGGCCCTTGCGCAGGTAACTGATGTCCTTGGCTTGCGCCAGGCCGTTTGCCTCGACGTAGCGGCTGATCAAGTGTGCCGCGTGTTCTTCAACCGAAGGCGTGCGGGTGTCGACACCCGCGGGCAGCACGCGCTCGCGCAGCTCGTACACCATCTGAAAGCCCTCGCGGCGACAACACATCAGCTCGCCCTGCATGAACAGATTGGTTAAGGCGCGTTTGGCGGGTTTGTGGTGCCATTCGCCCGCCTTTTTATTGCTGCTGTCCTGCTCGAAATCTCGGGCCTTTAGCGGGCCTTCGCCGCGAATGCGCGCCAGCACTTCGCGCATCTGCTTGGGTTCACGCGGGTGCCAGTGATCCATCTCGCCGCTGGCGAGGGCTTCTTTTCTGGGCAGGCTGTGGCGGAAATCCCGCATGGGCAGGTAGGCGGCTGCGTGCGACCAGTATTCAAAGGCATGGCCCTGCGCCACGAGCGTGTTCAGCTCGTCGTTTTGGTGCTGCGGGTAGCGCGACCAGAGCACGTGGTGATGCGCGCGTTGCAGCACCGAAATGGTGTCGATCTGCACGTAGCCGAGGTGTTCAAGCGCGCGCAGTGTGCCGTTCTTGTGTTTTGCCGAGGCAGCCGGCAGCCGTTGGCTGAGCAAAATCAGTTTTCTGGCTTGTACGGGGGAGAGCGAGCGTGTCATGGGGGATCCGAATCTGCCGATGCCCCAAGATTAGCGGAAATCGTCTTCGGCGAAAAGCGGCCCGCCAGAGCGCCGGGCCGCGCTGCATCAATGCAGGCGTTCGATTTTCTCGAAGTCCAGCACACGGTCCTCGGGGGAGCCAGTGATTGCCGCCACTTCAGCGCGCTTCATCACCAAGATGTAGATAAAGCAGGCGAAGTAGAGCCCGATGACCAGCGCGCCGACCCACTGAATCTGCAAGAAATCCAATTTAAACAACAGAGTCAACGCGCAGAGTGCCACCAGATTGCCGATGATGTAGCCGGCCTTGCCCAGGCGAGCCGTGGTCAGGTTGAGGTTGTCGGTGTAGAGCCGGATCAGCGAGTCGAGTGAGTTGATCACAAAGGTGATGCCGACGATCACCATGGCGACGGAGATCAGTCCGCCGGTGTCCAGCCCGTTGCCGTGGTAGTAGTAGAGCACGGCAAACCAAATGGCCAACGGGATAGAGGGGAACACCAGCAGCGCAGCCAGCACATGCCAGGTGCGCAAGCCGCCCACAAAGCGCGAGGTGAATTGGCCGATCATGATGCTCCAGGCGAACCACCAGAACAGATAAAAGGCGTGGTAATCATTGAGCGGCAGGATGAAACGGTGAATGTTGCCGAAATAGTTGCCGATCAATGCCAGCTGGCCCACGAAGGCCTCCGGCGCAATGGCGGCGCCCGCCCACATGCCGATGATCAACGCCAGAAACAACCAGGTGGAAGCGAGGCTCAAAAACTTCACGTAACGGATGTCGGTGCTGGAAAATACCGCCGCCATGATCACCGCGAAGACAATCACGTAAAAGGTCATGACGATGCTCTCGCCGTCGCCGATGGAGGGCAGGTACCAGGGCAGGTTGGTGAGCAGCAGATAGGCGGTGAACGCGCAGGTGCCGACAATCACGATGTTGTTCAGGAATTTGATCAGCGGGATTTCAAAAAATTTGACGTGAGGCTCAACGACACAGAAATAGAAACAAGTGAGGAAGTAAAAGCCCCAAATTAAAAATCCCCAAAAACCAAATTCAATGGCCAGCGGGTTGGAGAAGCCGTATTCAGGGCTGGCGCTGAGATCGGCGTAACCAGCGAACTCGGTCAGCGGGAACATGATCAAGCCGACGTCCAGGCCGGAGGTGAACAAGATGGCCATGAAGGTAAACGTTTTGACCGGGGTGACACCGATACAGCGCACATTGCCCCAGCGTACCAGGCAGAAAATCACGGCGAGCAGCGTGAAGATGATCCCCGCTGACAA
>JAWSVD010000293.1:0-18122 GCA_033852095.1 Granulosicoccaceae bacterium | reverse complement strand
GCGCACATCTCTGCGCAGAGTGGCAGCTTGCCCTCGGCCAGGCGGTTGCCGCCGTACTTCTGCTTTTCCGCGGCGGAGCCATCAACTTCGGGACCACCGGCGCAGAAGGTGCATTTGTCCATCTTGCCACGGCTGCCAAAGGCCCCGTCTGCGGGAAATTGCGGGGCACCGAAGGGACAGGCGTAAAAGCAGTAACCGCAGCCAATGCAGATGTCCTTGTCGTGCAGCACAATGCCGTCGTCCGTGGTGTAGAAGCAATCCACCGGGCAGACGGTGGCACAGGGGGCGTCCGAGCAATGCATGCAGGCCACACTCAAGGAGCGCTCCCCTGGCTCGCCGTCTTTGATGGTGACCACCCGCCGGCGGTTGACCCCCCAGGGCACGTCGTTTTCATTTTTACAAGCGGTCACACACGCGTTGCACTCTATGCAGCGCTCGGCATCGCAGAGAAATTTCATTCTAGCCATGGTGATCTACCTTAAGCGCTGGTTAATTTACAGAGAGAGCATTTAGTTTCTTGCATTTGCGTGACCGAGTCATAGCCATACGTCATGGCTGTGTTGGCCGCTTCGCCCAAGACATAGGGTGCTGATCCCTCGGGGTACTTGTCCGCCAGATCCCTGCCCTCCATGTGACCACCAAAGTGGAAGGGTAAAAAGACAACCCCGCGCTCAACACGCCGCGTCACCAGAGCCTTGACCTTGATCTTGCCGCCCTCAGGCCCTTCGACCCAGATATCCTCTCCGTCTCGCACGCCGGCGTCGTTGGCGTCTCCCGGGTGAATTTCGGCGAACATGTCCTGCTGCAGCTCGGCCAACCAGGGGTTGGAGCGCGTCTCGTCCCCGCCGCCTTCGTATTCCACTAAACGCCCGCTGGTCAAGATAAGCGGGTAATCGGCGGAGTAATCCTCTGCCTGTATGGAGCCGTACCGCGTGGGCAGGCGGTAGTGCGATTTGCGATCTTCGTAGGTCGGGTAATCCTCCACCAGATCGCGGCGATTGGTGTACAGCGGCTCGCGGTGAATGGGTACAGGGTCGGGGAATGTCCAGACATTGACCCGCGCCTTGGCGTTGCCAAAGGGTGAGCAGCCGTGCTCGATGGCCACGCGCTGGATACCGCCAGAGCGGTCTGTCTTCCAGTTCTTGCCCTCGGCCAGCACCTTTTCATCGTCGGTCAGATCATCCCACCAGCCGAGTTTTTTCAGCATGTCGGCGCTGAATTCGGGGTAGCCGTCTTCGATCTCTGAGCCCACAGGCCAGGAGTCTTCTGCCAGCAGGTTTACACCGTCTCGCTCCACGCCAAATCGCGCGCGGAAGTTCAAGCCGCCCTCGGCTACCGGTTTACTGGTGTCGTAGAGGTTAGGCGTGCCCGGGTGCCCCATTTCAGGGGTGCCCCAACAGGGCCAGGGAAAGCCATAGTACTCGCCGTCACAGGGGCCGCCCTCGGCTTTTAAGGTGGTCTGGTCGAAGGTGGCCCAGTTATCCAGTTGGCGTTTCATGCGCTCGGGGCTCTGGCCGGTGTAGCCGATGGTCCACATACCGCCGTTGAACTCGCGGGTGATGTCTTCGATCAGTGGCTCGTCGTCTGTCACCGCGATCTTCTTGGTCAGCTCTGCGCCAAAGCCCAGCTTGTTGGCCAGCTTGTACATGATGGTGTGATCGGGCAGCGCCTCAAACAGAGGCGCTATTACCTGCTCCCGCCACTGAAGCGAGCGGTTGGACGCCGTCACCGAGCCGTAGGTCTCAAACTGCGTGGCCGCGGGCAACAGATACACCCCGTCGGTGCGGTCGTGCATGACCGCGCTGACCGTTGGGTAGGGATCGATGATGACCATCAGATCCAGCTTTTCCATCGCGGTTTTCATCTCTTTGCCGCGGGTCTGACTGTTGGGAGCATGGCCCCAGAAGACCATGGCACGCAGGTTGTCTTTCTGCGCGATGTTGTCCTTGTCCTCTAACACGCCATCAATCCAGCGCGACACGGGGATGCCCTTGGTGTGCTGCGCGGTGACATCTTTGCCACCGGCTTGCTCGTAGCTGTCGCCGTCGAAGCGCCCCGCGACCCAGGCGGGATCGAGATCCCACACGGCGGACCAGTGTTTCCAGGCACCTCCGGAGAGGCCGTAATAACCCGGCAAAGTGTGGCTGAGGATACCGAAGTCCGTAGCGCCCTGGACGTTGTCGTGGCCGCGGAAGATATTGGTGCCGCCGCCGGATTTGCCCATGTTGCCCAGCGCCAGCTGAAAGGTGCAGTAGGCGCGAGTATTATTGTTGCCAATGGTGTGCTGAGTACCGCCCATGCACCAGATAAAGGTGCCAGGCCTGTGCTCTGCCATCAGCTTGGCCGCGCGCTTGACGATGGCGGGCTTGGCACCGGTGACGCGCTCAACCTCATCTGGCGCCCACTTGGCCACCTCTTTGCGCACGTCGTCCATGCCATAGACACGCTGGCGGATGTATTCCTTATCCTCCCAGCCGTTTTCGAAGATGTGCCAGAGCATGCCCCAGGTGATGGCGACATCCGTGCCAGGCCGTATGCGCACGTATAAATCAGCGTGTGCGGCCGTGCGGGTAAATCGCGGGTCGATGACGATAAGCGGCGCGTTGTTGCGCTCTTTGGCTCTGAAAATGTGCGCCAGCGACACCGGGTGTGCCTCGGCGGGATTGCCGCCGATGATCAGGATGGCCTGGCTGTTGTGGATGTCGTTGTAGGAGTTGGTCATGGCGCCGTAGCCCCAGGTATTGGCCACACCCGCTACCGTGGTGGAGTGACAAATACGCGCCTGGTGATCGACGTTATTGGTGCCCCACAGGGCGGCAAATTTGCGGAACAGATAGGACTGTTCGTTGTTGAATTTGGCCGAGCCCAACCAGTAGACAGAATCCGGTCCGGACTGCTCGCGGATGGCGAGCATCTGATCGCCGATGTCGGCAATGGCCTCGTCCCAGCTTACCTTCACCCACTTGCCGTCGACTAACTTGGTGGGGTGTTTGAGCCGGCGCTCGCCGTGGCCATGCTCGCGTATGGCCGCGCCCTTGGCGCAGTGTGCCCCCATATTGATGGGGTGATCAAAGGCAGGCTCCTGGCCTGTCCAGACGCCGTTTTTTATCTCGGCGATAATGCCGCAGCCCACCGAACAGTGGGTACACACCGTGCGTTTTATCTCTGTCTGCCCGCCTGCAATTTCAGCGGCGGCAGCGGTTTTCACCAGCACCGGCGCGGCGCTGCCGACCATGGCCGCGGCCCCCATGCCCAAGCTGGAATTGCGCAGGAATTGCCGGCGACCGACACTGCGCCCGCTCAGGGAGAGACCAAGTGCTGGCTGAGACGCCTCTGGAGCCGGTGTAACGCTTACTTTTTTGCGTAATTTCATGCTCTATCTCCAGGAGGTCAGAAGCGCGCGCGCTTGTAGTAGGCTTGTACGTGGGGAGTTTTGTTATATCCCTGAGAGATCGCGGGCTCCGCGCTGATTGAAGGCCCCTCTGCGACTGCGGCTTGGGCCAACTGCGGCGCCAGCACGGCGCCACTGCCCGCCAAGGCGACGCGCCCCAGAAAGTTTCTGCGCGGCACTTGGATCAATTTCTTTTCAATTTGCACGGTGTATCTCCTTGTACAAGCCCTGATAAAAACCCAATCAAACCCGCGTGGGTCCGACGGCAGCCATGCGGGTGGAGCAGTGGCTTTCACCTTGTCACAACATCAATTGAACCCGGTATTCGCAACAACAAATGCCAGGCAATTGACAGTACGGCACATGCGCGTGCCAAACGCCCGCAGAGCACGGGCAAACAGGGTGACCATCATGGAGAGAATCGATCTGAAGCGATTCAAGAACAGCGCAGGAATGCCGACAAAACAAAAACCATCAAAACACGCATAAAACAAATCAATTAGCGTCTTAGGACTTTGCCTTTCCCACTTCTTCTGTTCTCAAACAGGTTTTAAGTCTGCGGTACAGTGTATCTGATAATTAGAGCAAAGTACCGCGCTTGCAAATCATTGACAACACCCAAACATCTTGAAACTCGATCGGTAGTACTTAGCTTACATCCTTCTTGTATTAATTCAAATAAAATACCGTTCTTTGTATCAAATAAGCAGCAAATAACAGCAGCACCCGGCCGCAAGCAGAAGTTAAAAGCCAAGATATTCTTATATCGCCCCTGTTATTGCGTAAGACGGAATAATGATTTGGTTTTAAACCTTCAACCCGAACAGACAAGACAGAGAGAATCCATCACCAATATTAATGCGATTGCTAATAGCAATTAATATCACTTGGCATATTGTTATTTATACACTGGAGCTGCGATCAAAACTTAACATCAATTCTCCGCGGCACATTCCGGTCAAATACCAGCTGTACACGCGCACGGCCACGCCGCGGGCTGCAGCGAAAATGCCCGAGACGGTTGTTGCTGTGGTTTGTGGAGATAGCAGCGGATTTGGCGCCTTCGACAAACCCAGAGCGGGCTCGCCGGGCGCTGATCAGTCACTCAACAGGCATGCCGAAATATTGTTTTTCGAAGGTGATAAAGGCCAGGCCCAACTCGCCCACCGCGCTGTACAGATCGGCTGTTTTTGCGCTGATCAGATCGCTGAACAAACGCTCAGACCAGGGCGCTAAGTGCTGCAGGAAAAAATCCTGCTGTTGCTCGTCGCTGTATGAGTCTGGGTTGACGATCAAGGTCGCCATCACGGCCAGTAACTGCGCGATGTGGTCTTCTGTGTTGGTGCTGCCCTGCTCGCGCGTCAACCCCAATTGATTGAGGCTATCGCGCAGATCCGACAGGGGGTACTCCTGCAGATAGCCGGTCACATACCAAGAGCCAAAGGGCACCAGCTCCCCTCTGCCCAACCCCACGAACAAGGCAAAAAACTCCTCCCCCGCCGATGCCTCTGTCACCTGCTTCGCGCGTGACGACAACGAACACCAGGCCGCAGCGATATCGTCTTGCGGGGCGTTGTCCGTGTCCAGTTGCGCCAGCGCGTCGAGCTGCGCCTGTGGTGGTGCTTGATTGAGCAATGCCGCCAAAAACAAATAACAATCGGCGCGCAAGCCCTGATTATCTTGATGTTCAGCTGTGCCACTGTCTATTTCACTCATGCTCATGCGCTCCTCTTGTTTCTGGGTTCAATGACGCGGGCCATCGGGGTTCAAGGCCCCCGCCTCCATCATGTCGATGACTCGGCAGTCATCGCACATGCGCAGCCGATTGAGTGCACCGGGCTCTTGGAACATCGGGTGATCAACCAGCTTTGCAGTGATTTTCTCGATGCCGCTTTTGGTGGCAAAGGGCTTGGCGCAGCGCAGACAGCGGTAAGGCTCTTCGCGGTGCAGCTCTCGAGCATCACGCGCCACTGCGCTGTCAAACAAATACCGGGGCTCCCTTGTCAGTGCACTCTCGGGGCAGGTATTGCGGCAGAGCCCACACTGCACGCAGCTCTGCTCCACGAACAACAAGCCCGGCTCATCGCCCATCGCCTGCAGCGCCCGCGTCGGGCAGGCCGAGACACAGGCAAGACAAAGAGTGCATTTGTCGCTGTCCACCCCAATGGCGCCGAAGGGCGCACCCGGCTGCAAGGCGACAGACGTCGGCACCGATCCCTTTGCGGCAGCGGCCAGGCGCTCTACGGCACGCCGTATCAGCTGACGCTTGTCATCAAACAAAGCATAGCTGGCCCGCTCTTGCACCCAGGCAGGCAGTGATTCTATCTGCGATATCTGCGCGCCCTGTTCGATGCCCAGCAGCTGCACCGCGTGCGCATCAATGCCCAGGCCGGCGAGGATATCCCGCGCGTGCTGCACTTGCTCCGCCAGCAGCTGCGCGTCCGCACTGTCGGCATCCTGCAGCAGTAAAACCACATTGCCCGCGCCAAAGGCCAACAGCGACAGCCACATGTCCATGCCGATCGAGCTGACCTCCTCCACCGCCACCGGCAACATACAGTCCGGGATGTCGGCGCGCTGCGCCTGCATAAAGGCCTCACCCGACTCCGCCTCGTAGAAGACCACGGTGCGCAGCGCCCCTTCGCTGAGCTCAATGGCATCGCGTAACTGCTGCAGCGAGCTCACCACATCGGGGTAGGCATAACGCAGCGCACCCGTGGGACAGACAGCGGTGCAGGTGCCGCAGCCCATGCACAGCATGGGGTCAAGCTCAATGCGGTTGCCGAGGGATTGAATGGCGCCTGCAGAACAGGCATTGAGGCAATTGTCACAGCCGCGGATACCGCTCGCACCGTGGGCGCAGATACTGCTGTCGAGCAAGGTGAAGACAGGTTTATCAAAATCCCCCACCATTTCATTTGCCTCGGCCAGCGCGTCTTCCAGCTGCTCTTCGTCGCGCGGGGCAAAATACCCCATCGGCGCGGTCAAGGTCTCGATCAACGGCTTGTCGCTGGCGTCGAAGATCACATCAAAATGGTCAATGCCAAGCTGCGACACGGCGGTCGCCGACACGTGGCCGTCGCCGTTGTTGAGCTGGATATCGAAGGCCCCGAGGTAGCCGCTGCTGTGCGCCACGCAGCCCTTGATCAAGCGCTCACCGTCTTCGGTCAGCAACAGCTCAGGCTGATCGGCCTGCGCGCCCAAGACCAGCACCGTGCACTGCAGCGCACTGAGCCGCTTGCACAGCGCAAGCCCGAACTCCGCCTCCGCAACCACCAGGCAATGCCCCTTAGAATGGTAGGGCACCAAAGTCGTGGCCTGCGCGGCCTCTGCGCTGTCTTGATGAAATTCGGGCATATCATTCATTGATTGAGCCATCCTCTGGGCTGGTTTCTTGGCTTGTGGCTGCTGTGCTTTGGGTTGTTGGGGCTATTTCCGCGGAGGTTGGCGCTGCCTGCTCGGCCGGCGGCTGTACGGCGACCTGATCTTGCTCCACATCGTCTCGCTCGGACTCGCTTTGCTGCGCGCTGGCGGTTTCGGCTGATTTAATTCCCGCGTCGTCTTCCGAGTCGTTTTCCTGCTCGTTTTCAACGTCCTCAGCAGCAGTCTCAGGCTGCTGCTCAGTTTCCTGAGCCGCTTTCTGGGCCGCTTGCTCGCGCTCTTCGGCCAGCCGTTGCTGCCGATGCGTCCAGGGATCGTTGGTCACCGTGTCACCGAGCGGTTCAAACACAGTGAAATCGTCGTCGTAGTCATCCAGCCCGTCGCGCACTTTAAAATTGGGCAGCGCGAACAACTTGCGCAGCGCCAATCTGCGCAGCTCTTCACTGACCCCTGGTGACATAAAGCCGCTGAAATCACTGGCCGCGTCCAGGCTCGCCACGGATGGCATGTCAGCATCAGTTAAAAGCGGTGCTTGCTGCTCGCCCTTGTCCTTGTCCTTGTCCTCGCCTTTGATCTCATCGACGGCCGCGTCGGACTGCTCCACAAGCGGTGTTTGCTGCTCTTGATGCTGGTCTAGTTGTTCTAGTTCTTGGGTATCGCTCGGTGGCGAACTCTGCTGTTCGTGCTTGCGGCGAGACCAGCGCGCCAGCCGGGATTCCCCCTGCACGGCTACATCCTCGATGTCGTCGCCTTGATCAGTCATGTTTCACCGCCCCCAGCACCGTGCCGCGCAGGCCGAGCTTATCTTCAGGTGGCTGATCCAACGTATCCCAGCGCTTGCGTTTGCGCTTTTTCATGGGCTCGGGCTGGTAGTGCTGCAAGACAAAAGCCTCCATGGCTTTGTACAGCTCCGGTGGAATCGGCCCTTGCAATACGCGGCCTTCGCCCTCCAGATAGGCACTCGCCTCGTCGCTGTCAGCACTGATCATCAACGGCCGCAGCACTGCCGCGTCATCGCTGTCGTCTTCGCAGATAAGGTATAAACAAGGTCTGTCGGATGTCAGATTGAGCCAATAACTCTCGCAGCTGTCGCGGTGCAGCTGCAGCTTCAAACCACGCCAGAGATAGTGTTCGGCGCCCGGCTCGTTGCGCACCTGCTGACAGCTCAATGCGCCGCCCGCCACGGCATCCCCGGCCACCACACCGTGCAGACGCCATTCATCCAAGGACCAGAACGCCCGTTCGATGCGGTATTTTTCCAAAATAACAGCCACGGAAAACCGTGTCTGTTCGTGTTCGGCTCGATCCATCAAATTGGCCTCATCGTCGCCCAAAGGCGCTCGCATTCCAGCACTGCAAAGAGCAATATTTGCCCGCACGCAGCCGTGAGTGTCGCCTTCAAGGCTATCACTATTGCTTGAACTCTGATCAAATCAGTATCGCCCCCGCCGGAGATCTTCGCAACGGCAGCATGCGTGGCGTTCAATAACTGATGTTATTGCAGCAATTTTAATAGCGCTGTCAGCCCACAGTTACAGCGACTGCCGCACTCCGTGAAAGCTCTGCACCTTTACGGGCGGTACGGTAAAACACGGTGGCAGAATATCTGCGAGAATAGAGCATCTAATTGTGTGATCGCCTGCTAGATCACCGAAACAAACAACCTCAGCCCCCTTAACCGCGGAAGACACCACGCGCAATGAACGACCGCTCCATACCCGACAGCAAGCCCTACCGTCCGCAGCTCAGCCGCGCAGGGCTCAAGCCCACCCAAGGCATCCGCGCCACCAATGAACGCGGCGAAGTTGTCAATATTCAGCTGCCACACGAATACCCGCTGACGCTGTTCTTGGACGGCACCGAAGTGGTCACACTGATGACCATGGGGGCGCGACCTGAGGAACTCGCGCTCGGTTATGTGCACAACCAGCGGCTGATACCCGATTTGCAGTCCATACGCTCTGTGCTGGTGGATTGGCAACAAGAAGCGGTGCACATCAGCACCCACCCCGGCAGCTTGGCGCCCAACTGGCGTGACCGCCTCGCTCACCGCATCGTCACCAGTGGCTGCGCCCAGGGCACGGTGTTCTCCGCCACACTGGCGGAGTTTGAATCACTGCAGCTGGCCAGTCGCAGCATCAGCCAAGCGCAAATATACGCCCTAGCAAAAGCGGTCAATAGCCGCAACGATGTCTACCGCCTGAGCGGCGGCGTGCACGGCTGCGCCCTCTGCCAGGAGGATGAGATCCTGATCCACGTGGAGGACGTGGGCCGCCACAACGCGGCGGACGCCATCGCCGGTTATATGTGGCTGGAAGGCATCCCCGGTGAGGGCAAGTGCTTTTACACCACCGGGCGCCTCACCTCCGAGATGGTGATCAAGTGCGCCTTCATGGGAATCAGCGTGCTGCTGTCGCGCAGCAGCGTCACGTATATGGGATACCAGATGGCGCAAAAGCACGGCCTGACCCTTGTCAGCCGCATGCGCGGAACACACTACCTGCTGTGCGACGGGCCAGTAGCGGCCAGTTAGCGGCCTAATCAGCCGCTAGGGCTCATCAGCAGCCAGAGATACCCAGGCCGATCATGTAGACACTGGTGGTCGCGGTGATGAACAGCTGGTGTTTGGCGCGGCCGCCAAAGCAGATGTTTGAGACCAGCTCCGGCACGAAAATCTTGCCCATCAAATCCCCTGATGGTGAGATGCAGTGCACCCCGTCCGCAGCGGAAGACCACAGATTACCCGCTCGATCGAGCCTAAAGCCATCGGCAGCGCCCGGGCTGATAACATGAAACACCTCGCCGCCCTGCAGCTTGCGATCCGCCGTCACCGAGAAGGCGCGGATATGTTTGGTGCGTACCTCGTCAAATTTTCGCCCGGTGTCGGCGATATACAACACTGACTCATCCGGTGAAAACGCCAGCCCGTTGGGGCAATCAAAATCAGTCGCCACTGCTTCGATAACACCCGTTGCTGGGTCTACACAATAGACGTTGCAGGGCAGCTCTTCTTCGCCGCGGTGGCCCTCGTAATCACTCACGATGCCGTAGTGCGGGTCGCTGAACCAGATGCTGCCGTCGGATTTCACCACCACGTCATTGGGGGAGTTAAAACGCTTGCCCTGATAGCTGTCCGCGATGACAGTGATGGTGCCGTCGTATTCGGTGCGGGTCACGCGGCGGGTGCCGTGTTCGCAGGAGATCAAGCGACCGGCGTTGTCGCGGCAGTGGCCATTGGCGAAGTTGGACGGCGATCTATAGGTCGACAGCCCCGTTTCACTGTTCCAGCGGTGGATTTTATTGTTGGGGATGTCCGAGAACAGCAGGCAATCCGCGTCCCCAAACCAGACCGGCCCCTCGACCCAATCAAAGCCCGTCGCCAATTGCTTGAGCGAGGCGTTGCCGACGATGCAGCGGCGAAACTCGGGGTCAACGATGTCGTATTTGTCCATGTCTGTGCTCGGTGTTGGGCAGGATGAAATGTTAGTTAGCAGACAGTGCGCAGTTTGTACGCCCTGCTTTTCCACTTATTGTAGCGCTTTGGTGGATTGCGCAGCTGTCTACTCTATCAGCAGCTTAGATTGAGCAACTTATAGAGAGCATGTGGCGAACTTGGCTCAGGCTTATTAAGACAAGCGTTGTGGAGACTATCTGTAGGTGAGCACTGAGTATGCCTGCCCGAATATACAAGTAAGAGCAACAGCTGGCTGCGCCTGCAGCCACACTGAAAGCCCGCCAGCCATATTGTGGCGGGCGGGATCTGCTCTAGCTCTTAGGCCTTGAGGTCTTCTGGTAACAGCGCTTCAGGGAAGTTCTGATAACACACGGGCCGCAGAAAGCGGCGAATCGACAGGGTGCCGACCGAGGTGGCGCCAAAGTTAGTGGACGCCGGATACGGACCGCCGTGCACCATGGTATCTGCAACCTCGACCCCGGTGGGGAAACCGTTCACCAACAAGCGCCCTGCTTTGCGCTCTAACAAAGGCACCAAAGCTTGAGCTGCAGCTGTGTCGCCTTCGTCCATGTGCAGGGTCACTGTAAGCTGGCCGTGCATAGCCCGCGCAATCGCTGCCATGTCCTCGGCGCCGTCAGCGCGTACAACCAAACCCAACGGCCCAAAGACTTCTTCGCTCAGTGCGTGATCACCCAAGTAGGTGTCGGCGTCGATTTCGTAGAGATTCGGCGTGGCCACCCGGCCGTCTGAATCCGTGCTCAACACGGCTTGCACCGATGCGTGACCATCAAACTGCGCCTTGCCCTGTCGATAGGCAGCGGCGATGCCGTCGGTCAGCATGGTCTGCTCGGCAGCATCCACCAGCGCTGCTTTTGCGGCCGCAACTACTGCGTCTCCCGCGGCGCCTTTGGCGATGACAGCCACCCCGGGGTTGGTGCAGAACTGCCCTGCGCCCATCAGCAGTGACGCCGCCCAACCGGTGCCGATCTCGGCGCCACGCGCAGCAACAGCTGCAGGCAACAAGAACATCGGGTTGACCGAGCCGAGCTCGCCGAAGAAGGGAATCGGATCGGGACGCGCTGCACAGAGATCAAACAGTGCACGACCGCCACCCAGAGAACCGGTAAAACCCACCGCCTTGATCAGCGGGTGCTGCACCAGCGCCACCCCTGTCTCGCGGGTGCCGCCTTGCACCAGAGAGAAAACACCGGCGGGCATGCCGCAGAACTCCACCGCTGCTTTGATCGCCTCGGCGACGATCTCGGCAGTGCCTGGGTGTGCGCTGTGGCCTTTGACCACCACCGGACAACCGGCGGCCAGCGCGGCAGCTGTGTCGCCACCCGCAGTGGAGAACGCGAGCGGGAAGTTAGACGCACCAAACACCGCCACCGGGCCGATGGCGCGCTGCACCATCTTTAAGTCGGGACGCGGCAAGGGGGCGCGGTCGGGCAGCGCAGTGTCGTGCCGCAGATCCAGGTGACCACGGTTGCGGATGTGCTCGGCGAACAAGCGCAGCTGGCCAGTGGTGCGACCGCGCTCACCCTCCAGACGCCCTGCGGGCAGGCCCGTTTCAGATGTGCCGATCTCGGTGATCTGTGCGCCGCGCGCTTCGATCTCTGTGGCGATGCGGTCCAGAAAATCCGCGCGTTTAGCGGTGCTGGTGAAGCCGTAAGTCAGGAAGGCCTCTTCGGCTGCCTGCACGGCACTGTCCACGTGTTCGGGCAGGCCCACGGAAAACGCGTGTGATTCGCCGTGCGCTGGCTCGGTGTTGAAGCTGCGGCTGCCCGCGACCCATTGGCCTGCGATCAGGTGCTTGCCGTGGGGTTTAAAATTGTCGGACATGGTCAAATCCTTAAATCAGTGAATTAGTTTTCAAGAAACACTCGAGCAGCGTTTGCTGCGTCTGGGTCAGCGGCCAGGCCGAGGGCGGGCGCGTGGGGCCGCAATCATAACCCTGGGCTATCAGCGCAGCTTTGACCCCGGTGACGTTGGTGCCGTTCATTTCTTCTGCACGGATATCTTCAAAAATGCGCATCTGCGCGATCAGCGCATTGGCGGCGGCGTAATCGCCCTTGTCCAGGGCGGCGTGAATGGCCACACTTTGCTCTGGCCAGACGTTGATCAGACCGGAGGTAAAACCACGCGCACCCACAGCATACAGCGGCGGTGCCCAGACCTCGGCCAAACCGCACACCCAGACGATGCTTGAGTCAGAGGCTTTGATGGCCGCTGCCAAGTTCAAGGGATTGGGCGTCGCCCATTTCACACCTTTGACCCCGTCCACCGCGCACAGCTCGCTGATAGCCTCGGTGCCGATGGCGTCGTTGCGCAGGTACAACATGATCGGCAGGCCCGAGGCATCGGATACTGCTTTGATGTAGTCACGCGTGCCGCGTGGGCTGACAAAGGGATCCGGTGGCTGGTGGATCATCAGCGCGGTAGCGCCAGCGTCAGCACTGGCTTTTGCCAGCCTGCAGGCGTCGCGCACACCGCGGCCCACACCCGCCAACAGCGGTGCACGCCCGTCCAGCAGAGCCGCTACTTCGCTGACGATGGTGCAAGCTTCTTCGATGGTCAGCGCGTAGAACTCACCGGTGTTGCCGTTGACCACCGGCATGTGCACGCCCGCTGCCAGCGCGCGGTCTAAGATAGGCGCGAGCTTTTGCGGTGCAATGTCGCCTGCCTCGTCGTAGGGTGTTACCAAAATGCCTGATATGCCGCGCAGTGCGGCGTCCAGATCAAGAGCCATGTTGCCTCTCCAGTCAGTGTTTAGAAAATATCGGGTTCGCCTGCTGCCGCACCAAAGTCGCGCTGCAGGTAATCAAAATCACAACCGCTGTCGGCCTGACTCACGTGTTTGGAGTACATCCAGCCCCAGCCGCGCTCAAAGTTCGGCTCGGGCGGTGTCCAAGCGGCTTGACGCCTCGCTATTTCGTCTTCATCCACCAGCATATCGAGCCTGCGTCCCGCCAAATCCAAGCGCACGATATCGCCTGTTTTCAGCAGCGCGAGCGGCCCGCCAACGAAACTCTCCGGTGCCACGTGCAACACACAGGCGCCGTAGGAGGTGCCGGACATGCGCGCGTCCGAGATGCGCAGCATGTCGCGGTGGCCCTGATTGATCAGCGCCTTGGGAATGGGCAGCATGCCCCACTCCGGCATGCCCGGCCCACCCTGCGGCCCGGCGTTACGCAATACCAGCACCGTGTCAGGTGTCACGTCCAGGTCTTCGTCGTCGATCGCGGCCTTGAGCTCGGGGTAGCTGTCATACACCAAGGCCGGCCCTTCGTGTTGATAGTATTTGGGGTCGCAGGCAGCGGGCTTGATCACCGCGCCACTGGGGCAGAGGTTGCCGCGTAAGATGGCCAGCGAGCCCTCCTCGTAGACCGGGTTTGACAGGGGCCGGATGACGTCGTCGTTGTAGACGATAGCGCCCTCGATGTTCTCTCCCACCGTTTTGCCGGTGACGGTCAGGCAGCTGGTGTCGAGCATGCCTTCTATCTGCTTCATCAGGGCGCGCAGCCCGCCGGCGAAATAGAAATCCTCCATCAGGTAGTCTTTGCCCGCCGGTCGCACATTGGCGATCAGCGGCGTGCTGCGGCCCAGCGCATCGAGATCATCCAAGGTAAGCGGCACACCGGCGCGGCGCGCCATGGCGATCAAGTGCACCACCGCGTTGGTGGAGCAGCCAGTGGCCATGGCCACGATAGCGGCGTTGCGCACAGCGGCCTCGGTGACGATGTATTTGGGGTCCAGACCCTGCCAGACCATGTCGACGATGCGACGGCCGCATTCCGCGCCCATGCGTTGGTGCGCCGAGTCCACAGCGGGTATGGAGGAAGCCCCTGACAAGGTCAGCCCCAGCCCTTCGGCGATGGCTGTCATGGTGGAGGCCGTGCCCATGGTCATGCAGGTGCCCGAGGAGCGAGCGATGCCGCCCTGCACCCCGGTCCACTGCGCGTCCGTGATGTTGCCCGCGCGGCGCTCGTCCCAGTATTTCCAAGCGTCAGAGCCTGAACCCAATCTTTCGCCGGCGTAGTTTCCGCTCAGCATGGGGCCGGCGGGCAGATAAATCATGGGCACGCCGGCGGTGATCGCGCCCATCACCAGGCCCGGGGTTGTCTTGTCGCAGCCGCCCATCAACACCACCCCGTCCAACGGGTGGGAGCGGATGTTCTCCTCCACTTCCATGGCCAACATGTTGCGGTACAACATGGAGGTGGGCTTGGTGAAGCTCTCGTCCACAGACAGCGAGGGCAGCTCGACCGGCAATCCGCCGCCCTGTAACACGCCCCGCTTGACGTCTTTCACCCGCTCGGGGAAATGGCTGTGACAAGAATTCAGCTCGGACCAGGTGTTGAGGATACCGATGATAGGCCTGCCCATGAACTCCTCTTCGGAGTAGCCCAGCTGCATCATCCGGGAGCGGTGCCCGAAGCTGCGCAGATCATCGGGACCAAACCAGCGCGTGCTGCGCAGAGTCTCTGCGGTTTTAGGGGTAGGTTTCATGCTTAATATCTCCAACTTGACGGCACCAATGTATGCGCATTCATGCCTCTCTGTCAACAGTTCTGACGCCATTCACACTAAGTATATCGCCATTAAATAAATATATTGACAGAGCAAGGTGATTATGATGAAAATGTATGTATGCGCAAACATACGAACAGCAAAACCCGTTTGCGTCTAAACACCCCGGGCCACGGCCTTGATAATGGAGAACACCATGACTGTAAAACGTAGAACGCTTTTTAGCGCCATCGCCGCAGCCGCACTGCTGACCGCGCCACTGCTGTCAACGGCGGGGGAACTGCCGCGCAACGTACGCCTCGTGATCGGCTCGACATCCACCGGTGGCGACACCTACCAGAACTCTGCCATCGTCGCCGAAGCACTGGCAGAAGAGCTGGGCATCAACATCAAAGTTGACGCGGTCGGATCCTCAGAGGCTTTCAAGGCACTGGGCCGTGATAAGCGCGGCACCACCCTGATGATCTTCCACGATCAGGCTTATCTGGGGAATCTCTACGGGGTTAAAGGCTACGCCGACCCTTTTGAGAAATACACAGTTGGCCAGACCGTGGCGATCAACCCGGGCAACGCCTATCTGGTGCCCGCCGACTCGCCCTACTCGTCCATGGAAGATATCTTGGCCGCGGCCGAGGCAGGCACCCGCGTGCGGGTTGCAATCCAGCCAGGCGGCGTGTCTGAAATCGGTTTTTCCGCCATGAAAAACGCGGCCCGCCTGCGCAGCCCTGGCTCTGAAGACAACCTCGTGCCGGTGCACACAGGTGGCCAATCCGACAAGAACCAAACCCTCTGGGACGGCCTCTCGGACGTGATCAACGGCTCTATTCAAGGCAATGAGCAATACACCCAGCTGCCGGCGGACGACGCCAAGGCGATGAAATTTGTCTGGATCACCGCACGCGCAGCCACCCTCGAGCAAGCGCCAGAAGCGGGCATGGGCGGCACCACACGCGACGACATGTTGCAATACGCTTCACCCATGACATCAGTTCCCGTGGACGCCTCCAGCGACTTCACCTTCGATAAAGAGTTTTTCTTTGTCTACAACAAGGACATGAACCCGGCCATCAGCGCCGAGATTGACGCAGCACTGACAGCGGTGTTCGCCCGCGGTGAAATCCAGAAGCGCCAGAAGGGATCTTTCTTTATCCCCAACTTCCTACCTCTGGCCGAAGCGCAAAAGCACCTCAGCAATAAGCGCGAAACCTACAAGGGCGTGATTGCCGAAATATCCGGCGACAAGTAGCCCCCGACGGGAGTGGCTCTGCGGGAGTTCGGGCTGACCGGCGATTGATCGCCCGGTCCTCGCCCTTCTTCTGAGGAGCCACTGCCCTCTTTTTTAAAAAAACCGGAGCTAACGATGGATTCACTGCTGCAAGTCAGTATCGATTTCGAGCACTCGCACCTTGTCTTTCCCACCATCATTGCCTGCATCTTGGGCGTGTTGAGCGTGGCAATCTTGCTCACACGCTACAAGCAAAGCCGCCAGAGCGTCACGCAGGCGCCTGAGCTGCCAGCGACAGATGGCACGATTGAAGGTGCGGGCGAAGGCATGGATAAGCCGCGCTTCTTTGGCACCCTGCTGCTGACGCTGCTGTATTTCTCCGCCATGGTCCCGGTCGGCGACTACTGGCCCAACACCGGACTCGGCTTTTTGCTCTGTTCAATCCCCTATATTCTCGCGACCGGTTTGCTGTTTATGCACGAGCGGACGCTGCGCAACGCCAGAGCACTGATTGCGGTGGCGCTGATCGCCCCGACGGTGATTTGGTATTTGTTCACCGAGCTTTTCTTTTTAACTCTTCCCTAATTCCAGCAAGCTAAGACCCCAAAGGCGCGTTTATGGATTTTCTATCCGATGTCACCCCCCTCTTTATATTTTTGACGCTCGCGGGCACCTTCGTCGGCATCATCTTTGGGGCCATACCGGGCATGACCGCGACCATGGCCGTCGCCGTGTGTCTGCCACTGACCTACTCGCTGGGCTTAGAAAACGGCCTGGCACTGTTGCTGGGTCTCTACGTGGGCGGCATATCGGGCGGCCTAGTGCCCGCCATTTTGCTCGGCATCCCCGGCACCCCCAGCTCCATCACCACCACCTTTGACGGCTTCCCCATGGCCAAGCGTGGCGAGGGTGAATCAGCGCTGCGCATCGGCATCGTCGCATCATTGGTGGGCGGCATCTTCAGCCTCGTCGCCCTGTATTTCTTTGCGCCGGCACTGGCAGATTTCGCCATCGCCTTTTCCTACGTCGAGAAATTCCTGATCATCCTGTTCGCCCTGACGGTCATGGCGGCGCTCTCATCGAATTTATTGATGGGCATTTTCTCGGGCTTTCTGGGTATTTTTGTCAGCTTGATCGGCACCTACTCCATCGAAAAAGGCGGTAACGGCGAACTGCGACTGGTGCCAGAGGGCGCTGAATACTGGCTGGACAGCGGATTTTCGCTGCTGCCGGTGCTGATTGGCTTGTTTGGCCTGGCGGCTATCTTAGAAGAGGCCGAGAAAGGCGTGCCCAAGGGGCAAACTCGCGATGACGTCAAAATCAGCGGCGCACGCAATTTCAACTTTGGCGTGTTCAAAGGGCAAATCACCAATTTGCTGCGCTCATCGGGCATCGGCACATTTGTCGGCATACTGCCGGGTGTGGGCGGCTCTGCCGCGTCCATCCTCGCCTACTCGAACGCCAAGACAGCCTCCACGCACCCCGAGACCTTTGGCACCGGCGAGCCGGCAGGCATCATCGCCTCCGAATCGGGTAACAACGGCTTGACCGGTGGTGCACTGGTGCCGCTGCTGTCGCTTGGCATCCCCGGCGATTCCACCACCGCGCTGCTGATTGGCGCCTTCACCCTGCAGGGCATCCAGGTTGGGCCGCTGTTCATCGGCAACAACCCCGACACCTGGAACCTGATGATCACCGCGATGCTGCTGGCCAACGTGGCGATGTTCCTGATGATGTTCTACGCCATCCGCTACTTTGCGCTGGTGGTCACCATCCCCAAGCACATCCTCTTCCCGATCATCCTGATGATGTGCGTCATCGGCGCCTACACCATCAACTACGGCATCATGTTCGACGTCTGGACGCTGCTGATCTTCGGCTTGTTTGGCTGGGCTGCGACCAAAGTCGGGCTGGAGATAGCGCCCTTTATCATCGGCTTTATACTCGGCCCTGCCGCCGAGATATATTTTGTCAAAAGCATCGAATCCTTCGGGGATCTGAGCATTTTCTTCACCAAAAGCTGGATTGCCGCGGTGCTGTGGGTACTGATCATCGCCTCATTGACAGTGTCTGTGGCCATTGCCCGCAAACGCGATAAGAGCAGTTAACATCCCGTTCAAAAACGACTGCCTACTGCGAGC
>JAWSVD010000292.1:0-12136 GCA_033852095.1 Granulosicoccaceae bacterium | reverse complement strand
GTGATGACCTCATAGGCGATAGTGGCGCGCCATTGCGCCAGCTGATGTGCGTCGATGTGCGCGCCTATCAGCTCGACCTTATCGCCGTTGAAAACACTGTCCTGACCGATGTCGACCATCAGCTGATCCATGCAAATGGCGCCCACCACCGGGTAGTGCTTGCTGTTGATAAACACCTGCGCACGGTTGGACAGGGCGCGTGCATAACCGTCGGCGTAACCGACAGGCACTGTGACAACGCGGGTATCTTGCTCGGGCCGCCAGCTGCAGCCATAGCTAACGGCATCCCCCGCGCGCACCACCTTGAAATACACAACCTTTGACTGCCAAGACAGAGCGGGGTGCAGTGTCAGCGGCTGCTGCAGATCGAATTTGGGAAGAACCCCGTACAGCGCTATGCCGACACGTACCATGTCCATGTGCGATGCAGGCAGGGTCAGTGTGGCAGCTGAGTTGGCTGCATGGCACAGCAGCGTCGCAGAAAAAAGCGGCCGCGCAGTGTTGCATATCTGCTCAAAGCGCTGCAACTGCAACAACATAAACGCCTGGTCGCCGTCGTCTGCAGTGGCGAAATGTGTGTAAATCCCGGTCACCGCTACTGACTTTCCGTCAACCGCCACCTGCAGCAACTGATCAGCATTGTAGTGGTGCACCCCTACGCGCTCCATGCCCGTGTCAATTTTTAAGTGCACCTTTGCCTGTACACCCAGCACTTCAGCTGCGCTGTCGATCGCGCGGAACTTGCTGACCGAAGAGGCCGTCAGGGTCAGCTGATTCTCTATGTACAGGGGGATCTGGCGGTCATCCATGCCGCCAAAGACCAGAATTTCAGTTGTCACACCCGCATCGCGCAGGGTCAGAGCCTCTTCAAATGTCGCAACGCCGAAGTAGGGCGGTGCGAGATGGCTGAGGTGCCGCGCAACTTGAACCAAGCCGTGCCCGTAGGCGTCCGCCTTGATCACAGGCATCACCTTAGCGCTGCCGACGTGACTGCAGATTTGCCTGTAGTTGTGGCTGATCGCGTCGAGGTCTACGTGCACCTGTGTCGACCGGGTGAGGTCCTCAGGGCGTGGTTCAAGGTGGGTCATGACAAGGAGCTCCTGTGGGCACGCGGTCGCTGGATATGATTCACCCGTTTCGCCGGGGAGAGCTACAATTAGTCCAGTTTACAACAGAGACAAGCTCGGTCTATGGCCAATTTCAAAACGCATTTTGCGGTGGCAGCGGCGGTCAGTGGGGCAGCATCCAGTGGTCTGTTGGCTCTCAATCACATAGACAGCACGGAAGCGGTGATTGCCTTTGGGTTGGGAACCGTCGGTGGCTTTCTGCCCGACGTCGATTCGGACAATTCCACGCCGGTGGCCATCACCTTCAATGCCGTGGCTATTGTTGTCTCATTTTTGGTGATGTTCAGTAAATCCGCCACCTACTCGGTGGCTGAAATGTTGGTGCTGTGGGTGTTTGTGTACTTGCTGGTTCGGTTAGCTCTGCTCAAATCTTTCCAGCTTATCACCGTGCACCGCGGCATGTTTCACTCCATCCCCGCGGCACTGCTGGCCGGCGTACTGACGACCAACTTGATGTCCTACGGATTTGCAGAAACGGGCATGTTGAGTTGGATCTACGGCAGCTTCGTCACCTTGGGTTATCTGGTGCATCTGTTGTTGGATGAGCTGGTGTCGGTGAACCTGATGGGGCGGCGTATCAAACGTTCCTTCGGTACCGCCATGAAGTTTTACGACGGCAGCAACTGGTTGGTGACAGTGTTGGTGTATGTTGGTTTGTGCATGGCATTGCTGGTCTCGCCCGAGCACGGTGGGGCGCTGGAACTGCTGCGCGAGAAAAGCCTGTTTCAGGAACTGCACGGCATCATGTTGCCCTCGGGGAATTGGTTCGCCGATTTGATTTAATATAAAAGTAGCGCTCTGGCTTTGCGGTCGCGTGCTCGGCCCGGATAATTCCGGATGTAACTTGCTGCTTCGCCTAAATTGGTTTTCCAAAGGCATGGGTTGGAGGACGCAAATGCAAATGAGCTACTGCGGCTGCGGCTGCTCAAACTGGCAGGGGAAAAACCGCTCTTCGCCCACGGCATCGACGACCCGTTGCCGAGCCAGCGACAACAAGCTGCTCTCGCGATCTTCGGGGAATCCGACCCAGCGCTTGCCTCGCGCTTGAGCGCCCGCCAGTAACTGATCCTGTGGGTAGAGCCGCGAAATTTTCTGATGAAAGTCCGGTGGCAACCGAAAACTCCCTGTACTGACCGAGTGAATGCTCTGATTGGGCAGGCGAGAAAATACCGTGTCAAAAAATTCTTGATACACATTTTGGTAGTCATCACACCAGATCAAGGGGTCAAAGCGCAGGCCGATGGGCCAGCCCGAGCGGGCCACCTTTTCAAGCGCCGCCAGTCGTTTGTCCAGTGAAGGGGCTTGGTGTTCGAGCGAGCGGGCCACAGGGTCTGGCGACAAGCTGCAGGCCACCACCACATTGGACAGCGGCTCTCGGTTGAGCAGGCTGCGAACTTGTGTGCTCTTGGTGCGCAGCTCCAGGTTTGCATCCGGGTGTTGGGCAAACCAGTCCAATGTGTCGGCCACAAAGCCTGTCACCGGTTCCATTG
This sequence comes from Granulosicoccaceae bacterium, assembly GCA_033852095.1. GTDB lineage: Bacteria > Pseudomonadota > Gammaproteobacteria > CALCKW01 > CALCKW01 > CALCKW01. Next base: position 9,519 of record JAWSVD010000292.1, on the reverse strand, counting down.
CCAGTGAATCACAATCGTAACCCGAGAAATACCAGCCCGGCTGATCCAGCGTTGCTTGAGTGGCGGCGATGTCGTCAAAGAAATCTTCGTAGTTGACGAACAGCACGTAGTTCGCGCTGCGGTACATGCCTTGTATAAAGCAATAACGGCAGTCGTAGAGGCAATTGAGCAGGTGCGAAAAATAGTAGTTACGCTGACCGCCGATGCCGTAGTCCGCCGGGGCTTCGAGCACCCGCTTGCCGGCCTTGTGCGCCAACACCAGGGCAGGCTTTTGTTTTTGCAGCCGAAAGTTCTGCTGCGCCCGGTTAAAAATGGCACCGTAGCGCTCGCACTCGATTACCCTTGCACGCGGAAATCGCCGCAACACCGCCAGTGCACGCGGGTGCTCACGCACCGCTACTTCCACGTAAATTGTCTCGATCATTGCATCACCACTGGCAGGGCTGCTATCTGTGCTTCCAGCATGGCCAGCGCTTGTTTGGCATCGCGCGGCGCACTTGGCAGGTCCGCGGGGCCACACAAGCTGTCCGTGAGCACGTGGTAGCGGCTCAGCAGTTTGTGCAGTTGCAGCAGCTGGCTGTGGGAAAAACGCATGCGCGTGTGGTACTCCGCGCTACAGCTTTCAACTGCGTCCGAGACGGGCTCGGGCAAGCAGGCGGCGAGTTGCTTCAGACTTTCGGCGAAAGCCAGCACCTGCTCGACGCTGTTGCTGATCAGAGCGCTGGTTTTGGTTGCATCCACCTGCGCAAGCGGATTGGCGCTGTTGTCGGACACCACTTTGATCAGCTGCAGCAATTCCAGCGGCACAAAGCGCGAACAGGTGCTGTAAAAGCCCAACCCCTCCATGTCCACCAGGCTGTTTGCCGGGTACTGTTCGCAGGGGGCTTCCACTGACAGCAAGCTCTCTCCCGGTAGATTGTTTTTGACGTGCAGGGCGGGGTATACACTGCCTTTGGGCTCCAACAGTCGCTCTATCCAGAATGTCTCGCCTAGGCTGTGGCTGGCGTGACCGGCGGTGCCGACGTTCAGCCAAGGTTCTTGGTCGAGCGCGGGTTGTCTGCCGATCAACCAGCCGCAGGCGGCTGCTGCGTTCAGGGCTCCCATGCCACTGACCAGCAAGTGCTGCTCGCCATTGTTGTAATACGGCCAGGGCTTGTCGATACGACGCTTGAGCCGCAGCGCGTCGATCAAGGGGCGGGCCTCGGCGTGCAGTGCCACCACATAGACACTCATGGTGCGGGCCTCCGGTCGTCAACCGCGACAAAGGCCTGCTGCAGTTGTTCGGTCTCTTCCGTCCTGCCACGCTTGTTGGCGCCAGCCATGTAAACGCCCAGTTTTTGCTCCAGCGTGGTCAGAGCAGCATCACGTTGCTCGCGCGACAGCAGGTCCTGTGCAAGCAGTTTCAACAGCACCTGAATGCGAAAGCGGTCCATGCCCCAGTGGGCGCGGGAGAGTTGGTCCTCATGGCCACCGTATTTATTCAGCAGCGCTTCCTCTATATACAGCACCGGCTCTCGGTGGGTGAGCCGCAGCCAAAAATCATAGTCTTCACAGGCGGGCAGCTCGGGATCAAAAAAACCAATGTCCTCGAACACATCCCGTCGGATTAGCGCGGCGCTGGGCGATATCGCGCACAGTGGCAAGCACTGCTCAAATACCCAGCCGCCGGTTTTTTGATGGCGCCGTTTCGGATTCACCCGCACCCCGTTGCGGATCCAAATTTCGTCGCAGTGGCAGAGCCGGTAGACGGGTTCCGCGATCAATTGCTCGCGCTGCCGCTCCAGCTTTTCCGGGTGCCAAACATCGTCGGAATCCAACAGCGCTATCCAGCGCCCTTTTGACACTTTTATGCCTGAATTGCGCGCGGCGCTTACGCCTTGATTCTTCTGCTGCAAGAGGCGAACGCTGGGGTAGTGTTCAGCCATCAGTGCGGCAGTGTCATCGCTCGAGCCGTCGTCAACGACGATAACCTCCAGCGGCTGCAACTGTTGCGCAAGCACGGAATCCAAGGCGCGGGGCAGGGTGTGCCAGCGGTCGTGGCTGGGAATAATTACGCTGATATCAGGGGTGGCAGTCATCCGCCCATAATAACATTGTCGCCGCCACCATCGGTGTGCAGCGTGTGCTCCAGTGCGCTGCGCATGGCTGCGTCCAAGGCAGGGCGTGCTTCTGTCAAGGCATCTATAGACTGTTTAGCCCAGCGTGTGTGCAAGGGCGCTAGCTCGGCGTTCGCCTGCGTGCTCAGTGGTTTGAGCAGGGTGATTGCGTAGCTGCCGCTGGTGGCTTCCAAGTTAGTGCCCAGTTGCGCTGGCCAATAGCCCGATGCGCTCCAAAAGCGCAGTACTGGCGCGTCAAATGCGAACAGGGTGCCCAGACAGTCGATTCGGGCCTGCCGTGCCGCGTCTTCCACCGCAAGCAGTAATGTCGAGCCGATGCCCTTGCCCTGCAGGGCTGGCTGCACCGCAATGCGCACAATGCGCCAGTAGCGCATGTCCGCCGCAGCGCGCAGTTGCTGGAATTGCAGCAGGATCTGCGGCAGCAGATGCCCCGCCGGTCGGCGCTTGCCCGCCATGATGTTCTCGCACAGCGCGGGGTCATCGAGCGGCCCTTCAGCTGCCAGCAGGCAGGCAGCCACCACCACTCCGCCTGCGACCATCACCGCCACCCGCATGTTTGGGCCGTCCAGCATCTGCCGCAGGTCCAACGGGCGGGTGCGGTAGTGCGCACCTGCGAGCAGGCCATGGAGTTGGCGCAGTAAGTCCTCATCAACAGCCAGCTCGTCTCGGTCCAGCCAGCTGAACTCTGTGTGCTCGTGCTTGGCGGGCAGGTATTCGGCGTCAAGCAGTAACAAGGAGTTGATACTGGATTCCAAGGGATCATTCTCTCCCCAGCGGATTGGCCGTTGCAGCGTGTACCACTGTGCATGGCTGCATGTTTGTTCCAGCTGGCGTCGCAAGCGCGTGTGGAAGCCGCGGCCCGCGCCTTCGTAGCCGTGTGTGGTGCCGGCCATCAGCAGCCGTGGGTACAGCGCTAACAAGCGTGTCAGCAAACCAACATGAATCCCACCCATCTCATCCAGCACCAGCAGATCACAATCCTGTGGCTCTAGGCAGAGCTTGTCCGGTGGCATAAAGCACAGCTGATAGGATGAATCGTCAGCGTCGATATCTGCGTGCGCAAACAACACTTCAGCTGCGGCGCGGCGCGGCGCGCAGACGATTATCCGACGCGGCTGATGCGCCAGCAGTTGATCGATCACCTGGCCCAGAGCCGCGGATTTGCCACGCCCGCGGTCGCCCTGTATCACGGCCAGCTGCGGGCCGCTTTGCTGCAACTGTTGCACAACTTGCGCAACCATCGACTGCTGCTCTGCTAGCGCGGTGCTACGGTCGTCACTGCTCGGGGCGATCTGTGGGGTGAATTGCGGTGATTGCTTATGCTCCAGCAGCAGCTGACTGACCTTAGGTACCAGCCTGGCCAACCGCCCCAAATAACGCGAGTGCTCAACGGCCATACCCCAGACAGTGCAGCGTTTGTTCAATGGGTCCTCGTGCTGTGCCCACTCGGCCAGTGGTGGGCACAGCAAGAGCAGTGCACCGTCTGCTTTCACTGTGCCCGCCAGCAGCGCCAGCACGTTCGGATCAAAGCCTGCGTGGGCGTCGTAGACAAGAGCTTCGACTTCACGGCCCAAGTAGCGGCGGCTTGCATTGAGGCTCATGGCGTCGGGGTGGAGCGAGGGGTCGTCGCCGACCCACAGTGCGGCCAGTTCCCGCTCGGCGAGCACAACATCGGCGCGATCGCGGGTCCAAGTTAAAGGGCCAGCGATGGTGATCAGCGTGCGGTGGTGGTGGGGAGTCGATAGGTGCATGAGGGCTATTGTTGCATGGCTTTGGAGGCGATTGTTGCTGGAGATTAAGGTGCTACAGTGCAATGTAGGCATCGGATAGCGGTCCAATAGCGATCGCTGAACATTCTGGGCCAGCCACTGAGCTACTTAGGCTGCTCAACTGGGCCTCTGGCATGGCACTTTTTGACGCTGAACCAGCGACAACAAAACTGCTGGCAGCGGCTTGTAACCACTTAGGGATAAAGCATGAAACAGCTATTAGATGGCATCATCGACCATAAGCAGCACCCTTTAGAGGATGCGGGCTTTCGCAATGAGTGTAAATGCACGCTGGATGAGAATGGCGTGTTGGTCATGCGTGGGTTTCTGACACCCGCAACAATTGCGACACTGCAGCGCGAAGGTGAAGCTCAACAGGCGTTAGCTTACTACACGAGCAATGGCCATAATATCTACCTCAAACAGCCCGATGCAAAATTCCCCGTGGACCACCCTCGCAACCGAGAAGTCAGCTCGTCGAAGGGCTGCATCACAACGGATCAGATACCCGATGAGTCGCTGTTGCACCGACTCTATGGAGCCAAACAATTTCGTGATTTTTTGTGCGCTGTTCTCGGCGAGGCGGCGCTACACGCCTACGGTGATCCGCTGTCATCGGTCAACCTTCACTACGCCAATGAAGGCCAAGAATTGGGCTGGCATTTCGACAATTCCGCCTTTGCCATCACCTTGATGGTTCAAAGCCCAGAGCGCGGCGGCGAGTTTGAATACGTCAAAGACGTGCGCGACGCCAACCGCGGTGAAATGAACTACGAACGCTCTGGCGAGGTGCTCGATGGCCATGTGCAGACCAATACCTTGGCGATGGACGCAGGGGCGCTGGTATTGTTCAGAGGGCGAAACTCCATGCACCGTGTGACACCCGTGCAAGGGAGCCGCACACGAATGCTGGTTGTGCTGGCTTACAACACGGAGCCCGGGGTCTCGCTTTCGGAATCGGCGCGCATGACCTTTTATGGTCGTCTCGAGTAGCGATAAAGCCCACGATTATCGAAACGGGGGAGGGTCTAGCTGCACTTGAATCTGCTGCCAAAAATATCTTACTGCAGCTGTGCCGGGGATGCAGTTCGACAGTCCACGCGCGACGAAGAACTGACTCTATTTCAACAGGATAAAGACGCAGTGAGTGCCAGAAGGAATTGGCTGGAATAGACACCCGTTGATCCGGTCGAAAATCCTGTAGGGATATTTGAAAGCCTTCTGAAAACAGAATGCCGTGCTGGCTGAATAACAGTTTAGATCCCAAGGGGCTGTGGCGCAGATCGATTGTTATAACAACACGTAGTGATTAAGAGCAGTCGCCACTTCTTCAGGTGAAATCCAGAGCGCCGCCTCAGTGTGTTCTTTTAGTACTACTCAGGCGGTTCTTTCAATAAAGCCCTGCAAAATACAAGTTCAATAATATTGCTTGTATAGAAACACTTTGCTTCCCTGTCTCTCTGTTGGTCGCTTTTGTCCCAACAATGGTACGAACAGCTTAATAGTTGCTGTCAATCTCCACTTAAGTCAGCAAACCATCGGCGATTAGCGGGACAGTGTAGTGTTCGTTCTGTGAGGTCCCCGGCTTGATTGTTTCGTTGCTGTCAATCGGCGACTCGCAATTTCGAGTGCCGACGGCATCAGCTTTATGGCAAGAGGTTTGAACTACACCTCGGTACTCGGCACCGCCATTCAATCAGACAAATGTCTCAAAACTAGGATACATGCATCATGAGCTATATCAGCAACTTACTGGCGGCCTTGGGTGGGCGAAGTGCACCTGAGGCAACACCTGCGGCAGCGCCTTCAGCTCCCACCAACTCTCTATCCCATGTGAAATTGCACCCGCAAGTCGACGGCGGTGTTGGCCAAGCGTCCAGCGGGTTTTCCGGTGGCACCTTGAGCTGTTTGTGCAGCAGCAATAAGGTCACTGTGGAGATAACTGCACAGACCGCGCACAACCACATTTGTGGTTGCACCCAATGCTGGAAACCCACCGGTGTCACTTTCTCTCAGGTCGCAGTGGTCAGCCGGGACAAGCTCAGCGTCAGCGCCAATGAAGACAAACTCAGTATTGTTGACGACACCCAGGCTATACAGCGTTACGCGTGCAAAGATTGTGGCGCGCACATGTACGGCCGTATTGAAGACACTGGTCATCCTTTCCACGGCTTGGATTTTATCCACACCGAACTCTCTGATAAGACAGGTTGGGATCCAGCGAATTTTGCAGCCTTCGTCTCGTCAGTCATCGAAGCCGGAACCGATCCCGCTGACATGGACAATGTGCGCGGTCGCATTCGTGAATTGGGCCTGGAGCCCTACGATTGCCTATCACCTGCGCTGATGGATGCGATCGCTACCCATGTCGCCAAGAACTAAACCGCTCTGATTTGATCTGGCGTGCTCACGGCACACGGAAGTGCCGTGGCTGTATCATTGTAAACGTGCGTGTTTAGCGTTCTGGCCGTCGCAGACCCTGGCCCTCAAGGTCGCTTTCTGCGGTTGAATAAAATTGGGATAGTTGATCCTTGGGCCAACCCGGTCAATCCTGACAAACTCTTGTCAGGATCCTCGGCTACTCTGTGATCACTCACTTGGTCTGCTCATCTGGCTCATTGGTGTTTGCAGGGCAGTTTTAAGCCTGTCTTTGTTAACTTTGCACGGCGATATTTGATTCGGGCACATTTTTCGATGGTTTTGCGATCAGACAGCGCTAGTGAATTCCCTGCCTGGCCGGGTTTCCGATCGCGGTGAGTAGCAGAATCTCAATCGTCAAGTCCAGAGAAAAGTCATGCCGAAAACACGTGTTTTGTCTCGATCGCACATCGAATTTATCCTTGAACAGCCTATGTTTTTTGTGGCCACTGCCGCAGGGGATGGACGAGTCAACGTGTCGCCCAAGGGCATGGATTCCCTGCGAGTTATTGACAGTAGCCACATTAATTGGTTGAACCTCAGTGGCAGCGGCAATGAGACGGCTGCCCATGTGCTCAGCAATGCACGCATGACATTGATGTTCTGTTCCATGGGCGAGCGGCCTTTGATACTGCGGGTTTATGGAAGTGCCAAGGTGATGCACCCGAGGCATGAAAACTGGGCTTCTGCGATATCACAATTTCCCCGTCTCGCCGGTAGTCGGCAGGTGTTTGATCTGGAAATTGATCTGGTGCAAACCTCCTGCGGCACGGGCGTTCCGGTGATGCAGTTTCGGCGAACGCGCGCTGATGAAGAGCTGCTGCCGTTTTACGAAGAAAAAGGAGAGCAGGGTGTCAGGGAGTATTGGGCGAGGAAAAATGTCCTGAGCATCGACGGTAGCCCCACGGGGATATTTGACGATCTGCCTAGAACCGAGAAATAGCTTGCTGGATCCCTCAGGAGACCAGAGTTAACAAAAGCTTGCTCTTGAGGAAGGCGCCTGGTCTCAAGCTCTTTTTCGCTTCAGCAGTCCCGGAGCTGAGTCCGTGTGATCGCTTGGACAAACCGTCTCTGATCAAATTGAATCACTGTTTGTGTAATTCAATGCTGTGACACTGAACGGTGATTTATGCGTGATAGTTTTGTGACTTTGATTTTATAAGCTTTGCTCCGAAGGAAATCACTTATCGGACAGATGTTCTCAAGGAGAGGCTTATGAAAATCAAAACAGTATTGTCTTCGCTGCTCAGTGTCGGCTTGTTAGTGCTCAGTGGGCAAGCCGCTGCGTCGAGCCCACGATACCAAATCACCATAACCAATCTGACCAAAGGTCAGCTTTTTACCCCCGTGTTTGCCGCGAGTGTAAAACACGGCACCACATTGTACAAATTCGGCGATGTCGCCAGTGATGCACTTGGGCGTGTTGCCGAGGGCGGGGATACGGCTGGCTTGGCCATGTTGTTGGCCGACTCAGGCAAGTCCTACGGAACGGCAAATGGCGCTGGTCTCATCGGACCTGGCGAGAGTGAAACGCTGGAACTTGCCGGCGCTCATCGATTTGGGAAACTGATTCTGACGGCAATGATGTTGCCCACCAATGATGGATTTATCGGGGTCAACGGTCTTAAACTGCCACGCCGCGGCGCAAAGACTTATTGGCTCAATGCACTGGATGCAGGCAGTGAGACCAATGATGAAATGTTCAGTTCTATCCCTGGGCCCTTTGGCGGAGAGGCATTTTCCCCTGCAGACTTAGGCGAAGGTTTTGTGCATGTGCACAATGGCATTCATAACATCGCTGATCTAGCACCGGCAATGTATGACTGGCGTAATCCCGTCGCCAAAGTGGTGGTTAAGCGCATTCACTGATCGTCTTTTCTTGAAAACCACCTCGGTTCACACTGATCCGAGGTGGCTCCTTAGTCCTGCTTTTAAGGCTAGCTCAAGTCAAATCGGTCCAGGTTCATGACCTTGTTCCAAGCGGCGACAAAATCCTCGACGAACTTCTGCTGCGCGTCGCTACAACCATACACTTCCGCGATGGCGCGCAGCTCAGAATTGGAGCCGAATACCAAGTCCACGGCGGTGGCCGTCCACTTGTTGCTGCCCGTTGCCCGGTCAGTTCCTGTGTAGGCATTGTTGCCCGTTTTTTTCCACTGCGTGCTCATGTCCAGTAAATTGACAAAAAAGTCATTGCTCAGGGTGCCGGGCTTGTCGGTGAATACGCCGTTGGCGGATTTGTCGGCGTTGGTGTCCAACACGCGCATGCCGCCCAGCAAAACCGTCATTTCAGGGGCTGTCAACGATAACAGCTGTGCCCGATCAACCAGTGCTTCTTCGGCCGGGCGCTGTTGACTCGTCTGCACGTAGTTTCGAAAGCCGTCGATGACCGGCTCCAGCACATCGAATGAATCTGCGTCGGTTTGATCTTGAGCGGCATCGCTGCGACCTGCGGTGAAGGGGACCGTGGTAGATACACCCGCTTTTTCGGCGGCAGACTCAATGGCCGCCCCGCCGGCTAGAACAATCAAATCGGCCAAAGATATCTGGCTTCCGTTGGCGTTGAACGTGGCGCGGATATCGCCCAGCAGCTGCAGCGTATTGGCCAGCTCTGTGGGGTTGTTAACCTCCCAATCCTTTTGCGGTGACAGTCGCAAGCGCGCGCCGTTGGCCCCGCCGCGCATGTCGCTGCACCTGAAGGTAGAGGCGGAAGCCCAGGCCGTTGATACCAACTGGCTCAGCGGCAAGCCAGATGCAAGTACCGTGGCCTTGAGCGTGGTGAGCTCGTCGGCGGAGGGTGAGCCCTGCGTGGCGGCCGGGATAGGGTCCTGCCACAGCAGCGGCTCGGCAGGTACCTCTGCGCCAAGGTAGCGCTGCAGCGGGCCCATGTCGCGGTGGGTCAGCTTGTACCAAGCCTTGGCGAATGCTGCCGCGAATTGATCCGGGTTGGCGTGAAAGCGCTTGGAGATCTTGGTGTACTCGGGGTCTGTGCGCAGAGCCAAGTCGGAGGTGAACATCACCGGCGCGTGCTTTTTGTTGGCGTCGTGTGCGTCCGGCACGGTGCCTTTCGCTGCGTCTTCTTTAGGCGTCCATTGGGTGGCGCCCGCCGGGCTTTTGGTCTGCACCCACTCGTAGCCAAAGAGGTTGTCGAAGAAATTGTTGTCCCAGGCGATGGGGTTGCTGGTCCAGGCCCCCTCCAAGCCGCTGCCGATGGT
>JAWSVD010000291.1:0-23422 GCA_033852095.1 Granulosicoccaceae bacterium | reverse complement strand
TGGATATCAAGATGGATCGAATAAAGTCAGCCGTATCCTGGATGCAGTGCAGCGGAATCCTGTCTACCCACCCAAATGCCACCCTGTGGGTGCGAATTGATCCCGGGGCGCGAAGCTGCAAAACCCATCACCCACAAAAGCTCAAAACCCACATTCAACACATCACCCCAAGAGGCGAAATACAACCGAAAAGTCTCCCTGATTTATAAGGGTGATTGACCCTGTGCGAAGTCTTTGGCCACGGTGAAATGCGAATAAATTCGCACCTACAAGACCCACACGCAGCCGCGCAGCCGATAAACTACAGCGTCACAGCCATCACCAAACGCATGCTCTCATGAAAAACACCGCCACGCTCTCACGCTGCCGCCACTACCGCTACGCCCTCTGGCGCACTTGGGAGGCGGGCGCCGGCACAGTGCTGTTCATCGGGCTCAACCCCTCCACAGCTGACGAAAAGACCGACGACCCGACCCTGATCCGCTGCATCAACTTCGCCAAGAGCTGGGGCTACGGTGGGGTGTGTATGGCCAATCTATTCGCCTACCGCGCCACCGAACCGGCTGACATGAAAGCCGCCCTCGACCCCGTCGGCCCGCAGAACAACCGCTGGCTGAAAAAGCTGGCAGGCGAGGCCGACCTGATCATCGGTGCTTGGGGCAACGACGGCAGCTACCTCGAACGGGCCCAAGATGTCATCGTCAAACTGCCGCCCTTGCACTGCCTGAAAATGAACAAAACCGGCCACCCAGCCCACCCGCTCTACCAAAAGGCCAGCACCGAGCCAACTTTGATGGCCTCTTAAGCAGATTGCCCTGCACAGTTCGGATCGCCCGGATAGAGCCTTGCGTGATGGCCGCTGTTGCTTCGGTCGGGCCGCGTTCGGTCGGGCTCACGCTGCAGGTTCTGCCAGGTCGCGGGCGGCTTGTAAGTTTTGCCGGGCCGCGTACGGCATTAGTTCGGGGCGCGTAGCTGGACAAATCTACCAAACCCCAACGGGCTCCCAGCTATTTTCCATGGCCAATGACGGCAAAGCGCCCCCTGCACAGCGCTCCGGAGCGCGTCGTATGCTCTTCAAATATTCTGACTAGAAATCACGAAGAAAGGCTCAAAACATACCCACATCGACGACGATGTGTTGATTGTCCAGTTTTTTCCGGCCTCGACCTGCCCGCCCGAACCCCGCCCAGTCATGTTCACAGCATCGACATATCCATCTAACGTGTCGATTTTTTCGCGTTTTATCGACATATCGCCAAAACATGTCGATGCCATCGACATGTTTTGGCCATATCAGACTAATATGTTTAAAAAAACGGGGAATATAAACATGTCGTGGCGAGCCGATCAGCCCTACAACACACTTCCGCCCCTGCCGCCACAAGCGCACGAGCTTGAAACCAAGCAGACACTCAAAGCCTGTATCGGGGCACGGGCGTCGCTTGCGGAGCTCAAACAAGCCGCAGAGCTGCTGCCAAAGCAAAGCTTGTTGATCAACCTGTTGCCGTTGTTAGAGGCCAAAGACAGCTCGGAAATCGAGAATATCCTCACCACCACCGACAAGCTGTTTCAGCACGCCAGCGAAGACAAGAGCGCCGACCTCGCCACCAAAGAAGCGCTGCGATACCGCACAGCGCTGAAGCACGGCTACGAGCAATTGTCAGACAGGCCGCTGTGCACCAACAGCGCCGTGCAGATATGCAGTGAACTCAAGGGCAGCGAGATGGGCATACGCAAAGTGCCCGGCACGGTCATTGGCAGCCAGAGCACGGGGCAGATCATCTACACGCCGCCCGTGGGTGAGCAGGTGATCCGCCAGCTGCTGGGCAACTGGGAGCAGTTCATCCACAGCAGCGATGATCTGGATCCCTTGATTAAGCTGGCTGTAGCGCATTACCAATTTGAAGCCATCCATCCCTTTTATGACGGCAACGGTAGGACCGGTCGCATCCTCAATATTCTCTATCTCATCGAACAGGGCTTATTGACCTTGCCCATTTTGTACCTCAGTCGGTACATCGTGCAGCACAAAAGCGAATACTATCGCCAGCTGAACGCCGTGACCGCGACAGGGGACTGGCAGCCGTGGCTGTTGTACGTGCTCAAAGGTATCGAAGAAGTCTCGCGCTGGACTTGTAATAAAATAATCGCCATCCGAACCTTGATGGAAAACACCAGCGGGTATATCAAACAAGAGCTGCCCAAAGTCTACAGCTTCGAACTGGTGCAAGTTATTTTTGAACAACCCTACTGCCGGATTCAACACATCATCGATAGCGGGGTGGCCAAGCGGCAAACCGCCTCGGCCTACCTCAAACAACTGGTGGAAATCGGGGTGCTAGAAGAGCGCCAAATAGGCCGGGAAAAACTCTTCGTCAACCCACGGCTGATGCACCTGATGAGCGAAGATTGCAATACGCCTGCGGCTTTTGGGGGGGGGGCGTTGATACATAGAAGCGGTTACTAGCGCTTTACACGCGCATGTCCACAGCTCCGAAGCATCTAGCCAGCGCGTTGTTATTTGCCTTTTGTCGATAAGTCGCTATGTTCGGGATTGAGCTGCGCTTCCCGGCCCGCCCGCTCAGCCCTAAATTTAGCATCCGGGCAGCCTTTTCTCTGTTTGTTGCTTGGGCGCAATGGCCCTAGTTTTGGTTTCCTGTGCAGTGTTCGATAAGAAAGTCACCTACAAAATATGAAATCACCCATGCGTTTCGCTGAAAAAAGCTTTGAAATACGTTTTTGCGCAGCTTTGTCTGCTGCACTGATGCCGTTTAACCGCAACCCACAGTGGTTCGGGCTGACGCAGGCCCAGGAGAGGAAAGCGGGCGTTGATGCGATACTTCAGCAGGGTGGGCGACTGTTGGTCTTTCAGTTTAAGGCGGCGAAAAAGCAAAACGCCAGCAGTCCGAGTGTGCTCGATTTCAAACTGGAAATCGACCAGGCTAAAGTTCTGGCCAATTTTTCAAAAAATCATCCGCAAAGCACTTTTTACATATTTCCGGGTCACGGGACGGTATCACAGGCATCGGCCAAAAATTGCCACTGCCTGCTAGAGCAATCGTATTGGGTCACTGCTCAACAGATAGAAAATACTATCTCTACAAGTACCAAGATCAAAAAAACACAGCAATCGGTGACGGCCCGTTTGAATACTCCAGCCAGTACGCTGACCATCCACAACGGAAATCCCCCCCCCCGACGGGGATTGTGGCGAATAGCACATGCGTTGAGCTCGGGTGTTTTTGTTGTCACGCTAACCGTGCCCGTACTCATGTCATCGAGGGTGACACAGGCGCAGCCGTGAGCGTTCATTTCTTCGTTGGCTTTCCCCATGGCTGGAAAATGCCGAACACGCCATTCTTCCCCCCGAGCGCCGATCCTCAAAGAGGTAATCTGCAATCCGACAGGTCAGGCGAGCCGCAAAAAGGCGGTGATGAGGGCTTCGGTGGCCCCGGGATTCCTGTGGGAGAAGGTTATAAGTTGGATGCTGTGGAAACATTCGAAGAGATGTTAGGTGCAGGTAAGGATTCAAACCTGAGAGCCGGCGTCTACGGACTATTTTGGCCCGAGTAGGCACCGTTATTCTCTCGGCTTCATATCATTTGTTTCCGGTATACTCCGTCGGTTATCAATCAACCAGACAGATGGAATTGCTCATGCTCAAGACGGTCAAGCAGGCCTGCACCTTCAATGAAGTTGTTCACAACTACCGAATGGCCGAAGGTATTGAAAACCTTGCTGATTTGATCTTGGATGAAGGCGATGGTCGCGATTTTTTCGAGCGAAACTACGTCACAAATGGCATGGGGCAGCTGTTTCACGAGGGCATGTTGCGCCTGTCCAGCAAATCCGATCAAGCAGTGTTTGAGCTGTCGCAAGCTATGGGTGGTGGTAAGACCCACATGATGATTGCACTGGGTCTTTTGGCGAGACACGAGCATTTGCGCCCGGAGGTGTTAGATGCCGACCTTAACGCACGGGTTGATTTCGATCAGGCGCGCATAGCAGCTTTCAATGGCCGCAACAATCCGGATAACTACCTCTGGGGTGATATTGCCACGCAGCTGGGCGAAGCCGAGGCGATCAAAGAGTATTGGGCCAATGGGCCAAAGCCTGTTGATCAGGCCGGTTGGAAGCGCATCATCGGTGACAAGCCTACGTTGATAATGCTCGACGAATTACCTCCCTATCTCAACGTAGCCGCCACGACAGCAGTGGGCGGCAGTACGCTCGCCGACATCGTCGTCTATACCCTCGGCACATTGATGAGTGCGGCTCTAGAGCTCCCTAACTGCCTGATCATCATTGCTAATTTGTCCGGCAGTTACGGTAAGCAGAGCAAAGCACTGGCCGACGCTATTTCCAATTTGAGCCAAGAGACTCGCCGCCAGGCACAAATCATCACCCCGGTGCAGTTGAACGGCAATGAAATCTACGAGATCCTGAAAAAACGCTTGATCACCAAAATGCCCGACGAAAGTGTGATCAACGAAGTGGCTGAAGAGTTCGCCGCGGCGGTGAAAAAAGCCGAGAAGGGCGGTTATATCACTGCCACGAGTTTGGAGCAGATTGCTGATCAAGTGCGCGAGACCTACCCCTTTCACCCGTCATTTAAGCATTTGGTAGCGTTATTCAAGGAAAACGAAGGCTTCAGGCAGACCCGCGGCTTGATGCAATTCAGTGCGCGTCTGCTCAAAAGCGTGGATCAACGCGAAAACGATGATGTCTATCTGGTGGGGGCACAACACCTCGACCTCAATGATTCGCAAGTGCGCGATGAAATACAGCGCATAGCACCCAATTTACAGCCTGCAGTGTCGCGTGATCTGGCCGACGGCAACAGCGCCAACGCTGAAAAGATTGACCTCGAAACTCAGAGCGACGCGGCCAGCCAAGTGGGCACATTGCTGTTGGCAGCGTCGTTGTCGCGCACGGTAGGCGGACGCATAGGTCTGAGCGAGGGCGAGTTGATAGAGTTCTTGGCTGCACCTAATCGCAAGGCTGATGAATTTCGCAACGCGCTGGAACGCTTGCGCGAGGTCGCTTGGTATCTGCACCGTGAGGAAGAGCGTTATTTTGTCAAAGAAACTGAAAATCTCACGCGCCAAATAGAACGCAACGCCAAAGACATTCCCCCTGCCAAGATAGACCAAGCGCTGAGCAAGCGCCTGCAAGGTATCTTGGAGCCGCGCAGCAAACTGGCCTATCAACAGCTTGAGATACTGCCCAAGCTGGATACGCTAAAATTACGTGGCCACCGTGTGTTAGTGGTGGTGCGACCCGACAGCAAAATCCCCCCGGCAGAGCTGGCCAATTTCTTTGACTACCAAGAAGAAAAAAACAATCTGCTGGTGCTCAGTGGCGAAGACAGTCACATGGCAGACGCGGTGGAGCTACGCCTGCGCGAGCTCTATGCCATCGAGAAAATATCTGCCCGATTGAAGCCGGCTGATACGGCTTATGAAGAAGCGCGCGACAAATGCGAAGAGGCCGAGGATCGCTTCGCGAAGGCTCTCTCTTCAGCCTATAACCGTCTTTATTTCCCGACCACCGACACCACGGACAACAGCCAGCGGCTGCTGCCGGTCACCATCGACAACGGTCTGCGCACAGGCGATGATGAACACTCGGCCGAGCACCAGATAGAGCAACTACTGGCTGATCCGCGTGCCAACTACAAGCTGCAACTAAGCCTCAAAGACAGCTATCAGCAATACTGGGCCATGGCCGAGGATAAGCTCTGGCCCAAGGGTGCGGACAACCGCCGTACCCCTTGGAAAGACGTGCAGCGTCGCGCCCAATGCGACACCAGCTGGCCCTGGATGCCTGGCGCTAGAGGGTTGGACGACCTCAAAAACGAAGCACTCAAGCAGGCCCGCTGGCGCGAACACAAAGACGGCTACCTAGAAAAAGGCCCGTTTCCTAAAGACAAAACCACGCTCAACATCATCAGCGAAGAGACAGATCAGGTGGATAAGGTGATGCTGACGCTGACGCCACGGCACGCAGGCGACGGCCCGGTGGTGCATTTTAGCGGCAGTGCGGATGTCAGTGCCGCAAGCCCGGTGGTGGATAATCTCGACAACTTCTCCACCGACAAGGCAACACTGTACTTCATGGTGCGAGACCCCAGTGGTGCCTACGAGACAGGCGAAGTGCACAAGTGGGTGGCCGAACTGAAAATTCGCCACCAGGTGGTGCCTGCCGGGGATAAGCGGCAGCTGGTGCTGCAGAGCACACCCAGTGCGAAAATTCGTTACACCCTAGACGGCACCGGCGCACGCGACGGCGAGCTCTACAGCGGCCCTGTAGACTTGGGGCCTGAGGGCGTTAAACTGTTGGTGTTCGCCAGCGCTGCGGAGGCCAGCGCCAGTCGCGAGTTTAATATCCCCGCCAGTGGTGACAGCAAAGTAGAGCTTGATCCGGCCAAACCCGCGCAGCTGAACAAAGACAAGCGCGTATCGCTCGACAGCACTGAGCAAGTGTACGGGGTGCTCAACGCCTTTAAGGGCAATGCTGAGGCGGTGTTTCGCGGTGTGAAAATAGAGTTGGGCGAGGGCGAAACAGCCGTCACCTTACAATTCCGCGGGCGCGACGTCACCGCCGACATGATAGAAGCCGCCATCAGCAGCCTGCGCGAAGTGTTAGGCGAGCAGCAAGCCAACGTGGTGGTGGGCATACGCGGTGGGGCAGAATTTGCCAACGGTTTTGATGCCAATGCTTTTGCCCAGGCTGCAGGCATACGCTTGCAACCCGGTGATATACAACAGGATTAATCCATGAGTGAAGCGATGGCCGCAGCCAATCAAACCCCGGCCAACAAGGCCGCGGTTAGCGCCAAGCCCAAGTCCAAAGCCAGCGGCAAGGCCAAATCCACCAGCAGTGGAGGCAGTGCCAAGCGCACTGCCCACAGCCACCCCACGCTGGGTTTCGGCGTGCCTGCCACCAGTGACCCGCACCACTTTGTGGTGCTGATTCCACGCTCCAGCAGCCAGCCGGTGCTGATCAGCGAGCATTTGGGTTTGCAAGCCTCTGAGGCCACCGTCATCGACCGAGTGCAGCTGGAACGCCCCCGTTGGACGGCTATTCGCGGCGAAGTGCAGCGAGCTTTTAACCTGCGCCTCAAGGCGCATCAGCTCAAAGTGAGCAGCTGGAAGGTGGGTGACAACCCTGTCGACCGGCTACTGGGCAAGGAGCTGTGTGTGCTGGCCTGGGCGGCGGAGGGCATGGACAACGACAAGATCCCCGTGGCGGTGCGCAACTGGTTAGCCCTGCGCGCGGAGGAACGCTGGTGGTTGTTCGGTATGGCCGCACAGGGCACCGGCGGTCTGGGCGATGGCCACCATGGCTGGCGTTTGGCGCTGCGTCACGCATTGGGCGATGTGGCGCGTACCGACACTCTAGGGCCCGAGGCCGCGCGCCTGCCCAGCGGCACAAGCCGCACGTCGGACTTGAAACCCGGCACCCTGCAACTGTTCGACTGAGAAATACACACATGCCAAGTTTGACCTCTCACGCCTTGCACGACGCACCCGCATTGATCGAAACTGTTTTCCCGGTACAAAAAGTCTCTTGGGAAGCGAAGCTTGAACGAGACTCTGGTGCGGGGCAAATTTTGCCGGCTTTGGGTTCGTACTGGAAAGGGCGAAAACCGCTGATCTTGGTGCGGGCAATTGTCTTGGGCTGCCTGCTGCCATGCACCGATGACGCCAAAGCGGATCTGCTGGTCTTTGAAAAACTGATGGGCTTTGACCGCGACGGCTTGGCCCGTCGTGCACTGATACAGCAAACCCTCAAACCCAAAGACATTGCCGCGCGCATCACACTCGATAACCCGTGGGCTTACTTTGCTTTTAATGCCAAAAACTGCAGCTTGTCGTCTGATGAACTGGATGCGCTCAAATTCCCGGTGGATTTAGACGATGTTGGCCTGAGCATACGCTGGGACCGCCACACCTCAGACGAGCAGAAAATTCAGCTCATCGCCGAGGCTTTGGATACTTACCCGGACTACGCCAGCCGGGCCATTTTGTGCAAGCGACCAGAGGAGCTGGATCAAGAGTGGCTCTATGCTCCCATTTGGTCGGCTGTCAACAAACACTTCGCAAACTTAGGCATAGAGGCGCATTCCCACCAAGAGCTGGTGGAGCAGTTGGGCATATTGCGTTATGGCCAGCGGCCACGGGTGGGTGATTCCTTTTGTGGCGGCGGCTCAATACCTTTTGAGGCGGCGCGATTGGGCTGCGATGTCTATGCCTCGGATCTCAATCCCATCGCCTGCATGCTCACCTGGGGAGCGATAAATATTATTGGCGCTTCTCCCGAGCGACGTGCCGAGATAAAACAGGCGCAAATAGACGTGGCCGCAGCAGTGGACGCGGAAGTTTGTGAGCTAGGTATCGAGCATGACTTCAAGGGTAATCGCGCCAAAGCCTATTTATATTGTCTTGAGACCCGCTGCCCCGAAACCGGCTGGATGGTGCCCATGGCGCCTAGTTGGGTGATTTCTAAGCAGCGCGATGTCGTGGCCAAACTGGTGCCAGACGTTGTTAATAAGCGCTTTGATATCGAAATACACAGCGGTGTGTCTAAGGAAGAGATGCAGGCCGCTGAGCAAGGCACCGTGCAGAAAGGTCGGCTGGTTTACGAGTTGAACGGTGTTTTCTATAGCACTTCTATCAAATCTTTGCGTGGTGATCATAAGGACAGTGAAGGCCGTAATCACAACCGTTTGCGTGCTTGGAAACTGCAAGATTTCAAGCCTATAGCTGATGATATATTGCAAGAGCGACTTTATGCTATTCAATGGATTACCGCTAAGTCGTTGAACGAAGGCTCGAGGCCAATCACTTTTTTTGCAGCAGTGAGTGAAGCCGATAGGAGAGCCGAACATGAGGTGGAGTCGATTGTGGCAGCTAACTTAGCGCAGTGGCAGGCTGATGGTCTGGTACCTGATATGGTGATAGAGCCGGGATATAATACCGATCAGCCAATCCGAGAGCGAGGCTGGACACATTGGCATCATTTGTTTAACGCCAGAGGGCTTTTCTATTTTCAGTGCTATCGGAATCGTAGTCTTAAACACCCAAGTCTTGCTCCAGAATTAGAAGCACTTTTTTCTCGGGTAATAGAATGGAACAGCAGGCTGTGCCGATGGGCAACTTCGTCTAGGCATGAAAACCAAGTAAATGTTTTTTCTGACCAAGCGCTAAATCCTTTTTTTAATTTCGCTGTGCGGGGGCTGCCAAACTTAGAGAATCACACGGTAGCAAAAACTGCTAAAAATAGCGTTGTGGTTGAAAATTCATTTGAATTGCATTGCTGCGAGGCCGGGAGTATTGTTTCCAAATCCGATATTTTCATCACTGACCCCCCTTACGCGGACGCGGTTAACTACCACGAAATAACGGAATTTTTTATCGCTTGGTTACGCAAAAATCCACCCGCCCCCTTTGACCAATGGACTTGGGATTCACGTCGTGCCCTGGCGATCAAAGGCAGTGGGGACGACTTCCGCCGAGGCATGGTAGAGGCCTACACCGCTATGGCCAACCACATGCCTGACAACGGCCGCCAGTGCGTGATGTTTACCCATCAGGACGCGGGGGTCTGGAGCGACATGGTGGGCATATTCTGGGCGGCGGGCTTGCAGGTGACGGCGGCCTGGTATATTGCAACCGAGACCACATCGGAGCTGAAAAAAGGCGGTTACGTGCAGGGCACGGTGACGCTGCTGCTGCGCAAACGACCCGCCGGGGATAAGGCTGGTTATCGGCAGGAAATATTGCCGGCGGTGCGTCGTGAAGTGCAAGCGCAGATAGAGCAGATGATGCACCTGAGCGACAGCATGGCCGAGCAACACGGCGAGCCGGTGTTTAATGACTCGGACTTGCAAATGGCCGGCTACGCGGCGGCGCTGAAAGTGCTGACTGCCTTTACTCATGTGGACGGCGAAGACGTGACCGGCTTTACGCTGCGACCGCGCAAAAAAGGCGAGAGCACGGTGGTTGACGCCATAGTGCAGCAGGCAGCCGAGGCAGCTAACAGCGTGCTGGTGCCCGAGGGTTTACCCGCCACCACCTGGGACAAAATAGGCGGTGTGCAACGCTTCTACCTGCGCATGCTGGACATGGAAACCACCGGCGCCAGTAAACTGGACAATTACCAGAACTTTGCCAAGGCCTTTCGGGTGGAGGACTACACCGCCGTCTTGGCCAGCAGCAAAGCCAACGCGGCGGCGCTGAAACAGCCAGAGCACTTTGCAGCACGCGAGCTCAGCGACAACAGTGAACTAGGCGCCACCTGGTTGGGCCGGTTGTTTATTGGCATTCAGCAAGTACGCGACGAGGTGGAGCCGCAGACGGTTGTGCAGCAAATATCACAAGATCTACCAGATTTTTTAGCCGTGCGTCAAAACCTAGTGGACATGCTGCGTTTTCTGGAGGCTAAGTGCAGCGATACCGATACTCGCGAGGCAGCAGAGCTGCTGGCCGACCGCCTGCAGAACTTGCGTGCACTGGGTCAATAAATTGGAAGGTTGGGCCAACTGGATGTCGCTGTCAGCTTTCGGTGCACCAACAATTTGCTTACTCATCGTCCGCGCAGTTGCCTATCCACTCGCCACAAGGCTATTTGAAAGGAAAACAAGAAGCCCATGCCAGCACTGGACAGCAACGCATTGCTCGCGCGCCTAGGGCGCGGCGAAGACACGGACTCAGAGTACAAATCTGCCCGCGGTGGCGTGCCTTCCAGCCTGTGGGAGAGCTACAGCGCCATGGCCAACACCGACGGCGGTGTGTTGCTGTTGGGCGTGGAGGACGACGGGCGTGTGAGCGGTGTAGTCGACGTGGCCAAAACCCGCAAGCAGCTGTGGGACTCGCTCAATAACCGTGGAAAGGTCAGTCACAACCTGCTCAACAATGACGACCTGCTCACGCTCGATATAGAAGGGAAGACGGTACTTGTATTGCAAGTGCCGCGCGCCAGTCGCAGCGAACGCCCTGTGTACGTGGGGCAGAACCCCCTGAATGGAAGCTACCGCCGCAACTACGAAGGCGACTACCGTTGCACGGATCAAGAAGTCAAACGCATGTTGGCCGATCAGGCCGAGCGTGGCGCCGATGAGCGCATTCTGAGTGCTTATGGTCTGGAAGACTTGGACCCGGAGAGCTTGCGCCAGTACCGCAATCTGCTCAGTGCGCACCGCCCGGACCACCCCTGGCTGAGCGAGGACGAACCTGCGTTTTTAGCTAAGGTGCGCGCGTGGCGGCGTGATCGCGACAGCGGTGAAGAAGGGCTGACAGTGGCGGGCCTGCTGATGTTTGGCCGCTATGATGCGCTGCGCGAAGCGTTGCCGCAGTTCCATGTGGACTACCGCGAAAAGCTCAGCGAAAACCCGCAACAACGCTGGACGGATCGGCTGATGCCCGACGGTAGTTGGGAGTCCAATTTATTTCAGTTTTACCGCCGGGTGTACCCGCGTTTGACTGATGATCTGAAGGTGCCCTTTGCTTATCAGGACAGCGGGGATTTATTGCGAACCGGCGAATCTCCGGTGCACGAGGCGCTGCGCGAGACGCTGGTCAATGCGCTGATTCACGCCGACCATGCGGGTGTGGGGGGAGTGGTGGTGGAGCGCTACGCCGACCGTTTTGAATTCGCCAATCCTGGATTGTCTTTACTCAGCCGCGAACAGATATTTGCCGGTGGCGTCAGCGAGTGCCGCAACAAAGTGCTGCAAACTCTGTTCACTTTGATTGGCTCGGCGGAGAAAGCGGGCTCGGGGGTGGATAAGATCACCCGCGGTTGGGAGAGTCAGCATTGGCGTGCGCCGGCCTTGTCGGAGCAGACCAGCCCAGACCGTGTGCACTGGTGCCTGCACATGACCAGCTTGCATTCGGACAACGTACTGCAAGACCTCCAAACGTGCTTTGGCCCGCGGTTTACTGGTTTACAGCCCTTGGCTGTCACGGCGTTGGTGATCGCCGCGACTGAGCGCCGTGTGAGCAATGCGCGATTGCAGCAGATTTCCAAGCTGCACCCGGTAGATATAAGCGCAGTGCTGCAAGAGTTGGTGGCTGGGCATTATCTGGTGCAGCAAGGGCGTAAGCGAGGTACCTATTATGAAATTGCTGCCAAATACGCCAGTGTTACGGGTCGCCGCTTCCCGGATAAGGCACCGAGCTTCCCGGATAAGGCACCGAGCTTCCCGGATAAGGCACCGAGCTTCCCGGATAAGGCACCGAGCTTCCCGGATAACGGAGCTCCGGTGGCCGATGGCAGCGATGAGCTCAGTGAGCAGCAGCTACTGCAGTTGACGGAGATTGCGCGGCTAAAAAAGCGGCTTCCGCCGGCGCAGATTAGCGCGTTGATTATGCAGTGCTGTGAGAAAAATTGGTTAAAAAATCAGCAGCTTGCTAAATATTTGGGGCGGTCGCCTGACTACCTGCATGGGCAGTTTTTGCAGTCGCTGGTAGCTACGGGTCAACTGCATATGCTGTACCCGAGCAGCCCTAATCGATCAGATCAGGCTTATCGTGTGGCTAATCCCCAAGGCGTAGCCGACGATAGCAATTACGGACAACACGACGATGAGCATTGAGCGGTTTTCTTCACGTACCCATGCGCTGGATAGCAGCTTTTTGCTGCAGCACCTCAGGGGTGCGCGCAGCTATAAACGTATAGCGGGGTATTTTACCAGTTCACTGTTTGAGGTGGCGGATGAGCTGCTAGAACAAATACCGTTGGTACAAATTGTCTGTAACTCGGATATTCATCCCAAAGATTTGCTAGTGGCTCAACAGCGTGAGGCGCGCATGTTGGGTCGTTGGAATGAAAAATCCAGTGCTGAGCACGGATTGTTGGAAAGAAAGCGCTATCGACGATTGGACGGTTTTTTAAAGCGGCACGGTCAGGCTATCCGCGTGGCCCCGGATAGTGTTTGTGGGTTTGTGCATGGCAAAGCGGGGGTGATTGAGTGTGCGGATGGCCGCAAGCTGGGTTTTATTGGTTCGATGAATGAATCGCGCAATGGCTGGCAACGGCACTACGAAATACTTTGGCAAGACGACTCTCCCGAAGGGGTGGCGTGGATTGAGGCGGAGTTTCAGTATTTGTGGGATGCAGCGCGCCCACTGCCTGATGTCATTATCAAAGAAGTCGAGCGTCAGGCACATCGATGTGAAGTGTCTTTCAGAGACATTGAAGACGATAACCAACTGGCGCCTGCAGCGTTAATTGAGTGCCCGCTGTACCAGCAGGGCATGTCTTTGCAGCCTTGGCAGCAAGGCTTTGTCAGCGAGACGATCCGCCACTACCACAACCATCATGTCGTGCGGCTGCTGCTGGCGGATGAGGTAGGGCTGGGTAAAACCCTTGCCTTGGGTACTGCCGCGCTGGCGCTGTGCTTGTTGATGGAGCGCACGGGCAAGCGGCGCAAGCCGGTGTTGATTTTTGCGCCTGCTACCTTGTGCGTGCAGTGGCAGGTAGAGATGGAAGACAAGTTGGGCATTCCTTGCGCGCGGTGGCTCACGCAGAAGAAAGCTTGGAGTGACCCCGCTGAAAATATCATCTCGGCGGTGGGCAAGCGGCAGATTGGCCAGTGTCCACTGCGCATTGGCATTGTATCGACTGGTTTGATGTCGCGCGACTCGGAGGAAAAATCCGTGCTGCTGAGCCTGAGCTACGGCCTAGTGATTCTTGATGAGGCACACAAGGCGCGTTCACGGCAAGGCTTTGGCGCTAATGCAGGTGAGCCAAATGGCTTGTTGGCGTTTATGCGCGATATAGCTGCGCGCAGTGAGCATGTGTTGCTGGGTACGGCCACGCCAATGCAAACAAAAGCAGAAGACTTATGGGATTTATTGGGGATTTTGCATCAGGGTGCTGGCGGGTTTGTATTGGGGCACGATCACTCACCTTGGCATAAACCAGACGAAGCGCTGCCGGTGATCACAGGCGCGCAAGTGATCACCGATGCGCAGCATGCCTGGAGTTTTTTGCGCTCACCATTACCAGGGGTTGATGCTTCCAAAGAATCCGGTGCACGGAAATTGTATCGCACCATCCATGAAGACTTGGGTTCGCTCGCCACGGGAGGGCGTACGGTAAATTTTATTGATTTAGATCCGGACACGGTGGGAGAGCTGGAGGATGAGCTGAATGCCGAAGTCAGTGGTATGCATTTTTTTCAGCGTGAGAACCCCCTTGTGCGGCATGTTGTGTTGCGCAAACGGCGCACCCTCGAAGATAGAAACTTGTTGCCCAAAATAGCGGTGGATGTACACCCCGATATCGAGAGAGCAATAGACGACAGGGGTTTTAGTGCACTGTTTGCCGATAAAGCGCTTCGCATTGACGATAACTTCCGCGAGGCCTACAACGAGGCGCAGGCCTTTGCCAAGGTATTGGCCCAGCGCGGCAAGGGCGCAGGCTTTATGAAAAACTTGATGGAGCAACGTATCTGCTCCAGTGTGGCGGCGGGTTTGTCCACTGCTAAGCGCCTGTTGCAAGGTGAAGTGGTAGAAACCGATGACGACGAAGAAACGGTGCAACTGAGTGAGCGTTCAGTGGAAGAAGAGCAAGCGCTCGAGCGCTTGATTATGCGTTTAGAAGCGGTAGAGAAAGACCCAAAGCTACAGGCAATTGTGCATTACCTGGACACCGAGAAATGGCTGGACCATGGGGTCATTATATTCAGCCAGTTCTATGACACGGCACTGTGGGTTGCGCAGCAATTGGCAGAACGTTACGCAGACATTCCTGTTGGCTTGTACGCAGGCGCTAGCCGCAGCAAATTGTTTAAGGACGGCAACAGTGTCAACGCTGAGCGTGAAGCGCTTAAACGTATGGTCGCTGAACGAAAACTGAGCATTATGGTGGCGACCGATGCCGCATGCGAAGGATTGAATCTGCAAACCTTGGGTACCTTGATTAACGTGGATTTACCGTGGAACCCCACACGGTTGGAACAGCGCATTGGTCGCATAAAACGTTTTGGACAAGTCCGTGAACGAGTGGATATGCTCAATTTGGTCAATGCCGAAACCGTCGATGAGAAAGTCTATAACAAGCTGTCAGAGCGCATGCAAGATCGCTTCGATATTTTTGGGTCGTTGCCCGATACGATCAAAGATGATTGGATTGATGATCAGGAAAATCTTGGCGAGAAGATGGATGAGTACATTAATGACCAGCGTCGCTCGACGGGCTTTGAACTGCGTTACAACGATACCTTAGAGCCGGACGACAGTGACTGGCGTAGTTGCAGCGAGGTTTTGTCGAAGCGAGACTTTCAAGCCCTGATGCGCGAGGGTTGGTAGTCCTGTTAACGGTCAGAATGCAGTGTCAATTACTTGGCTCGCCTTGTGGTTGCGGGTGCTTTACACTGCGCAGCTCTCCACCTATAAGATCAGAAGCTGCCCCATGGAACACCGCTTTATAAAAACCCTTGAAGGCTGTGAGGCCCTCACCGAAGACGAGCAGATGCTGTTCGGTGTGTTGCTGAGCGAGGAGGCGCAGCAGCTGGCGGTGATCGAGGAGTTGCAGCAACTGGTGCAGCAGGCGCAGCGCTGCCCGGACGTGGAGCAGCGGTGGCGCGGGCAGCACTATGTGCTGGGCCTGTTGCAGGACGAGGCGACGGTGGCGCACATCAGCGATGTGGTCAGTGAGCATGATTTTGCCGAGCAGGTGGACAGCGACGGCTTTGGGCAGGTGCGGCAGGAGTCAGTGGCGGGCTTGGAAGACTTTGCAGTGTTGCTGCAGGCTTGGGAAATTTTTGTGGCCACGTGATGGTTTGCCGTTTTGGATAGTCTCTTCGATGTGGTGGGTTTGGCAGCATTTCAGGGCGTCGGCGTGCAGTGTCGTGTGGCTGGGGCTTTTGTTCGGGGCGCGCAGTCCCACAGTGCGGCGCCTGGCACCAGCAGCCAGAAGACCCCGCGCCAACCGATAACATCACCGAGGTAGCTGCCAATCGGGGCGGCGAAGGCGCACTGGCCGGTGAACATGATGGTCAGCGTGCGCGGCACGTCCTCGGGCGGGACAAGGCGCATGAGCGTCGCCACTGCGAGGGATCAAAAGCCACCCACGGCGATGCCGAGCAGGGCGCGGCCGATCATCAGCACCGTGAAGTTGGGTGTCTGGCATGAGATCAAGATTGCTGCGCATTCCCGGATGCCGCTGTCCAACGACCGGGTCACACACGGCCCAGCATCGGCGACGCCCCGCAATATCACAGCACCCAGGCCAGCATTGCCGCGGATGCGCTTCGCTTATTCGCCCTACAAAGATCGCAGCGGCGCCATAGATCACAGAACTCGTAGGGCGGACAAGCCGCAGGCGCCTCCGCGGCATGCCCCGCAAGCGACCACCGAACACGGTTTGAACTCGGTGCCTGACGCGGCGTTGCCCGAATAAATTCGGCCCCACAAAAGATTCTGTGCGTGACGTGAGATCACAGCACCCAGGCCAGCATTGCCGCGGATGCGCTTCGCTTATTCGCCCTACAAAGATCGCAGCGTCGTCATTTATCACAGATTCCTGTAGGGCGGACAAGCCGCAGGCGCCTCCGCGGCATGCCTTGCAATCGACCACCAAACACGGTTTGAACTCGGAGCCTGACGCAGCGTTGCCCGAATGAATTTGGTCCCACAAAAGATTCTGTGCGTGGCGTGAGATCAAGATTGCTGCGCAACGATTGGGCTACACACGATCCAGTATCGGCGACGCCCTGCAATATCACCGCACCCAGGCCAGCATCGCCGCGGATGCGCTTCGCTTATTCGCCCTACAAAGATCGCAGCGGTACCATTTGTCACAGAGCCTTGTAGGGCAGATAAGCCGTCCGGTTCAGTAGTAGTATCCCATCTGCTGTTCGCGCCAGCGCTCGTAACGTATTTCGAGCACAGGTTTGAGTGCGCGCATGGAGGTCATCAGCGGGGCGTTGATTTTTGTTTGCTCTTTTTGCAGGGCGAGCAGTTCCAGGTGTGCTTTGATCTCAGCATCGACCTTGGATTTGGCCGGGTGATAGAACTCCCAGGCGATGCCGTGCATCTCGCTCGGTGCTTGGTATTCTTCGAGTTGCCGGTTGAGCTGGCGAAGCTGTTGTTCCAGTGAGGCCACCAGTTGCTTTTCGTCTGCCTTGCTAAGAGCTGCGCCGTCGCCCACGTGTTCTTGGTAGAGGCTGAGGACGGTCATCATGTCACCGGCTTTTCGCGCGAGCAGCAGCTTTGCCATCAGTGCCTGTTTCTCCAGGCGCTTCTCGGTGTCCGGTTCACGGTCGGGGTGCAGCACGGCTGCGGCGCTGCGAAACATGCGTTGCAGGGTGGCGTTGTCCAGCTTGGGTGCGGCGCTGTCTGCTTTTTGCTCGGCACCGGGGAAGCCCCAGCTGAATTCCTCGTCGCCATCGAGTTCGTCTTCGTCGAGAAAATTGCCCATTAACTCGTCAATGCTTTGCTGGAACTGGGCTTCCAGCGCTTTGCGCATTTCTGCGCGCTCTTGGTCGTAGGCCGCTTGCGCCTCGCTTTCAACGTCGCCCGGATGTTGCTCAAAAAGATCTGCAGTCGGGGTGTTTTCATCTCTGCCAGGGCGTTTGCCCAGCGTATTGTCCAGCAAGGCATCTATCATGGCATCGCGGTCATTCGCCATGTCGTCCAAGTGTTCTTGATGCTGTTCTCGTTCCGCGTCCTCGGCCGCTTGCACGGCACGTCGCAGTTGCTCGCCGAGTGGTGCGCCGTCGTCTTCGTCCAGCTCGACGCCGAGCCTGAAGGCATCGTAGCGGGCAATGGCGTTTTCTAGGGTGTCATCGATCAGGGAGAAATGCGCCTGCAGGCCTATCTGTTCACCGATCCAGCGCTCGAGCTCTTGGCGCTGCCAGTTGGTCCAGGATTTCCGTTGCCCGAGTTCGAGCAGGTTGAGCAGCAGTGGCTTTTGCACCAGGGCGGACGCGCGTTCGGCAGGGTAGATCTCACGTTCGATGCGCTTGGCCAGCTCGTCCAGGCGTTGGTCGCGCTGCTCGAGCTCTTGTTTGAGTTTTTCCGCGCGTTGCCAGAGTTTTTGAAACTTGCTGGTCTTTTTCTTGTTGTGAGCGGGGCTGGTTTTGATCTTTCCCATCGACAGAAGCCTTTGTGACTGGTGCGTCCATTATCGCAA
Source organism: Granulosicoccaceae bacterium (assembly GCA_033852095.1). Taxonomy (GTDB): domain Bacteria; phylum Pseudomonadota; class Gammaproteobacteria; order CALCKW01; family CALCKW01; genus CALCKW01. The sequence continues at coordinate 5,275 of JAWSVD010000291.1, read as the reverse complement.
ATATTCGATCTCGGTGTGGTGCTTGAAGGGGCGGCTGGTCGCCAGCCCGGCAGCCGCGAGCCACTGATGGGCGAAGGGGGAGCACCAGACAGAGCGGCATTCGCCGGTTGGGTATTCGCTCCCACAGGGCAGTTCCCACAACACCGACTGTGTCGACAGGCTTATATCGTGGATGGACTAGGGCGCCCTGCGGGATTAAATCCAGCAGTGCCCGCAGGGCCATCAAACGCCAAGCGCATCGGCGACATGGCCCTTCGGCTGCCGAACTTGCAGCCGGCGGATCAGCTCTAAAGTTCGCTTAGCTCTGTTTAATTTGCTTTTTTAGCGCCTTTTTAAGCTGCTTGATCTTGCCCAGCTGCTTGCTGATCTTGGCTTTGCGAGCCTTGATTTCTTTCTTGATAGATTTGCTGTCTTTGCTGTCTTTCTTGGACATGGTTATCTCCTTGATGGGTTTAAATCAGCTTCTCTGTGCTGCTTATTCAGATGGCTGCACGTGAGCTTAGGCAATAGCCTTGCCGCCGCTATTGCGAATTCTTCGCTGAGTTAGCTTTGTCGGCTGAGTCATTTCATAGTACAGGTCTAGCGCGCAGAAAATTCGCACTTGTTGAGTGGGGTTATTTGATAGCGGTGTTCAGCGGCATGGCGCGCCTGCGATTGTTATTTTTTGGATACAGCAAAGTGGGCGCGAGCATGTGGGGCATGCCGCCGATGCGCCTGGGGCATGTCGACCCTACGGAGCAGATGCAGGATTGCTCCTGTGGTTGCTTTGACTCTGTGCTTTGCTCGGTTTTGGTGATTGCACAGACAAAAAAAACCACGGCCCCTGTGAGGGAGCCGTGGATTTTTAATGCGGGTGGTTAACAGCCCGTTCAAAAACGNNATATTTTCACCCTGATTTCGTTGAATGGTCGGGGCCGCCTCGGCAGCTATTCGCCTCAATCAGCGCGAAAATCTACAGCTGCGCGCCCCGCTCAAACCAGCACTCTCTCGCGACGGCACCTGTTCTTGAGCGGGCTGTTAAAGCGGATCAGACGATCTGCTTCATCTCACCCATGTAGCCGCGCAGCTCTTCGCCGATGATTTCGACGCTGTGGTTGCGCACCGCGCCGTTGACGGCGATCAGCTGGGCGTTGTCCACGGTATTGTCGGCCAGCTGCAGGCCGCCGCCGATGACATCGAGGCCAATCTTGGGCATGAACTTCTCGGCCAGCAGCGGACGCGCTGCCTGGTCGAAGAGGTAGCAGCCGTACTCGGCGGTGTCGGAGATCACGACGTTCATCTCGTACAATTTCTTGCGCGCGATGGTATTGGCGATCAGCGGTGTCTCGTGCAGCGACTCGTAGTAAGCGGACTCTTCCACGATGCCGGCTTCGACCATTGTCTCGTAGGCCAGCTCAACACCGGCGCGCACCATGGCGACCAGCAAAGTGCCTTTGTCGAAGAACTCTTGCTCGCTGATTTCAGCGTCAGAGATAGGCTGCTTTTCGAAAGCGGTCTCGCCGGTCTCGGCGCGCCACTTCAGCAGGTTGGCGTCGTCGTTGGCCCAATCGGCCATCATGGTGGCAGAGAAGTGACCGGACATGATGTCGTCCTGGTGCTTTTGGAACAGCGGGCGCATCAGTTGCTTGAGCTCTTCGGAGAGTTCAAAGGCTTTGATCTTGGCCGGGTTGCTGAGGCGATCCATCATGTGGGTGATGCCGCCGTACTTGAGCGCTTCGGTGACTGTCTCCCAGCCGTATTGCATGAACTTCGCAGCCCACGCGGCGTCGATGCCCTCGGCGACCATCTTGTCGTAGCAGAGGATAGCGCCGGTTTGCAGCATGCCGCAGAGGATAGTTTGCTCGCCCATCAGGTCAGATTTGACCTCGGCGATGGGGGATGACTCGAGCACGCCTGCGCGGTGTCCGCCGGTGCCGCAAGCCAGTGCTTTGGCGATCTTCAGGCCGTCGCCGTTGGGGTCGTTCTCGCGGTGTACCGCGATCAGGGTGGGCACGCCAAAGCCGCGCACGTATTCGTTGCGAACTTCAGATCCGGGGCACTTGGGGCACATCATGACCACGGTGATCTCGGGGCGGATCTGCATGCCCTCTTCAACCAAGTTGAAGCCGTGCGCGTAGTCGAGCACCGCGCCGTCTTTCATCAGCGGCTGCACGGCGTTGACCACGGCCGTGTGCTGCTTGTCAGGGGTGAGGTTCATGACGATGTCAGCGGCGGGGATCAGCTCTTCATAGGTGCCGACGGTGAAGCCGTTCTCGGTGGCACTCTTCCAGCTCTGACGCTTCTCGTCGATGGCGGCTTGGCGCAGGGTGTAGCTGACTTCTAGGCCAGAGTCACGCAGGTTCAGCCCCTGGTTGAGGCCCTGGGCGCCACAGCCGATGATGACAATTTTCTTGCCGCGGATGTAATCGACGCCTTCGCTGAATTCTTCAGGCTCCATGAAGCGGCATTTAGAGAGTTCTTCCAGCTGCAGACGCAGTGGCAGGGTGTTGAAGTAGTTCTGGCCCATGAGGGAGACACCGTATGTATATGAATTAGACGCGGCTAGGATAATGCAAAAACAGTGTTGCGTAAATTGAGATATAAGGGATATTGTATTGCGTTTGGTGCATTATGAAGATGCGGCCGATGCGCATCCGCCCAACCGGCCCTACGGGTGTGGTATTGGATCGAAATTCGTAAGGTGGTTTAAGCGTGGCGCATCCATTGTGGGTAACTCCCGTGGGACGTCGACCCCGTTCGACCGTATGCTTCAAGCGTGCGCTTGGCTTAAGAACGTCCCGGGCCTCTGCGCGGGTGCCATTGCTTTCGGTCTGGCGGGGCAGACCTCCCACGATTCAACGTGGGAGTCCGAGCCCGTTCGGGCGAATGTCTCAAGGCTGCAGTGCAGGAAGTGGCTTTGTCGTGGGACGTCGACCCCGTTCGGGCAAATGCTTCAAGCGTGCACATGGCCCAAGTGCGTCTCGGGTCTCTGCGCCTGTGCATTTGCTTTCGGTCTGGCGGGGCAGACCTCCCACGGGGGGGGGCATGGGATTGATTAACAAGTGACTGAAAGGAGGAGCGGCGATGGATTTACGCAGTGCAGAGGTGTTTGTGACGCTGGCGGAGACGCTGCATTTTGGCCGCACCGCGAGCCGCTGTAATCTCAGCACCTCGGCGGTGAGTCGGCAGCTGAGTCGGCTGGAAGAAGCAGTGGGGGCGCCGCTGATGGAGCGCGACAAGCGCCACGTGGCGATCACGCCCGCGGGCCGTGAGGTGTTGCAATTGGCGCGGCGTTGGTTGGCCGATTGGGCGCAGCTGCGGGGGGCCGTTGCCGGGGAGGAGCGCGAACTGCGCGGCCAGCTCAAGCTGTATGCCTCCGTCACCGCCAGCTACACGGTGCTGGCGAGTGTGTTGCCGCCGCTGCGCAAGCGCTTCCCCGGGGTGGAGCTGCTGCTGCACACAGGTGATCAGGCGGACGGGCTAGAGCGGGTGTCCAGTGGGCAGGAGGATTGCGCTATCGTCGCCGAGCCCGATCGACTGCCCGACGCGCTGGTTTTCTTGGCGCTGCGCCGCTCGCCTTTGGTCTTGATTGGACCGGCCGAGCCGGGGGTTTTGCACAATCAACTTTCCTCGCGACGAAGGCACTACGAGGAACCAGACTGGAGCACCGTACCGCTGGTGCTGGCCGAGCGCGGGCTGGCGAGGGAGAGGTTGCTGGCCCATTTCGGGCAGCGCCGCATCCAGCCGAATGTCTACGCCGAAGTCGGTGGGCATGAGGCGGTGGTGAGCATGGTGAGCCTGGGTTTTGGGCTCGCCCTGTTACCCGAAATCGTCATCAGCGCCAGCCCCCAGCGCGACGCTATCGAGGTTTTGCCCTGGCTCTCACAGCTTGATGATTTCGTCATTGGCCTGTGCACGCGGCGTGAGCTGCTCGCGGACCCCCTGGTGCAGGCGCTGTGGCAAACGGCGCGCGCGCAGAGTGATCTCTAGCGAGCCATCGCCCATTTGAAGCGTTTCAGTTTGCTCTTTGCGAGGTGACGGCTGTCATTGTTGTCAGCCTGATCTAAACCCACTGCGGGGGCCAGCGTCGGCCTCAAAACTCTTCGCAGTGCCGAGCCTCTCAAAATGCTCATTTACATGGCTAAAAACACAGGTTTGCTGCAGCACCGGGCCGGTTTTTATCTTTCTGCCAACAGCACGCACGCCGCAATTATTAAACAAGCCTCTAAATGAAACAAGCCGTTAAATGCTGGAGTATTATCATAATACTCCGATTTGGTTTCATGGGGATTTCATTTAGCGCAGTTGGCTCCCAACATTTCCTTTAGCTGGCTATTGCAGCTTAGGGTTTTAATGTTAAGTGCATAAAAATAATGTTCGTTGTTGTTTGTTTTTGTCACAGTATTTTAATATTTACACCCTATGGTGTAGAGTGTTCCGAACGCAAATGAACGCAGTCGAACAATTATACTTTCGCTTATGTTCTTAGCTGTGATCAATGCTTCGGAAAATGTTTGATTCTGTTATTTAATAGATGGAGCCAAGAATGAATAAGAAGCGCTTTTTGCTGGCCGCTACGCTTGGTAGCGTATTATCATTTCCCGCATTCGCGGTAACCGAGGTTACTTGGTGGCACGCCATGAGCGGCCAGCTGGGTGACACCGTCAATTCAATCGCAGAAAACTTCAACGCCAGTCAAAGCGATTACAAAGTGGTTCCGCTCTACAAAGGGACTTACGAGGAGACGCTGACGGCGGGGATCGCGTCTTTCAGGGCGGGAGAACAACCCAATATTATTCAGGTGTTTGACGCCGGAGCCGCCACGGTTATCTCGGCCAAAGGTGCCACAGTTGCTGTGCAAGACATGTTGTCAGACAACGGGCACGACTTCGATATCAATGACTATATCCCCGGTGTCCGCTATTTCTTTGCCGATGCAGACGGCAAGATGATCGGCATGCCTTTCAACTCTTCGACGCCGATTCTCTATTACAACGAAGACGCGATGAAGGCCGCTGGCGTAACACCGCCTAAAACATGGGAGGAGTTCCAAAGCGTCACCGCACCTGCGCTGAAAACAGCGGGTTATGTGCCCTTGTCTCAGTCGCACATGCCGTGGATCTTCACGGAGAATTTTTTCTCCAGACACGATTTACAATTTGCCACCAACAACAACGGCTATGACGGCGGTGATACTCAAATTCTGATCAATAGCCCCGCTATTCGCGACCACTTTTCGGCCTTCAAGGCGTGGGTTGACGACGGTTTAGCCGGTTATTTTGGCACCGGCTGGGGC
>JAWSVD010000290.1:0-22045 GCA_033852095.1 Granulosicoccaceae bacterium | reverse complement strand
TGGTAGTGCTGCAGGTTGTCGGTGACCAGGTCGCCCATGGCCTGGCGGGTCTCCACGGTGGCGCTGCCCACGTGCGGCAGCAGGATCACGTTTTCCAGTTTGGCTAAGGGCGCGGGGATTTTCGGCTCCTGCTCAAATACATCCAAGCCCGCACTGGCGATCACGCCTTGCTCCAGAGCGGTGATCAGCGCCTGCTCATCCACTACCGAGCCGCGGGCAACATTGACCAGAGAGCCAGCTGGGCCGAGGGCCTTGAGCACATCGGCGTTGACCAGGTGCTGCGTCGCCGCGCCACCGGGTGTGATCACCACCAGATAATCCACGCGGGCCGCCATGTCTTGCAAGGACGCGACGTGCTCATAGGGCAGCTCTGGCTTGGCATTACGGGCGTGGTAGAGCACTTTGCAGCCGAAGGCGGCTTGCATTTTCTCGGCGATGGTCTGGCCGATGCGGCCCATGCCGAGCATGCCGATGGTGGTGCCCTCAATAGAGCGGGTCAGCGGCGGTGCGCCGTTGGTGGCCCAGTCGCCCGAGCGAGCCCAGTGGTCGTCACGCAGCAGCTGACGGCTCAGGGCCAGCATCAGCAGCACCGCGGTGTTGGCCACGTCGTTGTTCAGCACATTGGGCGTGTGGGTGAGGATGATGTTGCGCGCCACCAGCGCGTCCACGTCCACCGCGTCGTAACCAACGCCGTAACCGGAGACAATTTCCAGATTGGGCAGTGCGGCCAAAATCTCGCCCGGCAGGCCGTCGTGGCCGTTGGTGGCCACGGCTTTGATCGCCGCGCCGTGCTCGCTCAGGTATGTCTGGGGCGAAGCTAAATCTCTCAGCGCCGTGACGTTGTAGCCCAGCTGCATCTTCTCCAGCATGCGCTCGCTGACTGAGCCTATAAGCAGTAGTTCTTGTTTCATCAAAAATTCCTCAGTCGTCTGCTGCGACGACTTGTGTCTGTGTGCCCAGGTGCTCGATGGTGACGCTCATGTTGTCACCGGCATTGAGGTAGACGGGGGTGGGCTTGATGCCCATGCCCACGCCCGGCGGGGTACCGGTGCTGATCACGTCACCCGGGTGCAGGGTGAACAAGCTCGACAGGTGAGCGATCACCTGGGCGACGGTGAATATCTGGGTGCGCGAATTGCCGGTCTGGCGGCGCACGCCGTTCACGTCCAGCGACATACCCAGTTCCTGCACGTCGCCGATTTCGTCTTTTGTCACCATCCATGGCCCCAGCGGGGCGAAAGTATCGCAGGATTTCCCCTTGGTCCACTGGCCGGACAGCTGGGTCTGGTAGTGGCGTTCGGAGACGTCGTTGTGCACACAGTAGCCCGCCACATAGTCGAGGGCGTCGGCTTCATCGACGTATTTGGCCGCTTTGCCAATGACCACCGCCAGCTCGACTTCCCAGTCGGTGGCGGTCGATCCACGGGGCATCACCACGGTGTCGTCGGGGCCGATCACGGAGGAGGTGGCCTTCATGAACAGCACCGGGTGATCGGGGATGGGCAGGTTGGACTCGGCGGCGTGGTCGGCGTAGTTGAGACCGATACACATCAGCTTGCCGATGTTCGCCACGCAGGGGCCGATGCGCTGATCACCCGCCACCAGCGGCAGGGTGTCGGTGTCGAGGGCCGCGAGCGTCGCCAGCGTCTGCGGCGACAGGGCGGCGCCATCGATATCGCTGACGTGCGCGCTGAGGTCGCGGATGTTTCCCTGGGCGTCTAAAAGGCCGGGCTTTTCTTCGCCTGCGGGGCCGTATCTGAGCAGCTTCATGTGAGCGTCTTCCTAGTGGTTGTTGCGGGGGACGGGGCCTTGTGCCAACCGTTGGTATTTTGGAGAGTCCTTGAGCACCATGCCTTCGCTGAGGGGTAGGACTTGCTCTCTGAATATCTGCTGCCAAGGGCTCTGGCTGTCCGGCATGGGAAAACCACCGGCGTCAGCCAGTGCTTTCGCCCGCTGCGTTAGTTCCTCATCTGAGAGCCGCACATTGACGGTGCCGGCCTTTAAGTCGATGTGCACCATGTCGCCGCTCTGCAGCAGCGCGAGCCCGCCGCCATCGGCGGCCTCTGGGGAGGCGTTGAGGATAGAGGGCGAGCCAGAGGTGCCTGACTGCCGACCGTCGCCGATGCAGGGCAAGGTGAGGATGCCGCGTTTGATCAGGTAGTCGGGCGGTCGCATATTGACCACCTCCGCAGCGCCTGGATAACCCTTGGGGCCAGTGCCGCGCATGAACAATACGCAGTGCTCGTCGATGTTCATCGCCGGGTCGTCGATGCAGCGGTGAAAGTGCTCGGGCCCGTCGAAGACCACGGCACGGCCTTCGAAGGCCTCCGGGCTGTCGGGGTTGCTGAGGTAGCGGCTGCGAAACTCTTCGCTGATCACGCTGGTTTTCATCATCGCGGAATCGAAGAGATTGCCCTTGAGATTAAGAAAGCCCGCCGCCGCAACCAGTGGCGCGTCACAGCTGCGGATGACGTCGTCGTTCTGGATCTTGGCCGCCGTGTAGTTCTCCGCCAGGGTGGCGCCGTTGGCGGTGATGATGTCCGGGTGCGGTAACATCTTGGCGCGGATCAGCTCGCCCGCTACGGCGGGCACACCGCCGGCGCGGTGGAAATCCTCACCGAGGTATTCACCGGCCGGCTGCATGTTCACCAGCAGCGGGATCTGGTGGCCAATGGCCTGCCAGTCGTCGTTGTCGAGTGGTACGTCCAGGTGGCGCGCGATGGCGTTGAGGTGGATCGGGGCGTTGGTCGAGCCGCCGATGGCCGAGTTGATGACAATGGCGTTCTCAAATGCCTCGCGGGTCATGATGTCGGTGGGCTTGAGGTCCTCGTGCACCATCGAGACAATGCGCTTGCCGGTCTCGTAGGCGATTTGCCCGCGCTCGCGGTAGGGCGCGGGGATGGCGGCGGAGCCGGGCAGTTGCATGCCAAGGGCTTCGGCCAGGGAGTTCATGGTCGAGGCGGTGCCCATGGTGTTGCAAAAGCCGGTGCTGGGCGCGGAAGACGCGGCCAGGTCCATGAACTCTTCGTCGTCAATCTCACCGGCGGCCAGTTGCTCGCGCGCCTTCCAGACAACTGTTCCGGAACCCGCGCGGTTGCCGCGGTGCCAGCCGTTCAGCATGGGGCCGACCGACAGCGCTATCGCGGGTATGTTGACTGTGGCCGCGGCCATCAACAGTGCCGGGGTGGTCTTGTCGCAGCCGATGTTCAGCACCACGCCGTCGATCGGGTAGCCGTACAGGGATTCCACCAGGGATAGATAAGCGAGGTTGCGGTCCAGCATCGCCGTGGGGCGTTTGCCGGTCTCTTGAATCGGGTGCACCGGGATTTCCATCACCGTGCCGCCGGAGGCGATGACGCCGTCGCGCACGCGCTTGCTCAGCTCGATGTGGTGGCGGTTGCAGGGGGACAGATCAGAGCCGGTCTGGGCGATGGCGATGATCGGTTTGTCGGTCTGCAGCTCCTCGCGGGTCAGGCCGTAGTTGAGGTAGCGCTCTAAATAGAGTGCTGTCATCTCGGGGTCGTCTGGGTTGTTAAACCACTGACGTGATCTCAAGGGTTTTTTTTGATCGCTCATGCGGTCCATCCTCCGTCAATTATATGGGCCTGGCCGGTGGTGAAACCGCTCTCGTCAGAGGCGAGGTGGACGACCAGTGCTGCAAGTTCTTCTACTTTTCCTATGCGCCCCATGGGTTGGCGGGCGACAAAATCTTTCATGCCTTGTTCGACATCTCCAGTGGCGGCTATGCGCCCACGCAGTGAGGGACAATCAACTGTGCCGGGGTAAATGGCGTTGCAACGAATGCCCTAGGTGATGAAATCGTTGGCCAATGCTTTGCTCAGACCGATCACGGCCGCCTTGCTCATGGTGTAGGTGCAGCGGTTGGGCGCGCCCTTGACCGATGACAACACCGAGGACTATTACCGAGGACATATTGATGATGGAGCCTTGGCCCGCTCGAGCATGCCGTGCAGCGCGGCGCGGATGCTGCGCCATATGGCGCGCACATTAAAATCGATGGCCTGATCGAACTCTTCGTCGGTGGCCTCGAGGATGCTGCCGCCGTGCACGCAACCGGGGCAGTTGAGCTGCACGTCGGGCTGCGCCCATTGCACGCCGGCCAGCACGGATTCGGCGTCGGTGACGTCGAGCACTTGGGTGTGAATGTTGGGGTGAGCGATTTGCCCGAGCCGTTCGGCGTTGAAATCGGTGGCGTAGACCACTGCACCGTTTTCAGCGCAGGCGAGGGCGGTGTGGCGAGGCCAATGCCCTGTCCGGCTGCGGTGATGAGGATGCGTTTACCCTCTAAGCGCATTTTTGCGGCGGTGATTGTCATGCGGGTCTCCGTGGTCGCAGGGGCTCGTTGAAGTGAAAAGCAAAGTTTTTACGGGCGGATTGTGGATTCGAGGGCTTATCGAGGGCTTGGATCACGGGCATTGAACGCCATCGTCTGGAGCGGTCGGGCTAGCTGCTTTTGTTCAATGGCTCCACATTTAAAGCGTTTTGAAAACTGCTCAGGTGCGCGGTGATGGCCAGTTCACAGGCGGCGGCATCGCGGGCGAGTGCGGCGTGCAGGATGTCTGCGTGCTCGGGCACTGTCTCCGTGCGAAAACCAAAGTTGGGGTCGCAGGCGACGATCTGCTGGCGCGCTCGGTGGAACAGATTGGAGCGCATCTCCCGCAGAGAGCTCGAGCCGCAGGCGTCCACCAGTACTTCGTGGAATTCGTTGTCCGCGCGAGTCCAGAAGGGGATCAGCTCGGGCTTGGAAGCGCTGTCGTTGAGGCGTTGCTCGATGTGGCTCAGTTTGTAGTGGGCTGCATTCAGCCGAGCTTCCCACTCCAGATCACCGTTCTGTATAGAGAGTCGTGCGCCTTCACTCTCTATCATGGCGCGCAGCTTGGTGAGCTCCGCCAGACGGGCCAGAGAGGCTGCGGGGACGCTGAATCCACGCTGCTCTTCCACTTCCACTAGGCCTTCGCCCACGAGCCGTAACAAGGCTTCGCGCATGGTGCCTGCGCTGACGCCAAAGCTGAGCTTCAGGTGGTCGGGCCGCAGTTTCTCTCCCGGCAAGTACTGCCCATTAAGCAGTACAAAGCGCATTTGATCGAGAAGGCTGCCGCCAGTGGTCGTTGAGGAAGTCAATTGAGTCACTCTTTTCCAGTCGGATGATTGAGATTATCATATAATTTCGAAAATGCCACCAAATTTAGAAAAGGTATTAAATTTCATAAAAACACTTGTGCTGCATGCAGAAGACTTGTTAATTTGTTGGGGCGGTTTATCGCGTATTGCAGCCACGGAGCATGTTGCCTCAGTGCAACCACTGCCTGTTGCGAAGTATTTCGACCCATTTAGGGGGTCCAACAGAGGATTGATTATGAAGAAAACTAAAGCACTGGCTTCGGTCTTACTGGCTTCACTCGTCACGGCAGGAGCGGCTCATGCAGGCACCACGCTCCGCATTCAGACGCACTTCTCACCTGAGACCCACAACGGCAAAGCAGCCGCCAAATGGGCCGAAGACGTCAACGTGATGTCCGGTGGTGAGATTGAACTTGAAATGTTCTACTCCTCTGCGGTTGTAAAATCTGTTGAGACTTTTGACGCTGCCCGTAACGGCATCCTCGATTGCGACATGACAGGTGGCGCTTACCAGGTCGGTAAGAACAAAGCATTCCAGTTCGCCGGCGATTTGATGGGCGGTTATTCGACGCCTTACCAAATGCTGTCTTGGTTGCTGCACGGCGGCGGTCGTGAAGCTGTCAACTCGCTCTACAATGAGTACGACATGGAATTTGTCGGCTGGTGGATTCCTGGTCCTGAGTCGCTTGCCTCAACCAAACCTATCCGCAATGTTGCCGATTTCAAAGACTGGAAATTCCGTTCGCCACCGGGACTCGCCACGTTGGTCTTTTCCAACCTGGGTGCCTCGCCTATCGTGATGGATTTCAACGAGATCTTCACCGCTCTCGAGACAGGTTTGATCGACGGCGCAGACGCTGCCAACATCACCACTAACGTCGGCCTTGGTCTCTACGACATCGCTGAGCACACCAACTACCCCGGTTTTCACTCCATGCCTGCCGATCACCTGGCGTGCAACAAGAAAGTCTGGGACAAAATGCCTGAGGCGCACCAGCGCATCATGACAGTGGCAATGGAAGCATTGGCGCTGCGTATCACCACTGAGACTTCAGTGATGAATGCGCAGACAGCGGCTGATCTGACTGCTAAAGGCGTGAACCTCTATGAGTGGACCCCTGAAGAGCTGGAAAAGTACCGTGCAGCGGTTAAAGCCGGTTGGGAAGAATTTGCTGACAATGACCAGGCCAAAGCCCTGCTCAAGTCGCACATTGACTTCTTGGTCAGCCAAGGCGCCATGCAGTAACACAGCAAGCTTGCAGTATTTGAGTAGCTAGAAAGTTGGGGCCTATCTGGGCCCCATCTCCTTTTTGCACGGACCGCCAGCCGTGTAAGTTTTGAAGGCCTAGTTATTTTCGGCCGTCTTGATAGAGACGTAACAGCCCGTTAATAAATGTAGCGAGCAGGTTGCCGGCAAGGCGAAATCTGACGAGAAAGCGCAGTTTACTTTTGTAAATGAGCATTTTGAGTCGGGTTTCAACGGGGGCACCCCTGCCGCAGCCAGCGACCCCCACAGTAGTTTTTTAACAGGCTGATAACACTGACGGCGGCATGGATTTATGCATCGCCATTACAATCAATTTCTTAGGGGAGACCAGGAATATGGTCGAGCACGAGAGAAAAGGCTGGATCGATGCAGTTACTTGGCGCTTAAGTCAAGTCACCATGTTGTTTCCGGCTGTTATCGTCATCATCATGACGTACGAAGTTTTTATGCGCTACATCTTGGAAAAGCCCACCTTGTGGGTCAACGAGATGAGCTTGTGGATGGGCGGCTGGGTCTATTTGACCGCCGGCATCTACGCCATGCAGCAGCGCAGTCACATCCGCATCACCATTTTATATGACGTCGTACCGCGCTGGTTGCGCAAAGCCTTCGATGTGCTTTCAACAACGTTGATAGTGCTCTGGGCGATGGCCACGATTTGGGGTGGTTTCAACGAGTCTTGGGAGGCGCTGATCACTTGGGAGCGTTTTGGTACCGCGTGGGATCCACCGATACCGGCCGTGACCCAGCCCTTGATATTGCTCTGTTTGGCCGTGATTGCAGTGCAGGCTGTGTCCAATCTGATATTGGACTGGAATTCAGAAGAGAGTGAGCATCAAGATGAAGAGTTGCTCGCTGAGATTGAAGAAATAAAACGTGCCCAGGGTTTTAGCGGCACGAATGATACGTCGAAGGGGAATATATAAGTGGATATTGGAACCATTTCGCTGATATTGCTCGTCGGCTTGTTGTTTTTACTGGCGGTCGGTATGCCGCTGGGTTTTGCCTCCGGCTTTCTAGCCGTGGTGGTGATGGTGCTGAAGTTCGGCCCCGATCTGTTGTTCTCAGAATTCGGCCGTGGGCCGCTGAGCATTCTCGGGCAGCGCATGTACGGCTTGACCACAGACTATGTGTTGGTCTCGGTGCCCTTGTTTATTTTCATGGCGACGCTACTGGAACGCTCCGGTATCGCACGGGACATGTACACCAGCCTCAGCGTGTGGATGAACCGCACACGCGGCGGTATCGCGCTGGTGACATCCTTTATGGCCGTGGTCATGGCCGCCATGTCGGGCATCATCGGTGGTGAAGTGGTGCTCTTGGGCTTGATCGCGCTGCCGCAAATGTTGCGCTTGGGCTACGATCAAAACCTCGCCATCGGTACCATCTGCGCGTCCGGCTCGCTGGGCACCATGATTCCGCCGTCGATCGTCTTGATCATGTACGGCTTGATCACGGAGACATCCATCCACGCCTTGTTTAAAGCGGCCTTCGTGCCCGGCTTTATCATGGCCGGTTGTTACATGCTCTACATCATTATCCGCACGCGGTTGAACCCCTCATTGGCGCCTCTGCCAGAGCCCAGCCCGGACGACATGGACGGCTACACCAAGCGTGTCTACGGCGCTGCGTTGGTGGCAATCCTCGCGTGTTCCGGTCTCGTCATTCTGTTGGCTCGCGCGGCTTTCTTGATCTTCTTTGATCGAATCGCAGAAGACACCACCATGGTCGACGGTACTTTTATCGCTTCGTCTTGTGTGGCACTGGTCGTTTTACTTGCCTTCTTGCAAATGAAAGTCCGGCCTGAGCGTGTGAGTGCTGCCTGGGCTATCGGCAAAGGCTTGGTATCACCCATCGTTGTGGTGCTCGTGGTCTTGGGTTCCATCTACGGCGGAATCACCGGTATCACTGAAGCGGCGGGCATGGGCTGTGTGGCGGTGATGGTGTTGATCATCATGCGCGGTGAATTCACCAAAGTGCTGGTCAAAGAAGCGTTGATGCGGACTTTCAAGTCCACCGGCACCATCATCTGGGTAACCTTCGGTGCAACAGCACTGGCCGGCGCTTACACCATCGCGGGTGGTCCTACCTACATCGCCAATCTGATCGTGGGCACCGATTTGCCCACACTCGGTATCTTGGCTGTGATGATGCTGGTGTTCCTCTTCCTCGGTGCTTTCATGGATTGGGTCGGCATTGTATTGTTGGTTATGCCAGTGTTCCTGCCTATCGTGCTGCGCCTACCGGTGGAAGACCTGGGTCTGTTGAGTCCCATGGTTGAGGCGCGCAACTTTGTCCCGATCTGGTTCGGCATACTGTTTTGTATCAATATGCAAGTCAGTTTCTTGTCACCGCCCTTTGGGCCCGCTGCGTTTTATCTCAAATCAGTGGCGCCACCGCACATCACATTGCCCGATATTTTCAAGGGTTTCCTGCCCTTTATCGCGATGCAATTGGGTGTGCTGGCCGCGGTGTTTTTCTTCCCAGAGCTGACGATGTTCTTTCACTAGACAGCGGTGAATTGTGGGAGGCACAGGGAGGTGCCAATTGGAATACAGCGGTGGGGCTGCTTTAGCTCCACCGCGATTTGTCGTTTGGCTCGGGTGGGGATTCGATGAAAATCACAGCGATTAAGAGCCATGTGCTGTCTTACACCTTGCCCGAAGAGCTGGGTTATTCACAGCAATACTATTCAAAGCGCAGTGCCCATTTGGTGGAAATAAGCACTGATGAGGGGCTGACAGGCTGGGGTGAGTGTTTTGGCCCCGGCACAGTTGCTCTCGCCAACAAGGCCATTGTCGAGCAGGTCATTCAGCCTTTGTTATTGGGTGAAGACCCTATGACTCGGGAAGTCCTGTGGCACCGCGTCTACAACTTACTGCGCGATCACGGTCAAAAGGGCATGGCGTTGCAGTCCCTGTCCGGGGTGGACATTGCACTGTGGGATCTTTTTGGCAAAATTGTGGATCAACCGATTCACCGTTTGTTGGGCGGGCCTTTTCGCCAGGAAGTACCGGTTTACGGGTACGGCATGATGCTGAAGCGGGAGTCGACTGCAGAGCATCTTGCTCGCTTCCGTGATGAGTCGGTCGCACTGCGAGAGGCGGGTTATGTCGCGGTCAAAATGAAAGTCGGTTTAGGGCTGCGCGATGACATAAAACTGTGTGAGGCGGTGCGCGACAGTGTCGGCGCGGGCTTTGATTTCATGGTGGACGCGAATCATTGTTATGCGGCCCACGACGCCCTGAGTTTGGGCCGGGAGCTGGACCGCCTTAAGGCCGCTTGGTTTGAAGAGCCGGTGGCGCCGGAGGATCTGGAGGGTTACCGCCTGTTGCGTGATCGGCTCGATACGCCGGTAGCCGGCGGTGAGGCCGAGTTCTCGCGCTGGGGCTGGCGGCATTTGTTAGAGCGGGGCTGTGTCGATATTGCGCAGCCAGAGGTGTGTGCTCTGGGCGGGATTTCCGAATATCTCAAGGTGCTCTCGCTGGCGCATACGCACTGCATTCCCGTGGTTAATCATGTTTGGGGCTCCGCCATTGCAATCGCCACTAACTTGCAATTGTTGGCCGCTATGCCGCCTATGCCGGGTGGGCTTTTTTCACGCGAGCCCATGCTTGAATTTGATACAACACATAACCTGTTCCGTGATCAGCTGCTGACGCAGCCCTTGTCTATTCAATCGCAGGTCGCTGCGAACAAAGGGTTTGTGAATGTGCCGCAGGGCGCCGGTCTGGGTGTCGAACCCGATCGAGATTTCATGCGCTCGCACGCTGTTTAGTAAGGCGCACGTGCGCGTCCGCTAACTCATCGCGGTGAAGGTCTGCGCATTGTAAATCGTGGCATTCGCCTGTGGCTCGCTACACTTAAGGGCATTAATACATTTGGCTGTGAATACGTTAGAGACTGCCAGTGGTCGAATTTAACAGCGACGTTAGGCACGTACTCTTTTGCGCATGAAAAGCGTGCTGCAAATTCTCTAAGGTACGATTCATTTGATGGCTTTCAAGGCCAGCTAATGCCGCCTCTGGCACTCAGTGTTGTGCCGCTTTCGTGGCTCCCGCGGAAGTGCGAGATTGCTCGTTTGCAAGCTAAGGGGTCTGGTGGCTTGTGGATGCAAAGGTGCTTGCACTTTGTGCTCATCAGGGTGTCGTGAAGGAGTATAATTAACTGGTGTGTTAGATAAATAAACCAACGTTGACTTAGGAAGGTAAATAACGTGAAAACGGAAACACTGGGTTTTATAGGTCTCGGTTTGATGGGCTCTGCCATGGTTGAGCACCTGCAGGACTGCGGTTATTCGATGGCAGTTGTGGCGAACCGCAGCCGTGATGCGGTTGAACGTGCCGTAGCCAGAGGGGCGGTTGAATGCGCCAGCGCCCGTGAAGTCGCTGAGAAGTCAGATGTGATCCTGCTGTGCATGGACAAATCCACGGCTGTGGAGGCGCGTATGCGTGGTGAGCAGGGTGTGATTGCTGGGCTGCGGCCGGGTGCTGTGGTCATAGATTTTGGTACGTCTCTGCCGGCCTCAACGCGTGCACTCGGGGCAGAGGCCGCCGCTGCTGGTGGCACCATGCTCGACGCTCCCTTGGGTCGAACCCCCGCGCACGGGCGCAAAGGTCAGTTAAACATCATGTGCGCCGGCGACAAGGATGCCTTCGACAAGGTGCATTCGGTGCTGGATGACTTGGGCGAGAACGTTTTTCATCTCGGTGAGTTGGGCACTGGCCACACCATAAAATTGCTGAATAACTTCTGTGCCATGACAACTGTGGCTGCGCTGTCTGAGGCCTTCGCCATGTGCGATCAAGTGGGTGTGGGGCGAGAGCAGCTGTATTCCGTCTTGGCGGCCGGGCCAAATCACAGTGGCATGTTGGATTTCGTCAAAGCGAATGCGGTTGACGGCGATCCCATGCAGCTGGCCTTTTCCCTGGCGAATGCCACCAAGGACGTGGGTTACTACAAGCAAATGGCAGAAGCCGTCACGCAGGGTGAGTCCATGAGCAGTGCAACACTGTCCCTCATGGGCGGCGCCGTGGACGCTGGACACGGTGACAAAATGGTATCTGAGCTGGTCGATGTGATTGCAGCGAAGAGCAGCTAGTCTCTCAGGCTCTGCTTGGGCTGGAGCTTGGGGCGAGGACAGGGCGCCTGTCATGAAGCACAGAGCGTTTGAGCGGGGCGCGTAGCTGTGGGTTTTTGTGGCGATTGAGACGAATAAGGGGTTATTCGATCAAATCGCCGCGGAAATTCCGCCGAAATAGCCATCTGCATTAAGGTTCCTCGTGCTCGCCCGATCTGCTAAATGCCGCTGTACTCGACAGCGGCTAGGATGAGGTGATAAAACGTTAAAACCGCGTGTTTAGCTTCCTTAGATTTGGGCTGGCTGGCCGTGCCAGTCCTTCGTTTCTTCTGCAATATCAACGAGCGATGATTCTTCGATGAACGACCAACTGAGCAAAGCCATCGTTTTTGTGCTGCTGGCTTTTTTCTTGTTCTCCAGTGTGGACGCCACGGCTAAGTGGTTGGCGCTGGCGGGTATCCCCATTTTACAGGTGGTGTTCCTGCGCTATTTTATGCACTTGGTGGTGTCGACACAGCGGGCGGGCTTCAACCGCTTTTCCGGTTATAAACTGCCCCGCACAGAGGTCGGGCCGGTGTTGCTTCGGTCTTTGCTGCTGGTCAGTTCCACGGTGTGTAATTTTATCGCTCTGCCTCACCTGCCTTTGACGACACTGGCTACCATCACCTTCTCGGCGCCTATATTTATCTGCTTGCTCTCCATGCCCATGTTGGGTGAACGGGTAGGGGGCTGGCGCTGGGCGGCTATCGTGGTCGGTTTTGTGGGGGTAGTCGTGGCCATGCGGCCGGGCGGGGGCTTTCACTGGGCCATGCTGTTCTCGCTGGGGGCGGCGCTCAGCTTTGCGCTCTATTCGATTATGTCGCGCAAATTGGTCGGCAGGACAGCAGTGCCGGTGCTGCAGTTCTATTCGGGGCTAGTCGGCACATTGGCGCTGAGTGTGCCTGCCTTGCTGGTGTGGGTAAGCCCCAGCACGCCGCTGGAGTGGGCGCTGTCGTTCACCCTGGGCCTGATGGGGTGGTTGGGCCATGAGCTGTTCAGTCATGCGCACCGTCACGCTCCCGCCAGTGCCTTGAGCCCCTTCATCTACATTCTGTTTGTCTATATGTGTTTTTGGGGCTGGACAGTGTTTGGCAGTGTCCCGGATACCTTCACGCTGTATGGCGCCGCGTTGGTGATTGGTGCTGGCGTTGTTATTTGGTGGCGAGAGACTCGCGTCAAAAAACAAAGCGCTGAAACAGTGGTGCCTTAGCGTATTCTTAGGCAAAGCACTTGAGAGATACAATTTCATGACTGTCAAAGGCGAGCAAGATCAGGCGGTTATTCGTGGCAGCTGCTTGTGTGGTCAGGTGCGCTACGCGATAAGCGGTGCGCTAGGTGACATTGCCAGACGTGTCGCAAGGCGCACGGCGCAGCATTTTCTAGCGTTGCATCGGTGCTGCTCAAAGATTTCACGCTAACAGGCGCAGACAGGCTGCAATCCTTCGAGTCATCTGTGGCCAAAAAGCGCTATTTTTGCTCGTGCTGCGGAACACAGGTCTATGCCAAGCGGGCGGGGGCTGAGTATATTATTCTCAGGCTTGGCTCATTGGACGATCATCCCAATGCGGTAGAGAAAAAACACATTTGGGTTGGGGGCAAAGCGTCTTGGTATGCGCTGGACAGTCAGTTAGCTGTATTTCCCGAAGGTGGTTGAAAGGCCATGTGCGCATGGTTTTAAAAGCCCCACAACAGTTGCGCTGGTGTGTGTTTTGTCCAGTAATGCTTATGCAAGTGGGTTCGTTTAATCGTTAGGCAGAGCGTGACAGCTCGTGGGATAACAACAGTGAATAAATGGATTTTGTTTCCGATTTTGTCGGTGATGGCCTGTGGCTTGGCGTTTGCCGATTCCCCGGTTGTGGAGAATGTACAAGTGACTGCAATGGGAGCAGATCGCTGGCGCATTGACGTCACTGTGTCGCACGCGGATTCGGGCTGGCAGCACTACGCCAATGGCTGGCGCATTGTTGATGAGGCCGGTGAAGAGTTGGGTTTTCGGGTGCTCTATCATCCGCACGAAAGTGAACAACCGTTTACGCGTGGGCTGGCACTGCACATCCCCAATGCAGTAGAGAGCATAAGAGTGCAAGCTGTCGACAGCGTTCATGGGACAGGAAGTTTGAGCGAGGCGGTGAAAATACCGCGCTGATGGCCGCTATTGGGAAATACTGGTTGATACAGTACTTTCTTTGATGCCGCGCACACCGGTCTGAGCAGACCTTGTATGCCCTTGAATTTGAATGAGAATTCAAGATTGGCTTCCGATTCCCTGCGCCTTGATCTAGCCACAGTTGATTTAATCAGGTCATCAATAGGTGAATTGAAACCCAAAAGCTGCGAAGCTATGCTACCCATTTCGTATCTTGTCTGATAAGATCCGACGTCTTTTGCCCATGTAAATGGGCGCCTAGCTGAGTACCCCCCTGACATGACTGCCGAAACGGCCACATCTTTTTCCGAGCTCAAGCTCAGCGCCCCTTTGATGCGGGTGCTGGAGAAGGTGGGCTACGAGAAACCTTCGCCCATCCAGGCGCAGGCTATTCCTTTGATCATGGCAGGGCACGATGTGCTTGGTCAGGCGCAGACAGGTACCGGTAAAACCGCTGCTTTTGCGTTGCCGATTTTGTCGCAGATGGATTTGAACGATAAAGGTGTTCAGGTGCTGGTTTTAGCACCCACACGCGAACTCGCCATCCAGGTGGCTGAGGCTTTTCAAACCTACGCGGCCGAGATGAAGGGCTTTCATGTGCTGCCCTTGTACGGTGGCCAGCCCTACACTGCACAGATCCGCTCGCTGAAGCGCGGCGTGCATGTTGTTGTGGGCACACCTGGACGGGTGATGGACCACATGCGTCGTGGCACTCTGGACCTCAGTTCGCTGAAGACACTGGTGCTGGACGAAGCAGACGAAATGCTGCGCATGGGCTTCATCGACGACGTCGAATGGATCCTCGAGCAGACCCCGGACAAGCGCCAGATTGCTTTGTTTTCCGCGACCATGCCGTCGCAGATTAAGCGCATCGCCAACTCGCACCTGAACGAGCCCAAGCACGTGATGGTGAAGGTCAAGACCAGCACCGCAGAGACCATACGACAGCGCTATTGGATCGTTGCCGGCGGTCAAAAGTTGGACGCGCTGACGCGCATTCTGGAAGCCGAGGATTTCGGTGGCATCATCATCTTTGTGCGCACCAAGCTCGCCACCGTGGATTTGGCTGACAAGCTGTCTGCACGCGGTTATGCGGCGGCTCCGCTCAGCGGCGACGTGGTACAGAAGCAACGCGAGCGCACCATCGAGCAGCTGAAAAAGGGTGATCTGGACATCGTGGTAGCCACTGACGTGGCGGCCCGTGGTATCGACGTGGAGCGCGTGAGCCACGTGATCAACTACGACATCCCGCACGACACTGAATCCTATGTTCACCGCATTGGCCGCACCGGCCGTGCCGGTCGCACCGGCGATGCCATACTGTTCGTGGCGCCACGCGAGCGCCGCATGTTGGCGTCGATTGAACGTGCAACCAAGCAAAAAATCGCGATGATGGAGCTGCCTTCTACGCAGACCATCAACGAGAAACGCGTAGGGGCGTTCAAGCAGCGCATCAGTGAGACGCTGGAAAAAGACGAACTGACGTTCTTCAGTGAAATGCTCAGCACCTATTGCGCAGAAAACGACATCCAGCCTTTACAGGTTGCGGCGGCTCTGGCGCAGCAGATGCAGGGCGCACAGCCATTCTTGTTAACGCACAAAGAATTCCCCGCACCGCGCGAGCGCGCGCCGCGTGAACGCGAGCCTCGTCGTGACTTCGATGACCGCCCGCCGCGCAGCAGAGAAAAACGTGTGCCGCGTGCCGCTGACGTCAAAGCCACAGAAGAGGGCATGGAGCGCTACCGCGTCGAAGTTGGGCACGAGCACAAGGTGAAGCCAGGCAACATCGTCGGCGCCATCGCCAACGAAGCGGGCATTGAGAGCAAGCACATCGGCCGCATCGACATCTACGACGATTTCACCTTGATTGACCTGCCTGAGGGCATGCCCAAAGAAGTGTTCAACGACCTGAAAAATGTCTGGGTCGCGGGACAGCGTCTGCAGCTTTCTCGTCTGGTGGACGGTGAGATGCCCGTGAGTAAAAACCACGGCAAACCCGCGGGCAGTGACCGTTCTGGTGGCGGCGATAGACGCCCCAAGCGTGATGCGAAGTCAGGCTCGAAAGCCGGTCGCTTTAAAAAGCCTTAGGTTTTTAAGTAGCCGTAGGTAAAATCCGGCGCAGTCAGCGCGTGTTCAGAGCTGATTTGCCGGATTGCAAATACAAAAAAGGCCTGCTGATGCAGGCCTTTTTTGTGCGCGTCCTAAAAGATGCGGGGGCTAGAACCGGCCTGCAGAGCAGGGGGCTGCTCCAGCCCTGTCTGGCTAGCGCTTGCGGCGACGTCGTCCGCCGACGCGACCGCCCGCGTCTCCCGCTGCACCGCCGGCGATCGACAGATCACCTGCGAGCTGTGCCCTGGCACCGCTGCTGAGCTCGCCAAGCTCTTTTTCGATGGAGGTGCAATCCGGAGCTGTGCCAGGACTGTAGTTATCCATGGCAACACGCATGGCGGCGACGTGCTGGGGCGAGGTGCCGCAGCAACCGCCGACGATGCGCGCACCAGCGTCCAGCGCCATCTCGGTGTAGCGGGCCATCACCTCAGGCGTGCCGTTGTAGACAATCGCGCCGTCCACATACTCTGGGATGCCGCAGTTCGCTTTGGCCACGATGATCGGGTCTATGCCCGCGGAGGCGGCGGCTGTCTTGAAATTGACAACCGCAGCCACCACTTCGTTGGCACCCACACCGCAGTTGGTGCCGCAGGCGTGCGGTGCCTGCTCCAGCTCCGCCTGGAAGTTGATGATGTCCGCCGCGGTCAGGCCCATCATGGTGCGGCCGTTGGTGTCGATGCTCAAGGTGACGACGATGGGCAACCCGGCGCGCGAAGCACCGAGCACACCCGCGATGGCTTCTTCTTTCGATGAGAGGGTCTCCAGCCAGAGCACGTCCGCACCCGCATCGGCGAGTGCATGGGCTTGCTCTTCAAAGACGTCTGCCGCTTCTGCAATCGAGACAGGTCCGCTGGGCTCGAGGATTTCACCGGTGGGCCCCATGGAGCCGGCGATCACGACGTCGCGGCCGCTCTTGTCGATCTCTTCTCGCAGCAGGTGAACAGCCGCGACGTTGAGTTCGCGCACGCGATCTTCTGCCTGGTGCAGTTTCAAACGGAAGGAATTGCCGCCGAATGTGTTGGTGAGCACGATGTCTGAACCGGCATCGATGAAGCTGCGGTAGTGGCTCTGGATGCGGTCTGGGAAATCGGTGTTCCACAGCTCGGGCGCGTCGCCTGTCTGCAGGCCGAGTTGGAAAAGATTGGTGCCGGTGGCGCCGTCCGCGAGCAGAAAGGGTTTTTCTGCGAGCAGGCGCTCAAAGGTGTTTGCCATAGAGGGCGTGTCCATGAGGTTGAAAAATTGAAAATGGCATAATGTGGTGCAAATGATACGACAGTGAGATGAGCGTCAGTGGCAAGTATCTATAACTATTGCTCACTTATCCGCTCTGGCAAGGCTGTTAGTATGGCCCAAGTCATGCCTAACCCTAAGTTTAAACAGGAATTCCCTCCATTGCGATTGCAAGTTATTGAGCAGGCGCCCAAGCGCAAGACCAAAAAACCACCGATTTTGTTTGTGCACGGCGCCTATTGCGCCGCCTGGGTGTGGCAGGAGTATTTTATGCCCTGGTTCGCGCAGCGCGGCCACCACTGCTACGCGCTGAGTTTGCGCGGCCACGGTGAGTCCGCGGGGCATGCGCCCATCAACACCTGGTCGCTGAGGGATTACGTCACGGATCTGCACAACGCACTCGCTGAGTTGCCGCAGACGCCGGTACTGGTCGGCCACAGCATGGGGGCCGTGGTGGTGCAGAAGCTGCTCGAAAAACAAGATTTTCCCGCAGCGGTACTGATGGCGCCGTCGCCGCCGGATGGATTGATTGCGCCGATGATGCAATTTGCCATGCCCAGCGCCAACATGATGTCGGCGTTTTGGGGCGGCTCCATGCCGGACATGACCGTGGCCGATGTGTTGTTTGCGAATCAAACTCTGGCCTTGAAAACCCGCTTTGTGCAAGCCCTGGAGCCCATGGAATCCGTGCGCGTGGGCATGGACATGAGCATGGGTGACACAGTGGTCAAGCGCGGGGATTTGGACACGCCGATCACGGTGCTGGGGGCAGAGAAAGACAGCTTAGTGCCGCTGCAGCAGCTCAAGCGCACAGCCGCACGCTACGGCGTGGAGCCACAGGTGGTGCCCGCCATCAGCCACGCCATGATGCTGGACAAACCCTGGCAGGCTGCTGCCGAGGCCACGCTTGCGGGCTTAAGCCAGTAGCGCTATCAGCTGCTCTAAGCTGCTGACCGTGGCGTGCGGTTGCTGCGGGTGCGGCCAGCGTGCCTGCTCGCGGTTAAACCAGACACTGTGCATGCCCGCGTGCAGTGCGCCCAGGGCGTCGGTCTGGGGGTTGTCGCCGAGGTGCAGCACCTCGGGTGCGCGGCAGCCCATCTCGCGGCACACTTGGTCAAAAATGCGTTTGTCGGGTTTTGCCGCGCCGGTTGATTCCGAGCTGATCGACGCGCTGAAATGCTCGCCCGCGGCCGTTTTGAAAACATCGGCGTTGCCGTTGGTGCAGGCGACCAGTTTGTATGTGCCGGCCAGGGTGGCCAAAGCCTCCAGTGTCCCCGGGTAAAAATCCACCTTGTTCCTGTCCTGCTGGAACAGCCGCAACATGTGCCTTTCGGTGTCGGCCTCGTAGCCGTGCTCTATCAGCAGCTCATCGATAAAGCGGGTGCGCAACGCGGTCAGATCGTGATGCAGGTGGGGGCGGGACATCATGTACTGGGTGCGTTGCTGCCGCAGCGCTTCAAAGCTGTGCTGTTCGGCAATGCGCGGGTAGTCGGCTTGCAGATGGCGGTAGAAATTTTCTTCGGCGGCCACGATGATGGGCTCGACGGGCCAGAGCGTATCGTCCAGATCCAAGCTGATCACAGACACATTGAACGTTGGTTTTTTAATCACGTACACGGCGTTTTCCAAGGGTGGAGGCGGAGCGCGAAGCTCTGAGCTGTCGGCGGGCAGCGCACAAGCGTACTATAACTAACTTTTGGCCAATCTTTAGCTTAGATAGTGCTTTGAGGACAGACATGCAGTTATTCTCCTTCGTCGATTCAATTGCCCTGGTGTTTTTCGTGGTGGGTTGGTGGACTTACAGTTGGGTGCTGGAAAGCAGCCGCTTCCGCTCCAAATCCATCGCCGCGGTGATGAGCCAATACCGCAGCAAGTGGATGCAAGTGATGTCCGGACGGGAAGTGCGCATGCTCGACAGCCAGCTGCAGGCCGCGCTGATGCAGGGGGTGGGCTTTCTCGCCTCGACGGCGGTGCTGATGGTGGGAGTGCTGACCGCGATGCTGGGTTTTGCCGACGGTTCGCTGGACATTGCCGGCTACTTGCCGCAAGCCATTTTGGTGGAGACCGTCAACTGGAAGATCAAAATATTGCTGATCTCGCTGGTGTTTGTATTGGCCTTCTTCAAGTTGCTCTGGTGTTATCGGCTGTTCAATTACTGCGCTATTTTGATCGGGGCGACAGGCAGCCTGGACGACGAGGACACGCCACGCCACGTCGCCCGCATCTCGGCGATTCATGTGCTCGCGGGGGATCATTTTAACGCAGGTTTAAGGGCCTTCTATTTTGCGGTGGCGGGCTTGGGCTGGTTGCTGCACCCCGGCATGTTGATGATCATGACGGCGATTGTGCTGTTGGTGCTGTGGCGCCGTGATTTCGCCTCGCGCTCACTGCGTATTTTGCGTGGCGATAAGGATGAGGAGCTGCTGGCTAAGCAGTGAGCAGTGCAGGGTTTTAGCCACTGCCCAAACTTGGTTTCGAGTCAGCGTATGCAGCTCGAATGAGGAGGGGTACGGAATCAACGCTGGGTGCACTGCGCTTGATCAGTAGTTTGCTGATCGCGACAGTGCTGAGCCCGCAAGCATCTTAGCCCCGTACGCAGGATGCGAATCTGGGGCACTTGAATCACCTGTGGCTGCGGTTATTTGGTGCCGAAGAGCTTGTCGCCGGCATCACCCAGTCCCGGGATGATGTAACCCACTTCGTTCAGGTGCGAATCGATGGCGGCGGTATAAACCTCTACGTCCGGATGCGCCTCAGTGAATGCCTTCAAGCCCTCGGGTGCGGCGACCAAAAAGAGTGCCTTGATGTCGTTGCAGCCGCGGGATTTGAGCAGATCAACCGTCGCGATCGCCGAGCCGCCCGTGGCCAGCATGGGATCGACCACCAGTGCCAGGCGCTGGTCGATGTCCGCCACCAGCTTGTCGAAATAGGGCACGGGCTCCAATGTTTTTTCGTCGCGGTACAGCCCCACCACGCTGACACGCGCATTCGGCAGTGCCACCAGCACACCGTCCAGCATGCCCAGCCCTGCGCGCAGTATCGGCACCACAGTGGGTTTTTTGCCGCGCATGCGCAGAACCTTAGTGCTGCCATTCCAGGTGTCGATTTCCACTGTCTCAGTCGCCAGAGAGCGCGTGGCCTCGTAGGTGAGCAGGGTGCCGATCTCGCTGGCCAAACCCCTGAAGGCCTTGGTGCTGATGTCGGCGATGCGCATCAAGCCGATCTTGTGGGCGACGAGTGGGTGATCAATGTGATGAACGGCCATGCGGGGGCTCTCCTCAAACAAAAACGGGTGGCCAATAGCCACCCGTCTTTGCTGCGGATGTCGAGGGCTATTGAGATAACACAATAGTACCCGACTTCAAGCCCATCAGTTACTCAGAAGGTGCTTCTTCGGGCGCTTTTTCCGCTGCTTCTGGCTCGGCTTCAGCCGATTCTTCGGTGTCGATGCTGATCAGCTCGACTTCGAAGGTGAGCGCCTGGTGTGGGCCGATGCCGGGGCCTGCGCCACGGTCGCCGTAGGCCAGATCGGAAGGGATGAACAGCTTGTATTTAGCGCCTTCGCGCATCAACTGCAGGCCTTCAGTCCAACCGGGGATAACCTGGTTGAGGGCAAAAGACGTGGGCTCGCCACGTGCAATGGAGCTGTCAAAGACAGTGCCGTCGATCAGCTTGCCTTCGTAGTGGACAGTGACTTTGTCCGTCGCGGCTGGCATTTTGGCGTCTTCCGCGCCGGCTTCCAAGACTTCGTACAGCAGGCCGCTGTCGGTCTTGCTCACGCCTTCGCGCGCTTCCTGCTCGGCCAAGAATGCCGCGCCTTCGGCTTTGGCTTTCTCGGACATCACTTCCGCTTGTTTTTGCGCGTATTCCTGCACGATGGTGTTCGCATCGGGGCCGGAGATCAGCAGCTCGGATTTGGCGTGAGACGCTTTCAGCGCTTCCATCAGCACGTCGTAGTCCAGCTCGTCGTAGTTGCCGAGGATCCGCTCGCCGATCAGTACACCCAAGCTGTAGCTCAGTTTCTCTTCTTCTGTCTCAACAGCGCTGAAGGCGATGGCGGGTAGCATAGCAGCGGCGAGAAGGCTGGCAGTCAGAGTCTTTTTCAAGGTGTTGTCCTTTGTTTTCGAAAGTGAATTGTGCGGTGCGGGGCATCTAGCTCGGCACCTGACCCCTGCCATTGTAGCCTTAGCTGGGGCATTGTGCAGTTACGACAGTCTGTCTTTGCGGGAGTTCAACAGCCGTGCGGGTTTTGTGTGGCGTGACAGCTCGGTATTGGAGTGGCGGTATCGAGCGGGCCAGTGTTTATGCGGACGGGCATGGACGGTGTGGTCGGTTTGTAA
Organism: Granulosicoccaceae bacterium; assembly: GCA_033852095.1. Taxonomy (GTDB): domain Bacteria; phylum Pseudomonadota; class Gammaproteobacteria; order CALCKW01; family CALCKW01; genus CALCKW01. Next base: position 692 of record JAWSVD010000290.1, on the reverse strand, counting down.
TAGAACACTTTAGTTTAAGCCTGAGCGCTTAAATCGTCGCTGGCAGGCGTTGATTGCCAACAAAAATCCACGGTGACACGTCCAGTGGTGGCATGTAGGGCATTTTTGGCCTCTGGGTATTGCCGAAGTGGCGCAATTGTTGAACTGCTCAGGGCATCTATTAAGGGTGTCAGTTTCATGAAATCTGTCTGCAGTAACTTACTTGTTCTTTTTCGCTCAGTGGGTTCCCTGACCTTTGGTCAGGGCATGATTTCAGGGGTTCTTGCGCTGGTGCTTGCTGCGCTGTGTTTTTTTGGTGCTATCGCCTTTCATTTCCCCGAATATTTGACCACGCCTGAGCTGCGCCAGCGCTACGACGTGGCCAGTATTCGTCAGCTGATGTTTTGCTCGATGCTGTTAGCGGGTGCCCTGGCTGTGCTCAACTTGGCCCTGCTGCGCACCCTGTGGCTCGCGTCCTGGTCGCTCGCCCTGTTGGCGCTGACAGCCATCATGGGCGGGCACAACATAGCGGTGGGGGCCTTCCCCACGGATGTGCCGTACCTGGGGCTGGATTGGCTGGTGCTGGGCTTGCTCGGCACAGCGATCATTTTTATCACCATCGAAAAACTCATCCCCTTCAGAGACCAGCCGGTGTTTAGGCCCGAATGGCAAACAGATTTTCAGCACTTTGCGGTGAATCACCTGCTGGTGGG
>JAWSVD010000289.1:0-9669 GCA_033852095.1 Granulosicoccaceae bacterium | reverse complement strand
TGGCGGAGAGAGAGGGATTCGAACCCTCGAAACGTTTGACCGTTTACACACTTTCCAGGCGTGCTCCTTCAGCCACTCGGACACCTCTCCTGTCGCCGAATTGCGTGCAACGCGGCTAAGCGATCAAGTGTAGCGTGTTTTCGGGGTGGTTTTCAAGACCCTTGACGCCTCGATCGCCGCTTTATTTGCCACTCAGGAGTTTTGCACCCTGCAGCGGCAGATCGTAACTGGGCAAGCGCTCAGTCAGAAAGCCGTATTCCCGCCGTGCTTGCGTGATGGCAGACTGCTGACAGCTCAGCCGCTGCAGGCTCTGGGCGTACTGGGGGAAGCCCTGCGGCGGCGTCTGCTGGTCGATCCAGGGCGGCACGAACAGGGAGTTGCCGTAGTGCTGCCCTGCCCGGTTCAGGCTGAGGAAGTAGCACTGGTTTTCCACGGCGCGGGTCTGGGCGAAGGCGTGCCAGCTGTCGAAGCTAGGGTCTCTGTAGTAGGCGCCGCTGTGCAGGATGAGATCGACCTGGTGCTTCAATACAAGCTGGCGACAGAGCTCGGGGGCGCGGATATCAAAGCAGATGATCGGCGCGATGCGGAAGCCGGCCAGCTCGAAGACAAAGAGGTGATCACCGGCGCTGAAGTATTCCTGTTCCATGGAGGCGCCGAATTGCGCGAGGTGCAGCTTGTCGTAGTGACCGATGAGCTGGCCGTCGGGGCCCACAGCTGCGGCGCAGATGCGGTATTCACCCGCTGAGGTGCGACGTGGGAAGCCGTAGACGACGGTGGTGTGGTGTTGCCGGGCGATGGCTGACCAGCAGTGGTAGCTGGGGCCGTCGAGGGATTCGGCCAGCTGGGCGAGCGCGCCGAAGCTCTCGCAGCTGTAGTCGACGCTGCTGAGCTCGGGCAGCACCACCAGGTCGCTGTGCTCGTTGCTCAGTGCTGTGCTGATCAGATGAGCGCTGCGCTGCAGGTGTTGATCCCGTTGCGCCACCGTGGCTGTGGCGGGGATGTCGAGCTGGCAGGCGAGTAGCTTGAGTTCTTGCGTCACTCGCCTGCTCCTATCTGTCGGCTTGTCAGCTGTCTTTGCGCGGGGTGTAGATGCTGCCGGGGAAGGCGGTGACTACCCCGCCCTCACCTTTGGCCTCGGTGACTTTGGCCTGGCCCTGCTTCTTTACTTCGTCGATGCGGATCACCGCGTGCATGGGCACCATGGTCTGCTCGACGCCTTCGAACTCGGATTTGAGTTTTTCTTCGCCGGGGTCAACCACCAGTGAGCTGCTTTTATTGAAGACCAAGCCGCGCAGCACCACGAAACCGTAGAGTTCGCCCTGGAAGACTTCCTCGGCGTAGACGTCGTACTGGCGCTGGTTTTCACCCATGAAACGCACGTGGAAAAGGGTATCTCTGCTCATGTAAAAAGCACCTCCGGGTAGATCAGCTGCGACGACGTGGCTTTGAAGCGGGCTTCTGTGCACGTCGCGACGGCTTTTGCTTGACCAAGCTCAGCTCGGGATCGGCAAAATAATTGAGCGCCTTCAAAAAGCCGCGCAGATCAGGGCCGTCCAGAAAACGGTAGCGCCCACGACCGAGCCCACGGGGTAGCGTCACCGGGCCGTACTGCAGGCGGATCAACCGGCTCACTTCCACCTCTTGTGATTCCCACAAGCGCCGCACTTCGCGGTTGCGCCCCTCGCGCAGGGTGACGTGGAACCAGGCGTTGCTGCCCTCGCCGCCCGCCATCTCGAGGGTCTCGAAGCTGGCGGGGCCGTCTTCGAGCTCCACGCCTTCGAGCAGCCGCTTCATCATCTCGTCGTCCACCTGGCCACGGATGCGCACAGCGTACTTGCGCTGCACCTCAAAGGACGGGTGCATCAGGCGGTTGGCCAGCTCACCGTCGTCGGTGAAGATCAGCAGGCCGCTGGTGTTGACGTCCAGTCGCCCCACCGAGACCCAGCGTGCGCCCTGCACGCGGGGCAGATGATCAAAGACCGAATCGCCCTCGCGCTCGGCTTTGCGGCTGCAGACCTGCCCCACCGGCTTGTGGTAGAGCAGCACCCGGGTGCGCAACGCGCCGTCGGAGGCCTGCACCCGGTAGTGGATGCCTTCCAGTGTGACTTGGTCGCCATCGGCGGCGCGGTCGCCCAGAGCGGCCACCTTGCCGTTGACGGATACTTTGCCAGCCGCGATGGATGCCTCGAGCCCGCGGCGTGAGCCCAGCCCAGCCGAAGCCATTAGTTTCTGTAGTCGTTGCGCCATGTGGCACCCAAGTAAAAGCGGGGTATAGTAACAGTTCTTTGTCTACAACTTACGATAAGAGCCTCAAAATGTCACAGCAAGCGCGCGCTTTTCTGCCCCTGAATATCGCGGTACTGACAGCATCGGACTCGCGCACAGAGGCGGACGACATTTCCGGCAAGCTGTTGGTGGAGCGTTTGCAGGCTGTGGGACACAGCTGCGCCGAGAAAATCGTGGTGCCCGATGACATCTACCAGCTGCGCGCGGCGATCTCGCGCTGGATCGCCGACCCCGCAATCGACGCGGTGATCACCACCGGCGGCACCGGCATCACCGGTCGCGACGGCACCCCCGAGGCGGTGCAGCCGCTGCTGGACAAAGAGATCAGCGGATTTGGCGAGATGTTTCGTTATCTCTCCTACAAAGACATTGGCAGCTCCACGCTGCAATCGCGCGCGCTCTGCGGTGTGGCCAATGGCACGTATTTGTTCGTGCTGCCCGGCTCCAGCAGCGCGTGCGCCACCGCCTGGGATGAGCTGATGGTGCACCAGCTGGACAACCGCACCCTGCCTTGTAATTTAGTGATGCTGATGCCCCGCCTAAAAGAGCGTTGAACACGACGCAATAAAGCGCACATTGCGTATGCCGGAGCACATTAAGTATTACTCAAAAACTACATTCCAATTGTAATATAAGCATGCCATTAAGCGAATTACTACATTGCCGCTGTGCAATGCATGCTGAAATTACACCCCTTATTTTCGATCCGTTCGACCGCCATCGGTCTGTTCTTTTACGCGCTGTCAGCGCCCACTTTTAACCCCGCTCAGGCGGCCTTTATCTCACCCCCACAAAGTGAGCGGGTCATGCCTGCAGAACGCCATGTACGGGTAATGCCCGCCGGTCTGACCGACGACCCTTTGGCCGTCAACCAATGGTATTTGCAATCCGCGCCCGAGGAGACAGCAGGCACCGGCCTGGCCGATGCGTGGGAGCTGCCACGGCTGCTCGATCATGTGGTGGTGGCCGTGGTCGACACGGGCATACTCGCCAGTCACAGCGACATGGGCAATGTGCTACCGGGTTATGATTTTGTGCGTGACGTGAACGTGGCCAACGACGGCGACGGCATGGACAACGACCCCACCGACCCCGGTGATTGGGTCGCTCAACCCGACATCGACACGGGCGCCCTGGGCAGCGATTGCGCCACCAGCAGCAGCAGCTGGCACGGCACCGCTGTGTCGGGCATCTTGGCCGCCAACAGCAACAACGCCCTTGGCATATCGGGCGCCGCACCGCACATCGATATCCTGCCGGTGCGTGTCATGGGCCGCTGCGGCGGCACCGTCTCCGATCTGATCGACGGCATCCGCTGGGCTGCGGGGCTGGAAGTCGAGGGCGCACCGCTCAACAAGCACCCCGCCGCGGTGATCAACCTGAGCTTGGGTTATGTGGGGATCTGTTACACCAGCATGCAGGCCGCGATCAGCGACGCGCGCCGCGCCGGGTCTTTGGTTGTCACCGCCATTGGCAACGGCGGGCAATCACTCTCGGAACAGCCTTATTCGCCCGCCTCTTGCAACGGTGTGCTCACGGTAGCGTCCAGTGATCGATCCGGTAACTACGCCTACTACAATAACTTCGGCGCGGCGGTGGATGTGCTCGCACCCGGCGGCGTGCCCGGCGCGGGCCTGACCACCCTGGACGACGGCGGCCGGCAGAGTGCCAAGAACGACGACCGCTTTACCCCGCGCTATGGCTCCAGCTTGGCCACGCCATTGGTCAGCGCCGCGGCGGCGCTGATGATCGCCAGCAACCCCCTGCTCGAGCCGGTGCACGTGGAGGCCCTACTGCTGCAAAATACGCGGGAGTTGAGCGATAAAGAAGGCTGCCCCGACGGCAGCTGCAGTGCGACGCTACTGGACGCCCACAGCGCCGTGCGTGCAGCGGCCAACGCGGATCTGCAAAACCTGGCGCTGCTGGCGGATGAAGAGTACGCCGGTGGTGGCGGCAGCGCGCACCCGCTGTGGTTCTTACTGCTGCTGTGCCACCAGGGCTTCGTCGCTAAAATCGCCCAGCTCGTGCAGCACCGCGGTGGCAAATTGCCCCGGCGCTAGAGCAAAGGACAGCGTCAGCTCTCGCTGATCGTCGGACCACTGCCATTGCATGTCCTGCGGCAAGAGCCGCAGTGCCCGGCGCTCGGCGCGCAGGCCGTTGGCCTCCAACCCTGCGCCATAGGTCAGCTCCGCCTCCCCCAGCCAGGCCTGCTCACGGGCTTGGGTCTGCACGTCTTTCAGCGCCTCGCCGGTGCCCCACATGGGGCCGGTGATGTGGATGTCCTGCTCGATCAATCGCTGGGCGATGGCGGCGTCAGCTGGGTCATAGGCAAACACGCTGCCGCTGCCGGCGAGGTTCAGCACGTCGCCCTCGATAGCGGTGTTCCAGCTGCCGTCGTCCACGCGCCGCGCCAGCACGCTGTTAAAGATGGCGCTGCGTGCCGCCGAGAGGTAATGCCCCTTCTGGTGGCGCTTGGGCTTTTTGCCGCCAGAGAACCACGCCGCAGCCGCGGTCAGGTTAGCGCCGCCACGGCCAAAACGCTGCGCGCCGAAGAGATTGGGGCAGCCGCCGGCTTTAACAGCCTGCAGCTGTTGTTCGATGAGATCCGCCCGCTGCACGTCGCGCAGCACCAGCTCAAAGGCATTGGCGGCGTGGCTGCCGGGGCGCAATTTGCGGCCGTGACGCTCCTGACGCAGGATAACCGTACCCTCGGGCGGCTCGCTCAGGTCCGGCTCGCCACGCGTGACAGGCACGCTAAACCATTGATAAGCAACAGCATGACGGTCCTTCAGACCGCAGCACCCCACCTCGCGCCGCTCCACCCCTGTGCTGCGCGCCAACCATTTGGCTATCCAGTCGGTGTTCTGGTCAGTTTTCTGCACGTACACCAGCAAATGCTCACCCGCGCCATCGGGCTCAAAGGGAAGCTGCTCCCGGACGATAAAGTCAGAGGCAGTGCGGCGATAAGCGCCAGAACCGCCCACATGAGGATAGGCACGAGGGGATTTTTCTGAGGTGATATACACGGTGTGGGTTTTCAACTTTGGGGTAGAATGGGGGCTTGGCCCGCAAGTTTGGTGAGCTACACTCCACTTTGCAAGCAACACCTGCATCACAGCGCAATCATTCCTTCGATTGTATAGACGACCACCAGGGGCCGGACGCCCCGTCACGAGGCTTCGGATGGACGACACCAAACGCGAACAGTTACAACTATTGATCACGGAGCTGCGCTTGGAGCACCGAGATTTGGATTTGGTCATTGCCACCATCTCGTCCCAACCGCAGTCGGACCAACTGCAGATCAGACGCTTAAAAAAGCGCAAGCTGCTGCTGCGAGACCGGATAGAATTGATTGAAAGCCAACTCATCCCCGACCTGAACGCCTGACCGCACGCCCCGCCAAGGATTTTTGTTTATGCGCTACCAAATCATCCCCGTCACGCCCCTCGCACAGAACTGCACCTTGCTGTGGTGCGAGCAGAGCAACAAGGCAGCGATCGTCGACCCGGGCGGCGATTTGCCCACCGTGTTTGCCACTGTGGAAGCCGCGGGCGTTGAGGTAGAGAAAGTCCTGCTGACACACGGCCACATCGACCACGCCGCCGCCTCGCGCGACTGCGCGGATCACTACGGGGTTGAGATCATTGGCCCGCACAAGGACGACGCCTTCTTATTGCAGGCCCTGCCGGAGCAAGCCAAGAAATTCGGCATGCCACCGGCCACCGCCGTGGAGCCCGACCAGTGGCTGGACGAGGGCGACACCGTGCGCGTGGGCGAGATCGAGCTGCAGGTATTTCACACACCGGGCCACGCGCCCGGCCACGTGATCTTCTTCGACAAGGTCTCGCGCATCGCGCAGGTGGGGGACGTGTTGTTCGCCGGTTCTATCGGTCGCACCGACCTGCCCGGCGGCAACCACCAGCAGCTGCTGGATTCCGTCGCCGCCAAGCTCTGGCCGCTGGGTGATGACGTGGCCTTTATTCCCGGCCACGGCCCCACCGGCACGTTGGGCCATGAGCGCGCCACCAACCCCCACGTGGGCCAAGGCCGCTAAAACCCCCAGGACACCATGATCGCGCCCAGCTTAATGACACGCAGGTGCTTATTGCTAGGCTCGCTGCTGCTGTGGGCCACTGGCCACGCGCACGCGGATGCAACTGAGCGCAGCCCGCCCCTGCTGGTCTTCGCCGCCGCCAGCCTGGCGGCGGTGATGGAGTCCATCGGCGCCGCCTATGAAACCGAGTACGACCAAGCGGTGCAATTCAGCTACGGCGCCAGCTCCACTCTCTCGCGGCAGATCAGCCACGGCGCACCCGCCAGTGTGTTCATCAGCGCCAACCCGCGCTGGATGCAAACGCTCATCGACTCGGGCACTGTAAACACCGCGCAGAGCAAAACCCTGCTGCACAACAGCCTGGTGCTGGTGGCGCCCGCCGATTCTCCGCTGAACACCCAAGACAGCCTGCCCACCCCGGCGCAGTTGCAGCTCTGGCTAGAGGACGGGCGACTCGCCGTGGGTGATCCGCGCCACGTGCCGGTGGGCATTTATGCCAAGCGCGCGCTGCAGTCGCAGGGCCTGTGGGCCAGCGTAGAGCCGCGATTAGCCCCCACGGAGAACGCGCGCGCCAGCCTCGCCCTGCTGCAGCGCGCCGAAGTCGCACTGGGCATTGTCTACGCCAGCGACCTAATAGCCGTGCCAGAGCTGCGAAAAATAGCCGACATCCCGCTGCCCAGCGGTGAGCGCATTCACTACCCGGTGGCCGCCATTGGTCCAGCGCCATCCGTGGATACGCTGCGGTTTTTGAGATTCCTAAGCGCCGAGCAAGCGCAGCAACTCTTTGCTGAGATGGGTTTTATCCCGCCGGCCGAGCCCGATGTTTGAGCTCAGCCCCGAGAGCTGGCAGGCGCTGCATCTGAGCCTGCGGGTGGCAGCGTGGAGCACACTGCTCACCCTGCCGCTGGCGCTATTATTGTCCCTTGCGCTGGCCAACAAACACTACCCCGGCCGTAACCTGCTCAATGCTCTGGTGCACCTGCCGCTTGTTTTGCCGCCGGTGGTCACGGGTTATGCGCTGCTGCTGGCCTTTGGCCGCCACGGTGTGGCGGGGGCCTGGCTTGCAGATACCTTTGGGCTGGTGCTGGCCTTTAAATGGACAGGCGCCGTGCTGGCGGCCTCGGTGATGAGCCTGCCGCTGATGGTGCGACCCATTGTGCTGTCGCTGGAGGCCACGGACGCACGCCTGCACCGCGCGGCTGCCACGCTCGGCGCCTCGCCATTGATCATCTTCTTGAGTGTGACCCTGCCGCTGGCGGCACCGGGCCTGATGGCAGCTGTGGTGCTGGGTTTTGCCAAGAGCCTGGGTGAATTTGGCGCCACCGTGACTTTTGTGGCCAATATCCCCGGTGAGACCCGCACCCTGCCCAATGCCATCTACACCCAGCTTCAGATCCCCGGCGCGGAGAACAGCGTGCTGCAGCTGGCGCTGCTCTCCGTTGTGCTGTCACTGGCTGCGCTGCTCTGTGCCGAGTGGCTGGGCGCGCGGCTCAACCGCCGCGTGCACGGGCGCTGAGTATGGACGTGCTGCTGCATAAAAAGCTCGCCTCCTTTGAACTCTCGGTGGATTTCGAGTGCAAGCCTGGCATCACCGCGCTGTTCGGTCGATCAGGCTGCGGCAAGACCAGCCTGATCGAGCAGATCGCCGGGCTGATGACCCCGGACAGTGGCCGTATCCTGGTCGACGACAAAGTACTCTACGACAGCGCATTGGCCATCAATGTGCCCGCCCGCAAGCGACGCATCGGTTATGTGTTCCAGGATGCGCGGCTGTTCCCGCATTTGAGTGTGCTCAACAACCTGCGCTACGGCGAATGGCTGACGCCGCGCAAGCAGCGTTACGCCACACTCGACAGCGTGCTGGAGCTGCTGGCCCTCGGGCCGTTGCTGCAGCGCCGGCCAGCCACTCTGTCGGGTGGGGAGCGCCAGCGCGTGGCGATTGGCCGGGCGCTGCTGTGTTCGCCGCGGCTGTTGCTGATGGACGAGCCGCTCTCGGCGCTGGACGGCGCGCGCAAGCGCGATATTCTGCCCTATCTGGAGCGACTGCGCGACGAGATGCACATACCGATTGTGTATGTCAGTCATGCGCTCGAAGAGGTGGCCAGGCTTGCCAATACCGTGGTGCTGCTGCACGACGGCCAGCAACAGGCGGTGGGGCCACCGGAGACCGTGCTGACGCGGTTGGATCTGCGTGCCCATACCGGCCGCTACGAGGCCAGCGCCATCATCCCTGCGGTGCTGCAGTCGCACCGACCTGAATTCGGGGTGTCTATACTGCAAACGTCCGCGGGCAGTCTGATCAGCCCTCAGCTGGACCGAGCGGTGGGCAGCAAGGTGCGCTTGCGGCTGCGCGCCAGAGACCTCTCCATCGCCAAAAATCCGATAGCTGACAGCAGCCTGCGCAATCAGCTGCGCGGCGTGATCACGGACATTGCGGTCGAGGAAGGTGCATTTGCGGAGGTGCTGCTGAAGCTGCCCGACGAGACCCAGCTGCTGGTGCGCGTGGCACGCATTAATTTGGAATTCTTGCAGCTGGAGATTGGCGATACGGCCTTTGCCATGATCAAAACCGCAGCCCTGGATCGGGCTGCGATTTTGTAGAAAAGCAAAAGGAAGTCCGAATAAAGCCGCCCGCGGCCCCGGTCGAACCCACAATCCGCCCCCGCCCCCGAGCTGCGCGCCCCGACCGAACCAACAAGCTTTAGCGGGTGAGGTTGATCGCGCCGGCTTGCAGCTGCTCGAGGATCTCTGCGTTGCTGATCTGACCCGATTCAGCGTTAAAATTATCATAGAAACTGGGCACCGAGATGCTGCCTTTCACGTCAGCACCAAAATGCGGCATAGAGCCTGTGGCGAAGGTCAATACACTGTTGCCACCGCCGCCGCCTGGAGATGTTGCCAGCAGCAACATCTTTTTATCCGCGAACATCTTGTTGTTGATGCGCGACGCCCAGTCAAAGACGTTTTTGTAGGCGGCACTGAAGATACCGTTGTGCTCCGCAAAGGAGATAATCACCGCATCGGCCGCGGTGATGCGGTCCAAAAACGCCTGCGCCTGTGCGGGCTGGCCAGACGCTTCTTCGCGGTCGGCGCTGTAGATCGGCATCTCGAAATCGTTCAAATCCAACACGTCAACGTCCGCGCCCGCCACCAGGGATGCGGTGTACACAGCGAGCTGTTGATTGATGGATTTTTTACTGCTGCTAGCGCCAAAGGCCAAAACTTTCATGAGCGATCCTTCCAAGAGAGTGATTAAAAAAATACAGCTGCTGAAAACCTAGTTCAACGGACAAACAATTACCATGACAGTGCTTCCATTGATCAGC
>JAWSVD010000288.1:0-1897 GCA_033852095.1 Granulosicoccaceae bacterium | reverse complement strand
TTGTGCGCAAGAGCTTCAGTGCATCTTTAGAGGCCGGCGCCAGCATTTTGATGATCTACCTCGCGGTGCTGTTGACCGTGCGTTATTTCAGTTTGGAAGAGCTGGCCGATTTCCAGGTGGTGGTGCGCCCGGTGTTCACTTACATGACAATGCTGTTTGTGTTTCCGATCTACCGCTTTGTGCTGCCCGAGCTGGCGCTGTGCCTGCGCGAGGCGGATCACGCTCAGGTGCAGGAACTCAAAACCTGGGTACGCGCCCTGGCGATCAAAGTGAGCGTGGGCTTTTCTGGGATCATGGTTTTTGGTAGCGACAAGCTCGTGGCGATGCTGCTGCCGCCCGAGTACGCGGGCGCCGCGCTGGTGTTGATGCACTTCTCGTTGTTTTTTGTCTTCATCATGCTCAACGCCTACCAACTGGCGTACATCAAGGCCAGCGGCCAGTTCGCCTGGAGCCTGTGCATACGGCTCTCCGGCATCGCCGCGCTGCTGCTCAGCTTCTTCCTCTGGCGCCAATACACCGATCACGTGGTGTCGATCATCCTCGCCCTGGGCAGCGCCTATGTACTGATGTTTGCGCTCTCCACCGTGATGGAGCGCAAGCTGCTGCAGCGGCTTGAGCACAGCACGCAAGTCTGAGCTTCCCCACACGGATGCGGCCGCGCCGCGTGTAGCTGGTATGCTTGGCACACCCCGCAATAATGGAAAATCGCCGTGTCTCTACTGGCCACTCAAAGCGCCCTGATCGACAGCTATCAGGGCACGAACTCCCTCAATTTGATGGCCAGCATCGAGCGCCGCCTGCACGGGAAAAGCCCGCTGCCCGGCTGCAGTCTGCTGGATGAGGCCGCGCTGGAAACGCCGCAGCACCTGGTGTTTTTGTTGCTCGACGGACTGGGGGACGCCTTGCTCAGCCAGCACGGCAATGCCGCGGGGCCGCTCTGCCAAAATCGCATTGGCCAGCTGCACAGCGTCTTCCCCAGTACCACCAGTGCCGCCATCTCGACCGTCCTCACCGCGCGCCCGCCGGCGGAGCACGGCATCCTCGCCTGGCACATGCACTTAAACCAAAACGAGGACATCTACACCACGTTGCTCGGCCGCTACCGCAACCTCAGCGACAAGCGCCCCCCGGGTGAGCGCGAGCTGTACCGCGCCACCCCCATGCTCAACCGGGTGCGCCAGCGCTGCCAGATCGTGCAGCCGCAGTTTTTGGTGGATTCGCCCTTTACCCAGCGCCACCTCGGTGCCGCCAAAATAACCGGCGCGGCCAACATCAAACAGCTCTTCGGCCACCTGCGCCACACGGTGCAGCAAGGCGGCCGCAGTTACACCTACGCCTACTGGCCCAGCCTCGATTCCATCGGCCACAAGAGCGGTGCGGGCAGTGCCGAGTGGCGCCAATCCCTGCGCGAGATCGAGGCGGCACTGGCGGATTTCTTGGCCCGCAGCGAAGCCGCGAACTTCAAGCTAGTGGTGACCGCCGATCACGGCATGGTCAACGTGGGCAGCGAGGGCGTGCTGCCCTTCGCCGAGCACAAAGACCTCGCCGCTTGCTTGGCCACCCCCCTGGCCGGCGAGCCGCGCAGCGTCTTTTGCAACGTCAAGCCCAAGCAACTCGAGGCCTTTGATCAAATCTGCGTCGAGCGCTACAGCGATGAGTTGATCAACGTGCCCACCGAGGATTTGTTTGCCTCGGGGCTGTTCGGGCCTCGGCTGGACGGGCAGCCCGTGCCCGCAGAGATCTTGGCGCGCGCCGGCAACCGCGTATTGCTGCTGCAGGGCAAGCGCGCCTGGACCGACACGCTGCCACATGAATCCCTGGGGGACATGGTCGGCGTGCACGGCGGGCTGCACCCGGAGGAAGTCCAGGTGCCGTTGATCATGACGCCCTGAGCATT
>JAWSVD010000287.1:0-2780 GCA_033852095.1 Granulosicoccaceae bacterium | reverse complement strand
CCACGCGCACCCCCAGTTTGACCCCAGATTCGCGTTCTTTCATCACTTGCATCAGCTTGTGTTTGACCCGCCACGCCGTGTTGTAGGTGACTCCGAGTCGACGCATCAGCGCCAAGGCTGAAATGCCGTTTTTCGACTGAGTCATGTGATAGATGGCGCGGAACCATTTGGTCAGCGGGAGCTTGGTGCGGTGTAGGATGGTGCCGGACGTGACAGAGGCTTGATGGTGGCATTTGGCGCACTGATGCAAACGTGGCCGACAGGGGAGTCGATGGCCCTTGGTGTGCGCGCAGTTGGGGCACTCGAAGCCGTTGGGCCAGCGCATCTCTTCGAGTGCACTGGAGCATTGATGTTCGGTGCCATAAGCCTCGTAAAATGCGTGCTCACTGAGGCCTTTTTGGAACTGGATTAGGCTGCGTCCCATTAGAATCACCTGTAACCGATTGATACTGGTTAAGTATACAGCTTTCTAGCATATGAGTCACAGGGGTAATCAAGAAGCGGCTTGAAGCGAACGGCGTTTAACCCAGCCAACCACCAGCGCTCAACCCAGCGACTCATCACACGGAAATGATACTAAAGCTAGAATGAGACAAAAACATATTCTATGTATTCGATTACGTCAATAATAGGGTCGAGTCGTGTATCACCCCTATCTCTCCCTGCTCCGGAGGGCCAAAATATCCGGCGTTAACGAGCATCGCCGACTCTCTTGGCTGCAGAAACGCGCCAACTGTACATATGATGTGGTCAAGTTATTTCGTACATCGATTAAGGTTTTTATACCGTTTCTTTTGTTGACTGCTGCTCAGCTACCGCCGGTGCAACGTAGTCGTTGTAACTGTGGCCTCGCTTGTAGTTGTAGTGCCTGATGAAACCGTGAATGTCGCGCTCTGCGCGCTCATAATCCGGGTAGCCATTCTTGGGCATCCACTCCGTTTTAAAGCTCCTGAACACGCGCTCCATCGGCGCGTTGTCCCAACAGTTCCCCCGTCGACTCATGCTCTGGGTCATCTGATATCTCCACAGACGCCGGCGAAAGTTCACGCTGGTGTATTGACAGCCTTGATCCGAGTGAAACAGCACCTTCTTCGGTCGCCCTCTCGATTCATACGCCATGCGCAGCGCTGCGACCGCCAGATCCGTATCGGGACTTCTTGAACAAGCCCAGCCTACAATGCGTCGCTTGTACAAGTCCGTGACTAACGCCAGATACAGCCAACAACTGCCCGACCACACATAGGTGATATCGCCGCACCAGACTTGATCAGCTCCACTGACCTCAAACTCTCTATCCAGGCGATTCGGCGCAATGTCACTGGGGCTCAGCGCTGGCTTATACCGATGTTTGCCAGGTTGCTTGCTCTTAAGATCGTTCTCCCGCATCAAGGAGCGCACCTTGCAGCGGCCAATCGATTCACCCATGGCTTTCATCGTCCCTGAGATCGTACGAGTGCCTGCGGCACGCCGGCTTTCACGGTGGATCCTGACAACCTCTGCGGCCAAACGTTCACGCTCAGGGTTTGTCCTGCCCCGTGCAGCTCGGTAGGACTGATAGCTGCTGCGGCTCAATGAGAAGCACCGCAACACGTCTGCTTGTTTGTGTTCAGCGCTCAAGGTGTCGATCAACGCGTAACGTTCAGCGTGTCCGACATCAAGAGCGCTGTAGCCTTTTTTAAGATGTCTTTCTCCACCTCTAGGCGCTTGATCTGTTTCTTCAGCTTCAGAATTTCAACGTGTTCGTCAGTGAGTGCTTTGCCTTTGGACGGTGTCTGACCACCGCGTTCGGCTTGAAGCTGGCTGACCCAGCGGCGCATGGCTGTTGCTCCAACACCAACCGCCGTACAGGCTTCTTGGAGTGTGTAGCCTTGGTCGAGCACTAGTCCCGCTGAGTCGATCTTGAATTCTCTACTGTGTATTCTGCGTGCCATCATAATTTCCTTTGATCACATGATCAGTTTACTGACTCATTGTGATGTACGGAATTATTAGACCACTTCAATACGGGAATAATCAGCCATACAGCCACGCGAGTGTTATCCCTCCATATAGCACCTGCTCATTTTTAACCCATCTGCATAATTTGCTGTTTCTATGTATTTAATAGAGACTGGTGAGTTTGCCGCATGAAAATCAGGCCAAGAGGGCGCGTAGGACTCTCTTGGCTAACACCTGTGCATTAGAGTTGTCTGATAGCACTAAACAGCCCACACCGTAGGCATCAACATAACCTGACGATGCCAGCTCAGGCAGATTTTCATTCGCAGGTACTAGAAGCAGAGACAACAACGGGGCCGTGCCATGGTGTTTGATCGAATCCCGATAGATGTGTGCCGAAGCCATCGACTCCAATATCCGCGCGCGATAGGAGGTGTATTTACTGTCAAGGCAGACATACCGAACGAGAGAGCGATCCTGGTACTCCAATACAAAATCAGGGCGACGCTCTCGACTTATCGAACAATAACCATATCGATTCTCATTTCCCATGGACGGGCAAGTCATTTGTGAATAGAGCTTGATTTGCTGCTCACCTTTACATTTACAGCCCACTAACAACATATCGGTCGAGACGGGAGAGTGTTCCAACGCCCATTTGTAGTCGGGTAGAAGTGATTTCAATTGCTGCGCTAGAGCAACGAAACACCAACTTTCATAGATCGCCCAAGTTGGGGCCAGGTATTGCCGCTCATCGTCCGATAATTCAGAAATCCCCTCACGTAATAGAAGGGTCCCAAACCTATAAGACAGGTTGTAATGGTAAGCGTTCACGCCTAATA
>JAWSVD010000286.1:0-458 GCA_033852095.1 Granulosicoccaceae bacterium | reverse complement strand
CCACGCGCACCCCCAGTTTGACGCCAGATTCGCGTTCTTTCATCACTTGCATCAGCTTGTGTTTGACCCGCCACGCCGTGTTGTAGGTGACTCCGAGTCGACGCATCAGCGCCAAGGCTGAAATGCCGTTTTTCGACTGGGTCATGTGATATATGGCACGGAACCATTTGGTCAGCGGGAGCTTGGTGCGGTGTAGGATGGTACCGGACGTGACAGAGACTTGATGGTGGCATTTGGCGCACTGTTGCAAACGTGGCCGACAGGGGAGTCGATGGCCCTTGGTGTGCGCGCAGTTGGGGCACTCGAAGCCGTTGGGCCAGCGCATCTCTTCGAGTGCGCTGGAACATTGATGTTCGGTGCCATAAGCGTCGTAAAATGCGTGCTCACTGAGGCCTTTTTGGAACTGGATTAGGCTGCGTCCCATTAGAATCACCTGTAACTGATTGATACTGGTTAAG
>JAWSVD010000285.1:0-18976 GCA_033852095.1 Granulosicoccaceae bacterium | reverse complement strand
ATAGCGTTTGCTCTGCAAACCCGAATACCGCTGCGCTATTTCCGGGCTACAACGGCCTCGACATTGCCGGCGCCGCGGCATCGCCGATGCTTCGCTCTTGTAGGGCAGATAAGCCGCAGGAGCATCGGCGGCATGCCCTGCAAACAATCACCATTGAAGAATTGATCTCTTGGAGTGGCGGTGTATTGGCAGCGGCTGTTCAGCGGGAATAGGGCGCCCTTGTCAGTGGTTTGGGCAGGGCACCAGCTCTCGCCGAGCATTCGCACGGTGGTTTTGCGGCCCTCAACGATGTCCTGTAGGTCGCCGTTGCTGCGCGCGCATAAATACCGCCGCATTGCCGGTGATTCACGTGTCTATGCGCGGCGATCAACCCTATACTGTGGCGCTGGTCTTTCTCTTTTTTTTGTGCGCTCACCTTGGATTCCCCCATGTACGATCAAGCTGAAAACAGCTACCCGGATGCTGAAGTTGAAAAGCTGAAAATCCCGCCCCACAGCGTGGAGGCCGAGCAATCTGTACTGGGCGGTGTGTTGCTCAGCGCAGATGCCTGGGAGGCGGTGGAGGAGTTGATCGTTGAAGCGGATTTTTACCGCCACGATCACCAGGTGATCTTCAGGGCGCTAAAAGATCTCGCCAGCGATGAGCAGCCCCAAGATGTGGTCACTGTCGCCGAGCGGCTGCAAAACCTTGAAGAGCTCGACGGCATCGGTGGTATCGCCTATCTGGGCTCGCTGGCCAGTGGCACGCCCAGCGCTTCCAACGTCAAGGCCTACGCTAGAATTGTGCGAGAGCGTTCCGTGTTGCGGCAAATGATCGCCATTGGCAACGAGGTCGCCGACGCCGCCTACAACCCCGGCGAGCGCAAGAGTGACGAGCTGCTGGACCTCGCCGAGTCTCGTGTGTTGGGTATCGCCGATCAGATGCAGCAGAATTCCGTTGGTTTCAGGGGCATGAAACCCATCCTCGCCAATACCATCGACCGCATCGATCAGCTCTTCCAGAGCGATGGCTCGATCACCGGTATCCCCACTGGCTTCGACGATTTTGATGAGATGACCTCCGGGCTTCAGCCCGCCGATCTGGTCATCATTGCGGGTCGGCCGTCGATGGGCAAAACAACCTTTTCCATGAACATCGCCGAGCATGTCGGTGTCACCGGTGATAAGCCCGTCGCTGTGTTCAGTATGGAGATGCCGGCGGAATCACTGGCGATGCGCATGATCGCCTCCTTGGGCCGCATCGAATTGCAGAAAATTCGTTCCGGGCAGCTGACCGACGCGGATTGGCCGCGCATCACCAGCGCTGTGACCCTGCTGGAGCAGCGCAACAGCGTCTTTATAGACGACAGCGCAGGGCTCTCGCCCACGGAGGTCAGGGCGCGCGCGCGGCGACTCAAGCGCGAGCACGGGCTGGGCTTGATCGTCATTGACTACCTGCAGTTGATGACCATCAAAGGTTCGAGCGGTGAAAACCGCACCGCGGAGATTTCCGAGATCAGCCGTAGCCTCAAATCCCTGGCCAAAGAGCTGGATGTGCCGGTGATCGCCCTGTCACAGCTCAACCGCAGTTTGGAGCAGCGCACGGACAAACGACCCGTCATGTCGGATCTACGGGAGTCGGGCGCCATCGAGCAGGACGCGGATTTGATCGTCTTTATCTACCGCGACGAGGTCTATAACCCCGACAGCCCGGACAAGGGCACGGCGGAAATATTGATCAGGAAGCAGCGGAACGGGCCCATCGGCAGCTGCCGAGTTTCGTTCCTGGGGCAGTACACCCGCTTTGAGAACTACACGCCTGATTTTTACAGCGGTGACATGGGTGGATAGGGCGTTTTCGCGGCTATAATTGTTGGGAAATAATAATGTTCAATCCCTGCTGATGCAGTGCATCGGCAAGCGGATTGCTTAGTACTGAAGAGCTGCGGGCCAACAGTGGGATCGCAGCTCTGATAACAAGCGGGTGATCAGCGCTCGAGTTGCGGTAGTTTGTTTTCCACGCCGTCCCATTCAGCGGCATCGGGCAGCGGGTCTTTTTGCTCGGTGATCACGGGCCAGGCAGGGGATAGTTCGGCGTTGAGCGCGGTAAAGTGCTCTTGATCGTCGGGCAGGTCTTCCTCGGCAAAGATGGCGTTGGCGGGGCATTCTGGTTCGCACAGGGAGCAATCGATGCACTCGTCGGGGTCGATGACCAAAAAATTGGGGCCTTCGTGAAAGCAGTCCACTGGACAGACTTCCACGCAGTCGGTGTATTTACATTTGATGCAGTTATCTGTGACGACGAAGGTCATGCTGGCTCCGAAAAAAACAATAGCGTTACTGGTTTACAATTATACGTATGAATACGCCTGAAATGAACGCACGGCGCTGGCGCATGCGCGTGAGGGCGACTAAAGGCATGGACGATACAGGACAACTTAGATGAAACCCATTAAAAAAGCAGTGTTCCCGGTTGCAGGCATGGGGACACGATTTTTACCGGCCACCAAGGCCAGCCCAAAAGAAATGTTACCGATTGTCGACAAGCCTTTGATCCAGTACGCGGCGGAAGAAGCAGTCGCCGCTGGCATTGACACCTTGGTGTTCGTCTATGGCCGCACTAAAAATGCGATTGTCGATCATTTTGACAAGGCCTATGAGTTGGAGCGCGAGCTGCAGGAGCGCAACAAGACCAAAATGCTGGAGCTGGTGAAGAACATTGTGCCGCCTCATGTGGATTGTGTTTTCATTCGCCAGGCCGAAGCGCTGGGTCTGGGGCACGCGGTACTCTGCGCCAAGCCAGTGATCAATGACGAGCCCTTCGCGGTCATCCTGGCCGATGATTTGATCAATTTTTCTGACAAACCCGTGCTCTCGCAGATGGTCGATGTCTACAATTTTCAGCACAGTTCCGTGCTCGGGGTTGAGCGTGTGCCTGAAGAGGACGTGAGCAGCTACGGCGTCGTCTCCGGCGATCAGCTGAAAGGCGGCCTCATCGAGGTCAGCGGCATTGTTGAGAAGCCACCCGTCGACGAAGCGCCCAGCAACCTCGCCGTGGTTGGCCGATATATATTGACCCCGAGAATTTTCCAGCTGCTGGAGACCACTCCCCGCGGGGCAGGTGGTGAGATTCAGCTGACCGACGCCATTGCGCAATTGCTGCACGAGCAGCGCGTGCTCGCCTATGAATTCACAGGCAAGCGTTTCGACTGCGGCAACAAATTAGGTTATCTGCAGGCGCAGGTTGAGTTTGGTCTTGATCACCCAGAGATCGGCGCTGATTTCGAGCGTTACCTCAATCAGCTGGACACCAGTGATATTCGTTCGGGAGAGTTGGTCGAGCAGCTCCAAGAGCTTTCCTCGAGCGCCAAGAAAGGCTGAGGGCGTGACTGATGGCCTGAGGTGGGGGATTCACTCGCACCCAAGCTAAGCGGGGGGGCTTGTTGGCCCCTCGCTGTGCTGAGTGGGGCGGGGTTAGGCTTCTTAGCTAGCCGCGGCTGACCAGCCGTTGCATGGCTTGCTCTATGCCCTTGGGGGTGAGGGCGTACATACGTTCTTCGAGTAAGCTGTGGATCATGCGCGTGCTCGGCACGCGCAACCAGCGTTGCTCGGGCTCGGGGTTGAGCCACACAGCGTGCCTGAAGTGCTCCGTCAGGCGCCGCAGCCAGGCTGTACCTGGCTCATCATTCCAGTGTTCCACACTGCCGCCAACGCCGTTGATCTCGTAGGGGCTCATCGCGGCGTCTCCCACAAAAATCAATTTGTAGTCCCGGCCGTAGGTGCGGATGATTTCCAGTGTGCTCTTGGCTTGTTGGTGCCTGCGGCGGTTGTCCTGCCACATTTTTTCGTAGACACAGTTGTGAAAATAAAAGTACTCGAGGTGTTTGAATTCGGTCTTCGAGGCCGAGAACAGCTCTTCGCACTGTTGTACGTGGTAATCCATCGAGCCGCCGACGTCCATGCACAGCAGCACTTTCACCGCGTTTCTGCGCTCGGGCCGGAGCTGGATATCCAGCAGGCCGCCCTGGCGTGCTGTACTGGCCACCGTGGCGTTTAAATCCAGTTCGTCGGCCGCGCCCTCGCGAGTGAATTTGCGCAGTCTGCGCAGCGCCATTTTGATATTGCGAACGCCCAGCTCCACCGAGTCGTCCAGGTTTTTGTAGTCGCGTTTCTCCCACACTTTAACCGCGCTGCGGTTGCGGCTCGCGGCCTGCGATATGCGTATGCCCTCGGGGTTTGCACCGAAAGCGCCAAAGGGGGAGGTGCCCTTGGTGCCGATCCACTTGTTGCCGCCCTCGTGGCGCTCACGCTGTTCTTGCAAGCGCTCTTTAAAGGCGTCCATCAGCGCGTCCCAGCCGCCCATGGCATCGAGCGCCTGCTGCTCCTCCTGACTCAGCTCCAGATCATCACTGCGCTGCATCCAGTCTGCCGGGATGTCGGCAGTGATCTCTTGCATCAGCGCGTCACCGCTCTCTACGTAGCCTTTAAAGATGCTGTCAAAACGGTCGTAGTAGCGCTCGTCTTTCACCAGTGTTGCGCGCGCCAGCTGGTAGAACTGATCAACGCTGCCCTGCGCCAGGCCCGCGGCTGCGGCCTCATTGAGCGCTAGCAGCTCGGTGACCGAGACCGGAACCCCGGCGCTTTTGAGCGCGGTGAACAGTGTAATGAACACCTCAGTTGCTGTTGGTTTGGCGGCGGTTCATGAACACCAGCCGCTCGAACAAGTGCACGTCCTGCTCGTTCTTCAGCAACGCGCCGTGCATCACCGGGATCAAGCCTTGGGTGTCTGCTGCGCGCAGCTTATCGCTGGGGATGTCGTCCGCCAGCAGCAGCTTCAGCCAATCGAGCAGCTCTGAGGTGGAGGGTTTTTTCTTCAGGCCAGCCGTGTCCCTGACTTCAGTAAACAGGGTCAGTGCTTCGCTCAGCAGGGTCTTCTTAATGTCTGGGTAGTGCACGCCTACGATTTTTTCCAGCGTGTCCCGGTCGGGAAAGCTGATGTAGTGGAAAAAGCAGCGGCGTAAAAAGGCGTCGGGCAGCTCTTTTTCATTGTTGCTGGTGATGATCATCAGTGGCCGCTGTGCGGCCTGCACCAGCTGCTGTGTCTCGTGCACGTAGAACTCCATCTTGTCGATTTCCAGCAGCAGATCATTCGGGAATTCGATATCAGCCTTGTCGATTTCATCGATCAAGACCACCGCGGCCGTGGGGGATTCAAATGCCTGCCAGAGGCAGCCCTTGATGATGTAGTTTTTGATGTTGTGCACTTTTTCCTCACCGAGCTGCGAATCTCGCAAGCGGGAGACGGCGTCGTACTCGTAGAGGCCGTGCTGTGCTTTGGTGGTTGATTTAATGTGCCAGCGGTGCAGCGGCCGACCGAGTGAGCGGGCGACTTCCTCGGCGAGCTGGGTTTTGCCCGTGCCGGGCTCGCCTTTTATCAGCAGCGGACGGCCGAGCGTCAATGCCGCGTTCACCGAGGTCAGCAGCTCGGGTGTTGCAATGTAAGTCGACGTACTGGAAAACGTTTCTTGTTCGCTCATGCAGGCACCTAAATTAATAGTTTGAAGCGGCGAACCGACTTTAAAGCTGTGGCTGCCACGCGATAATACGATCATAGCTGAATTAGGGCAGCTCTGGGATGGTAGAGAATCAGCGGCGAATTGAGGGGCAGTATCTGCGCTGTTTCCTGTGTGCAAACTTGACCTTTGTTTGTATTTGATCAAACAATCGCTGAACGCAACCGTCGATGCACGACTTTATTTGTTGTACAACCACACGCAATGGCATATGGATTGCTAAAGTTTGTATGCGAGCTTTTGATTCTCAAAGGTTTGGCACTGCGGGATTAAGTCTGAATCCGCAGTGTGGTTTTGCCGGCAATTGAACAGCCGGCGTGTCAGCGAGGGCAGGTGCTCCCGCAGCTTTCACACGCAATGCAAGGATGTTGAGCGTGCGGAAAATGATTCGATGCTGATGAAATTAATTCAGCAGTCATTTTCTTGGGAGTGTCATCCAACGATAAAGACAAGGAAAAGTGTTATGCATATGGACAGTGAACAAGCCCTCGACATGCTGCGTGTAAACGCCCAAACCATGGGTGAGACACGCACCCCCATGGCGCTTGATGATCAGCTGAGTTTCTTGCTGCGACGTTCGCACCAGCGGGTGACCGGATTGTTTCAGCAGATGATGACGGTCAGCCAGCTCACCGCCCCCCAATATAACGCCTTGGTTCGCCTGCGCGAAAAAGGCCGCGTCTCGCAAAACCAATTGGGCCGTTTGATCGACATGGATCCAGCGACCACCCAGGGCGTGATCAGCCGCCTGGTGCAGCGCGGATATATCCAGCGCATACCCGATGAAGTCGATCGCCGTCGCGTGCAGCTGACCCTGACTGACATCGGTCACCAGGTGTTGTTGGAAGCCATGGTCGTCGGTCGCGACATCCAGGAAAAGGCGCTGATGGGCTTCAATGAAGAAGACCGCTCGCAGCTCAAGCGCCTATTGACCAAGCTCGCGCGTTAACTCGCCGCGGTTTAAGCCAGGCACCAGCCACACTCTCGGGTGTGGCTTTTTTGTGGGCGCAACTTCGTCAAATGGCTCGTCTGGGGCAGTGCCGCGCAGGCTCACACGGTGCCTGTGCCCACACTGCCGTGGGAGACCGCCCGCGGCCCGACCTGCGTGGTCCGGCCACCCCATTCGACCGAATGCCTGAGGGCACGCCGCAGTAGAAACAGAGCCTCGCACTCAACACCGTGCATCAGCTTTCGGCCTGCGGGGCATGCGCTCCCACGGGTACTGCACAAACTCTGAGTGGGAGTGTCGACCCCGTTCGACCGAATGCCCGAGAGCACGCCGCAGTAGAAACAGAGCCTCGCACTCAACACCGTGCATCAGCTTTCGGCCCGCGGGGCGTGCGCTCCCACGGGTTCTGCACAAACTCTGAGTGGGAGTGTCGACCCCGCTCGACCGAATGCCCGAGAGCGCACTGCACCAGAAGCAGTGCCTCGCGCTCAACACCGTGCATCAGCGTTCGGCCTGCGGGGCATGCCATCCCACGGGTGGCGCTAAAACAACTCGCCGTCGTCCTCGGCTGCCAGCACGATCAGGTGGTTTGGCAGTTCGTCTTTACCATCGCCCGTGTCTGGGAACGCCTCAGCGAGCAGATCGCCGCAGGTTTTGATCGCGTCCAGAAAGCCATTCACCACCTGGTCCTGCGCCACATGAGCGGTGAAGGCTTGTACTGTTTCCTGCCAGCGTTCATCGGGGATCTTTTCACTGACACCTGAGTCCGCCAGAATCTCCACGTAACGCTCCGCCACGCTGACAAACAGCAGCACACCGAGGCGTTGCTCTGTGTGGTGCAGCTTCTGGGCGAAAAACTGTTGCCTAGCCATGCGGGCGGCACGTTGTTGTTTGACGCTTTTCGGCACCAGCTTGTATTTCAGTGAGCTGAAGCGAAAGCAGGCGGCCAGCAAAACAAACAGCAGCACCTGCAGGGTGAAGAGATCGACGAAGCTTTGCAGCGCGCCGCTCAGGTACACAAAGCACGGCAGCATCATGGAGATAAGTGCCGCCCAAAGCACCGGGATGTAGTTGTAGCTGTCGCTGGCGTCGATCACCACGGTGACAATTTCAGCGGCTGTGCGCTGTTCTTGTTCGCGGATGGCGTCGCTGACTGCCGCGTGATCTTGCGTGTTGAGAAAATTCATCACCAGCCCCCCGACGCGCCGCCGCCCCCGAATCCGCCACCGCCGCCACTAAAACCACCGCCGGAGCTACCAAAGCTGCTGCGCCTGTCCGAGCGCGGCACGCCCGTGCCGCCAGCTCCGCCGCCGCCCGAGCGGCCAAAAGCCAAAAAGAGGCCGAAGGCAAGGGCGGCCAA
Source organism: Granulosicoccaceae bacterium (assembly GCA_033852095.1). Classification (GTDB taxonomy): domain Bacteria; phylum Pseudomonadota; class Gammaproteobacteria; order CALCKW01; family CALCKW01; genus CALCKW01. The sequence goes on along the minus strand of JAWSVD010000285.1, from coordinate 11,116 downwards.
AACGCCGAAGTACCAGGTCCCCGTTGCCAGGCCGACCATGCCGCCGGCGAAGCTGCCGCCGATGCCGCCGTTGAGGTACTGCGACGGGACCTTGCCTTTCAACAGACCACTGAGACCGATTATTGACACCAGGCCAAGCGGGATGAAGAGCGTTTCCTTGCCGCTCTCTTTGGGTTCGGCCGGCGTGTAGCTGCCTTCGATAGCACCGACCACCGCCTGGGTTCCGTTCATGATGCCGCCGTCGAAGTCGCCTTGTTTGAAGGCGGGGCGCATCTCACTCTGGATGATGCGCTTGGCCCAGGCGTCTGGCAGATCACCCTCCAGCCCGTAGCCGACTTCGATGCGCATCTTTTTCTCTTTTTTGGCGATGAGTATCAGCACACCGTTGTCCCGTCCGTCCTGCCCCAGCGCCCATTCACGCGCTGTTTCCAGGGCGAAGCCGGCGATGTCGTGGCCTTGCAGATCGGGCACCGTCAGCACCACAACTTGGTTGCTGGATTTGCTCTCGTGAGCGGCCAACAAGCTGCTGAGCTCCGCCTCGCTGGCGGGGCTCAGCAGACCGGCCAAATCCACTACGCGGCCAGTGAGAGGGGGAATCTCGGGCGCCGCGGAGGCCTGGGATGCGACAAAAATCGAGCACAAAAACAGCAGGCGCAGTGCAAATGACACGGGGCTTTCTCCGGGATGCTCTAGTTAAATTTCACAGCTGGGTTGGCGTCGCTGCCGGCGCTGCTGCTGAAGGTCTCGCGTTTTTCCATCTCCGAATACATCAGTGAATGCCACCATTTGCCGGGGATGGTGCGCAGCTCGGTGTTGTACTGTTGTACTGCGCCAATGTAGTCCTTGCGGGCGACAGCGATGCGGTTCTCGGTGCCTTCGAGCTGGGCTTGCAGTTCCAGGAAGTTCTGGTTGGCCTTCAGGTCAGGGTAGGATTCGGACAGGGCGAACAATTTGCTCAGCGACTGCGTGATAGCGCCCTGATTGGCCTGAAAGGCGGCAAAGGCCTCGGGGTTGGACAGCAGGTCCGCGGGGATGTTCATCTGCGTCGCTTTGTTGCGTGCCTCGATGACATCGATCAGCACGCTCTCTTCGTGATCGGCGTAGCCCTTCACGGTCTCCACCAGATTGGGGATCAAATCTGCACGTCGTTGGAATTGGTTTTCAACGTTGCTCCAGGCCGCCGTGACACTTTCATCATAAGTGGGGATATTGTTGATGCCGCAACCGGCAAGGGTGATCAGAGCTGCAGTACCGAGCAACAGGCGATAGACGAATTTCATGCTGATTTCCTGGAGGCTAAAGGGGGGGGGGCGTTGTCATCTGCTGAAGTGTACGCCCAAGGTCGATTTATAGCACACGGGGCGACGCCCGGGCGCAGATTGACCAAACGCTAATTGTTGCGGAGTTTGAAGAGCGGCTTGTCAGCCGTTGCGAATGACGTTGGGTTCGATTTCCAGCAGCACGCCGAATTTTTTCTCGACCGAGGCGATGATCTCTGCTGCCAGCGCCATGATATCGGCACCACTGGCGCCGCCGTAGTTCACCAATACGATCGCCTGGTGCGGGTAGACGCCGACCTCACCCTCGCGGAAACCCTTCCAGCCGCAATTCTCCACCAGCCAGGCGGCGGCGAGTTTGACTTTGTCGCTCTCCATCGGCCACTGCGGCAGGTCAGAGAACTGCTCGGTCAATACCTTGGCCAGTGCCGTGGGGATGATGGGGTTGGTAAAAAAGCTGCCCGCGTTGCCCAGCTCGCTGGGCACCGGCAGGCGCCGGCTGCGGATGCTGACAACGGCGTCGAAGACTTCGGCGGCGTTGCTGTTCTCTGGGTCCGACAGGGCCGCGCGCAGGGCGGGGTAGGTCACGACCGGGCTGTCTTTGAGTGATAGGCGCAGCCACAGATGGCTGATGATGTAGCGGTCTTGCAGTTCGCCTTTGAAAGCGCTGTCGCGGTAGGAGAAAGCGCACTGCTGCGCGCTGAGTTCCATCACTTCGCCGCTCTCGCGGTCGACGGCTTCTAGCTTGTCCAGCACGTCCGAGAGCTCCACACCGTAGGCGCCGATATTCTGCACTGGTGCAGCGCCGGCACTGCCGGGGATCAGCGCGAGATTTTCCAGGCCAAACCAGCCTTGCTCCACGGTATGAGCGACCAGCCGTGGCCAGTCCTCGCCGCCGCCGATACGCAGCAAGACACTGCCGTCGTCTTGCGGATAGTGCTCAATGCCCAGGATATTGATATGCAAGACCAGACCCGCGGGCGCGTCCACCATCACCGTGTTGCTGCCGCTGCCCAAGGGGAACACCGGTTGGCCGTTTTGCCTGGCCCACTCCAATGCCTCGATCACGTCGAATTCACTGCCTGCTGCGCTGAAAAAACGCGCAGTCACGTCAAAGCCGAAGCTGTTGAGTGTCTTAAGAGAAAAACCGGATTCTATGATCACGCGTGCGCAAGGCCTTTGTAAATTCGAGGGTAGAGGGCTGTGAGGATAACACCGCGGGCGATCATAAAGGCACTCAGCGCAAAGCAAAACCAGCGGAACCTCCAGCGCGGCGGCGCTGGCAACGCCAGCAGCGAGTTCATGGCGGGCAATTTCATGCTGTTGCGCAGCTCCTGCGCATCGCCGGCGCCGTGACATCGCTCAGCATCAGGCGGCCGTGATCCGTCAGGTCTTGGCCTGCGCCGCGCTGAAGCTGAGCGTGGGAAAGTGGTCGAGGTAGGGGGCGGGGGCGGGGCTAGAACTGCTATGGGCCCAGTCCTCGTCCAACTTCCTATTCCGCGGGGCTGGGGCGGCCGATGCAGTCGTAGCTGATGCCGTAGCCGGCCAAAATTTTGGGGTCGTACATGTTGCGGCCGTCAAACACCAAGGGCTGCTTGAGTGTCACTTTCAGTTCCTGCCAATCGGGGCTGCGGAATTCGCGCCATTCAGTGTTGATCACCAGCGCGTCGGCCTCGTAGACCGCGTCCATGGCCGTGCCCATCAGCGCCAGTTGGTTGCGCTTGTCCGGGTAAAGGCGGCGCACTTCGTCCATCGCCACCGGGTCGTAGGCTTTGATCTTGGCGCCGCGCTGCCACAGTTCTTCGATCAGCACCCGCGCTGGCGCTTCGCGCATGTCGTCGGTGTTGGGCTTGAAGGAGAGGCCCCACAGGGCGATGGTCTTGCCGGACAGATCATCCCCCAACTTGGCCGTGATTTTCTCGATCAAGATGTGTTTCTGCCGCTCATTGACTGATTCGACGGCTGCCAGCAGCTGCGGCTCGTATCCCGCCTTGCGTGCGGTGGCGACCAGCGCTTTGACATCCTTGGGAAAGCAGGAGCCGCCGTAACCGCAGCCCGGGTAGATGAAGCTGAAACCGATGCGGCTGTCAGAGCCGATGCCGATGCGTACCTGCTCGATGTCCGCGCCGAGCCGGTCGGCCACGTTGGAGAGCTCGTTCATGAAGCTGATCTTGGTCGCGAGCATGGCGTTGGCGGCGTACTTGGTCAGCTCAGCCGAGCGCACGTCCATGGTGATCAGGCGGTCGTGGTTGCGGCAAAAGGGCGCGTAGAGCTCGCGCATCTTGGCGGTGGCGTGTTCGTTGTCGACGCCGATGATCACCCGGTCGGGTTTCATGAAATCATCCACCGCCGCGCCCTCTTTGAGGAATTCGGGGTTGGAGACCACGCTGAAGTCGATGGATTTCCCGCGTGCGTCTAGGGCTTCCTGCACGCACTGCTGCACCAGATCGGCGGTGCCGACCGGCACGGTGGATTTGTTGATCACGATGCGCGGCTCGGTCATCAGCCGGCCGATGGTGTTGGCCACGGCTTTGACGTAACGCACGTCGGCGCTGCCGTCTTCGTCCGGCGGCGTGCCCACGGCGATGAATTGCAGCTCCGCATGCGCCACCGCACGCTCGGCGTCGGTGGTGAAATCCAGTCGCGACAGCGCTTGGTTGCGCTGAATAATGCTGTCCAGGCCCGGCTCGTGGATCGGGACTTCGCCGTCTTTGAGCAGCGCGACTTTGGCTTCGTCCACGTCGACACAGAGCACGTTGTTGCCCACGTCGGCGAGCAGCGCGCCGGTGACGAGGCCGACGTAACCGGAACCAAAAACGGTGATGTTCATGCGGTACTTCCCTGGGTGGAGCAGTCTCTTGTGGTCGCTTCATGCGTCTGCGTGTATCAGTGTGTCGCGCGCTTGCTGGCGCGGCACCCCGACCGCAGCGGTAGCTAGGAGCTTGGGCTAGAACTAGAATCCCTACTGTGGAAGGCCATTTTTGGCCACATTTCTGCGTCGATTTCGTTAAATAGCCAGCTATTCGCCTCAATCGGCACAAAAATCTGCCTCAAAATGGACTCTTCCTCGTGACGGGTCCAGTCCTCGCCCAAGCTCCTAGGTCGGTGCCGCCCGCCGCGCTTGTTGTCCTTGCTGCCGTCGTGGTTTTGCTGCCTGCCGCGTCAGAGCGGGCTCGGCATGGCTCAGTTTTGTTTTACTGGGGTTTGTAGGCGACGACGGCCCGGTTATCGGCCAGCCAGCCGGTGATGCCGTGCGTGACATTGAGCACCTGTTTGTAACCCAATTGCTGCGCGATGGCCGCGCTCGCGTAACGGGTGCGATTGCCCGAGCGGCAAATCAGTGCAATGGGCTGGTCAATGGGGGCGAGTTTTAAAAGTTCGGGCGCAAACTGCGGGTTGAGCTGCCCGTTTTTTAGGAAGAACGTCAGGGGGGTGGAGCTCTCCACAAGCCCTGTTGCCCGCCACTCGTCTTCGCGCCGAATGTCTATCAGCACAACGCCCTCGTCGATCAGGGTTTGCAGCTGCGCGTTGGAGATGTTGCTGTAGGCCCCCGCTTGTGGACTGGGGGCGGCCGCTGTGCTTTCGCTCGCTATGGCGTGCGGTGCTGGCTTTGCCGCCAAGCTCATCTGGGTTGTGCACAGGGCGAAAGCAACGCCTATGGCGAGCCGTGTCATTTGTTTGAGTGGCATGGGCATCCTGTTGTCGATCGGTCGTTGGCATGGGTTGAAGGGCAGGGCGACTGTATCTGCGCCTGTATTTCCCTTTTTAAACCGTTTTTGGGTGTTTTTAGCGCGATGCAGCGGCGATCGCGCCACAGTTCAGCGGCTTTGCGTTAAACTGTGGGATTGCATAGATTTTTCACCGACTTCATTTAAAGGCCCCGCCGTGAGCAAGCCCGAAAGCCCGTACAAGCATACCCTGAATCTCCCGCAGACCGATTTTCCGATGCGTGGCAATTTGCCCAATCGTGAGCCCAAGATGTTGGCGCGATGGCAGGAGATTGATCTGCACGGAAAAATAAGGGCGGCATCTAAGGGGCGCCCCACTTTCGTGCTGCACGATGGCCCTCCCTATGCCAATGGCAAATTGCACATGGGCCATGCGCTGAACAAGTCCCTCAAAGATATCATTGTCAAAAGTCGGCAGATGTCCGGTTTCGACAGCCCCTACGTGCCCGGCTGGGATTGCCACGGCTTGCCGATTGAAAACAAAGTTGAGCAAAAGCTGGGCAAGGTAGGCAAGGGCATCAGTGAGGCCGACTTTAGGCAGGCTTGCCGCGAGTACGCCCAGGGGCAGATCGACGGTCAGCGCGAAGAGTTCAAACGCCTGGGCATCGTCGGTGACTGGGATAACCCCTACCAGACCATGAATTTCCAGAACGAAGCGGATGCCGTGCGGGCGTTGGCCAAGATCATCGAAGCGGGTCACGTCTACAAAGGGGTGAAGCCCGTCTACTGGAGCTGGGGTGCGCACACCGCCTTGGCCGAAGCCGAAGTGGAGTACCAGGAAAAGACATCCACCAGCATTGATGTGCGTTTCAAACCTGCCGATGAAGTCAGTTTTCTGCAGAAATTTGATTTAGATGGCGAGAGCGCCGGTCCTGTATCGGTGGTCATCTGGACCACCACTCCCTGGACCATCCCCGGCAACCAGGCGGTGAACGTACACCCCGAACTGATGTACGCGTTGGTAGAGGTGGATCTGGGCGCAGGCCTAGAGCGTGTGATGCTGGCTGAGGACATGGTCGACGTGGCCATGGCCCGCTACGGTGTCAGTGCATTCCGCGTGGTCGGCCGCGCCTTGGGCGAGACGCTCGACCGTCAGGTGCTGCGTCACCCTTTCTACGACCGCGATACGCTGTTGATCCTCGGTGATTACGTCACCACCGAATCCGGCACCGGTTGCGTGCACAGCGCGCCCGATCACGGCGTGGATGACTTCTACAGCTGCCAGAAATACGGCATGGAGCTGTTGAACTGCGTTGGCCCCGAGGGCAAGTTCAACGAGCACGTTGAGCTGTTCGCTGGCGAGCACGTGATCAAAGTCGACAAACACATGGTGGAAGTGCTCGAAGTGCACGGTGCGCTGGTGCGCAGCGAACCCTACAAGCACAGCTACCCCTACTGCTGGCGCACCAAAACGCCGGTGATCTACCGCGCGACGCCGCAGTGGTTTATCTCCATGGAGCAAAAGGGCCTGCGGCAACAGGCGCTGGATGAAATATCACAGGTGAAGTGGATACCAGCCTGGGGTGAGGCGCGTATTCACGGCATGATCGCCAACCGTCCCGACTGGTGTATCTCGCGCCAGCGCTACTGGGGTATCCCGATTCCCTTGTTTGTGCACAGCATCACGGGTGAGTTGCACCCAGAGACGCTGCCTGTGATGGAAAAAGTCGCGGCGCGCATTGAAAAAAAGGGAATACAGGCCTGGTTCGACCTCAGCAGTGATGAGTTGATTGACGACGCCGCGGACTATGAGCGTGTCAGTGATGTGATGGACGTGTGGTTTGATTCGGGCAGCACCTTCTACCATGTGTTGCAGCAGCGCGATAACCTGACTTACCCCGCCGACCTCTACCTCGAAGGCTCCGATCAGCATCGGGGGTGGTTTCACTCCTCCTTGCTGACCTCTTGTGCCATCAACGGTCACGCGCCCTACAAGCAGGTGCTGACACACGGTTTCACAGTGGACGAGAAGGGCCACAAGATGTCCAAATCCCTGGGCAACGTGATCGAGCCGCAGAAGATTATCAATGAGCTGGGCGCCGACATCGTGCGCCTCTGGGTGGCGTCGACGGATTACAGCGGTGAGATCAGTCTCTCCAAGGACATCCTCAAGCGCACCGCAGACAGCTACCGCCGTATCCGCAACACCGCGCGCTTCTTGTTGTCGAACATGGTGGGCTTTGACCCCCAGCAGCACCTAGTGCCCGCGGCCGACATGTTGCCGCTGGACAGCTGGGTGGTGGGTCGTGCGGCGGCCCTGCAAAAGGAGATCGAACAGGCCTACGAGGACTACCAGTTCTTGGTGGTGATACAGAAGGTTCATCATTTCTGTGCGGTGGACTTGGGTGGCTTTTACCTCGACGTGATCAAGGACCGTCAGTACACCACCCGCAGCGACAGTCGTGCGCGGCGCTCGGTACAGAGCGCGCTCTACCATCTCAGTGAGGCGCTGGTACGCTGGATCGCTCCCGTGTTGTCTTTCACTGCCGACGAGCTGTGGCAGCACCTGCCGGGAGAACGTGCGGAATCCGTGCACCTGGATACTTGGTACGCCGGTTTGTTCGAGACCGAGAGCAGTGTCATCAGCAACGCGGATTGGGCGCGCATCCTGGCGGTGCGGGTGGCTGTCAACGGTGCGCTGGAAGCGGCGCGCACCGCAAAACAAGTCGGTGCCTCGCTGGAGGCGGAAGTCCAATTGTTCACCGATGACGTCACTGCCGCGTCTCTGGCCAAGCTCAAAGACGAGCTGCGCTTTGTCACCATCACCTCCAAGGCGACGGTGTCGCCTCTGTCGGAAAAAACTGATAACGCAAGTGCGGCTGAGTTGGAGGGCGGCGAGCTTTTTGTCGCTATTAGCGCATCTGAACATGCCAAGTGTGACCGCTGCTGGCACCGCCGCGAAGACGTGGGCTCTGTGCAGGCGCACCCGCTGTTGTGTACTCGCTGCGTAGAAAATGTTGACGGCGAAGGCGAGTCTCGGGAGTTCTGCTGATGCGTTTGTGGTTGCTGTACGGACTGAGCACGGCCATTGTCGTGCTCGACCAGTGGAGCAAGCAGGTGGCCGAAGCCGCCATGGGGCTGGGCGATTCCTTTGCGGTCAACTCTTGGTTTAACTGGGCGCTCGCCTACAACGAAGGGGCCGCGTGGAGCTTTCTCAGCAACGCCGGCGGTTGGCAGCGCTGGTTTTTTGTGGTGCTGAGTTTGGTAGTCAGTGTTGCCTTGGTGGTGTGGATATACCGCATCTGGCGGCAGGATAAAATCCTCTCGCTGAGCTTGGCGTTGGTGCTGGGTGGCGCTATCGGCAATTTGATCGATCGCGTGCTCTACGGCCATGTGATTGATTTCATTCAGTGGCATTACGGCGGTTATTATTTCCCGACTTTCAACGTCGCCGACATGGCGATCACTGGCGGTGCGGCGGTGATGTTGTGGTGCTCGTTTTTCAGCACTGAAAAATCAGCCTCACAGCCTGCTGGTTGAGAGCTTCGTGGTGATTTCGAGCCTGAAATTTTATCGGGCTGACTGATCTCGCATTGCACTGCTATTTGCTCGCACCCGAGCGAAGGGCAGCCCATAATGCGGTCATATTTTCGCGTGTAGTGATAGGAGAAGGTGCTTTGGAAGTCAAATTGGCCAACCCTCGTGGTTTTTGCGCAGGTGTGGATCGCGCTATCGAGATTGTGGAGCGCGCCCTGGTCAGTTTCGGCCGCCCTATCTATGTGCGTCACGAGGTTGTGCACAACAAATTTGTGGTCGACGGGCTGCGTGAAAAAGGCGCCGTGTTTGTGGAGGAGTTGGATGAAGTTCCCGATGGCTCCACGGTTATTTTCAGTGCCCACGGGGTTTCGGCTGAAGTGGAGGCAGAGGCAGCGCGACGTGAGTTGACGGTGTTTGACGCCACATGCCCACTAGTGACCAAGGTGCACATGGAAGTGAACCGCTATTCCAGACAGGGCCGTGAGGTGATTTTGATCGGTCACGCGGGGCACCCTGAAGTAGAGGGAACCATGGGGCGCTATGACACGAGTTTCGGCGGCAGAATTTTGCTGGTCGAGACCGTTGGGAATGTGCCTAAGCTGGAGGTGCATAACCCCGCAGCATTGGCTTTTGTCTCACAGACAACGCTGTCCGTCGACGATACCCGCGACATTATCGAAGCCCTGCAGGCGCGTTTCCCTGACATCACGGCGCCGCGCACGGACGACATTTGTTATGCCACGCAAAATCGCCAGGATGCGGTGAAAAAGCTGTGTGCTCAGGTCGATATCTTGTTTGTGGTGGGGGCGACAAACAGTTCCAATTCCAACCGGCTACGGGAGTTGGGTGAGCGCAGTGGCATTGAGGCCTACCTGATCGCCGACGCCGCCGCGATCGACCCCAGCACCATCAAGCCAGAAATGAGAGTGGGCATCAGCGCAGGCGCCTCAGCGCCCGAGGTTTTGGTTCAGCAGGTGGTTGAGCGCCTGGTCGAGCTGGGCGCGGAATCGGTCAACGAAGTGGTGGGCAAAGAAGAAACCATCAGTTTCTCTATTCCCCGCCAGTTGCGTGACAATCCTCTGGCTTAAGTGGGGTGTCTCAGCGTAGCTGACGCTGTCAATAATCGCGGTGCGCTGATCCGCTTCCGCTCATTCTTGCTTGCAGCGGGGGCGAGCGGCCCCAGGAAGCCGGGCGAGAACTAGAAACCCTGCTACGGAAGGTCATTTTTGGCCGTATATCCGCGTCGATTTGATTGAATAACCAGTTGTTCGCCTCAATCACCACGAAAATTCACAGCTACGCGCCTCGTTCAAAACACTCTCTCTATCGCGACGGGGCCAGTCCTCGCCCAGCCTCCTAGCTCCCCTTTGCCGTACACGCCGCTGTTTAATTTCCCTGTATCAAGGGGGCAAAGCCTCGCTCAGTGCCTGCACCCGCAGCGAATCTCCATCCGCATAATTTAGCATTACATTCAATCCATCTTTCGCCGATAAGCAAAGGCACACGGATGTTTGTGGCTCGTTTTAGCCAATTCATTTGGGCAGTGTTAGTCATCACAGACCTTTGGGGATTGAACGTGGAAGCAGATATATTTGTCGAGGACGCAGTCATGCGTCATTTGGCGCCTTTGAATTTACTCAATGAAGGCAGTTATAAGCGTGTTGTTGAATCCGCTCGCTCTTTTTCGCTTCCGCCGGGTGCCTCTATAAAGAGTAAGTTTGAGGAGCAGTGGTTTATCTACCTTGTCAGCGGGAAGCTGCTGCTATTAAACCGTCTCAACGAGACCTACGGCGTGTTAGAGGCGCGCAGTGCAGCGGCTGAATCCCCCGTTTTTGGGCATGGCCAAGACGGCAATGCCCAGGCCAAAACCCACGTCGAGTTCTTGCGTGTGGATAAGATGCTCTACGAAATTCTCGTCGCGCGGCAGACCCAGGAAGCCACGGAAGTAGCGGAAATTAGCTTCGACGAAGATGACGCGGAGATTTTTGCCAGCCTCTACGATGCCTTTGAGTCCAACCAACTCAAGGTGCCGAGCTTGCCCGAGGTACTGGTTGCGGTGAACAAGGCGATCGCTGACCCGGACATGGGTTTTGTCGAGATCGCGGCGATCATTCAAAAAGACCCGCCCTATACCGCGAAGCTTTTGCAGCTGGCCAACAGCCCGGCCTATCAAGGGGCGGGGCAGACCAGTACCTTGTCGTTTGCGATCAGCCGAATCGGCGTCGAGGCCGTGCGCAGTTTGATCACGGCAGTCGCGGTGTCCGAAATGGTCGAGAACGTGCACCCTTCAGCTGTAGAGCCGCTGCGCTTGTTCTACCAAGAGGCCGCGGAAATTGCAGCCCTGTGTTTTGTCTTGGCGCGGCGTATTGGCACAATCCCAGAAGAACGTGCGTTGATGGCGGGGCTGTTGCATCGGCTCGGCATGGTGCCCATCGTCAGCCACGCCAGCGATGTATTGCAGCCCACACCGGAGCCGGCCCGCATCCGAGCGGTGGCCGGTCGCCTGATCGAGCCTGTCAGCGGTTGGTTGTTAAGTGAGTGGGGGCTGGACGGTGAATTGTGTGACGTTGCTGAAAGCGCCACTGATTACTACAGGCCCTGTGACAAGCACCTGGGCATCATGGAAGTGGTGAT
>JAWSVD010000284.1:0-36621 GCA_033852095.1 Granulosicoccaceae bacterium | reverse complement strand
GCGCAAAATATCTGAAAACCCCGAGTCCCTGTGACCAGCTAACATCTGCTCTCCCTGTGCGGCGTCACGCGTTTTCATTACCTCGTTGATCATTGCGCGGGCACTCTGACTGTACCAAAATTTAGCCATTCTCCTTTGAGCTAAAATACCATGTCCGATTCAACAATGGCGCGACGTTTTTTAGGCTTTAATGCCGTCTTCTCTCTGTGCACAGGGCTAGCGGCCGCAACCCTGTCTTCCCGCATCGCACAGACCTTGTTCGCGCAAAATGCCGAACAGCAAGCCACGGTGATCATGTTGCTCGGCATTGGCCTAGTGCTCTTCGCCGGCCGCCTGCTCATGCTTGTGGAGAGTTCAACTTTAACCGCAGCCAAAGTTCGCGCGATCGCCTACGCAGACATCATCTGGGTCGTGCTGAGCGGTCTGTTGTTGTTATTTGGCCGCGGACTGTTCACTGGCACCGGTGTGACTACGCTGTCGCTGATCGCCCTGGTGGTAACAATCTGCGCAGCGGGTCAATACAAGGGCGCTGCCCGCATGAGCTGATGCGGGCTATACAGAGCATCGGAATGCAACAGGCCCTTATCAGGCGGCTATCTGGTTTATCTTAAACCGAGCAGTCGAGGTATCGACCTGATAACAGCCGCGGTATTCTGCGACTTTGGCAGTCAGCTCATTCACGCTGTCGATGATGTATTGAGCCTTGGCGTCAGTCATCAGGTAGCTGAAATTCAACCGCACCCAGCCGGGCTTGAGCATTTCCTCACCGGCGCGCAGGGCATCGTGCAGCGCCGCCGATGCCGCTTCATCAATGCCCAGCAGGCGGTGCGCATAGGGGCCGGCGCAAGCGCAGCCGCCGCGCGCTTGTATGCCGTAGATGTCGCTGAGCATGCGCGTGAACAACTGCTGGTGCACGGGCTCGCCGGCGCTGTCACGCACCAGAAATGAGAACACCGGCAGGCGGTGCTGCGCATGCACACCCAACAAAGTCAGCGCCGGATTGTCCTGCCAACTCTGCAGCGCCATTTGGTTTAAGGCGTGTTCTCGCGATTTGATAAATTCCTGTCCCACCGCGTCCTTCACCAGAAAGACAAGCGCTGCACGTATGTCCCCCACCACATTGGGTGTGCCCGCCTCTTCCCGCGTGGCGATGTCGCTGGAGTATTCATGTGACCAGGGCGAGACAAAGCTCACGGTTCCGCCCCCTGGCCAGCTGGGCGTCTGCCGCCTGACGGCTGATTTGCGCAACAGCAACACACCCGAGGCCCCTGGCCCGCCGGGGAACTTGTGCGGCGATACCACCACCGCGTCTTTCTCCGCGTCTGTGCCGCTCGCCATGTCGATCGGCAGATAGGGGCCGCCACCCGCGTAGTCCCACACAGCCAGGGCGTCGCTTTCTTTTAACAAGCGTGTCACCGGATCCGGGTCAGTGACTATACCCGTGACATTGGAGGCCACTGAAAAGCTGCCGATCTTCAAATCTGCGTCGGCGTACTGCTCCAATGCAGCTGCCAGCGCCTGCAGATCCGGGCCGCCCTGTGGGTCTTCGGCTATCTCCACCAACGTGGCCCGGCTCTCGCGCCAGGGCAAGATATTGGAGTGGTGCTCGTAGGGGCCAATGAACACCACGGGCTGACGCGCCTGCTCCACGCCCAGCAACGAGACCAGGCGGTTCAAGCCCGCCGTCGCGCCCGCACCGCAGAAAACCACGGAGCAGCTGTCATCAGCCCCGGTCAGGCGGGCAATTTCAGCGCGGGCCTCGCGGCGCAGCCCTGTCATGTAGGCACCGCAGTAGGAGGCCTCGGTGTGGCTGTTGGCGTAATAGGGCAAAACCTGTTCGGCGATGTAGCGCTCCACCTGCTGCAGCGCCCGGCCGGAGGCGACAAAATCCGCGTACACCAGTGCCACGTCCCCACGTAATCCGGGGATCATCACGCCCTCACCGATCAAGCCTTCACGCAGTGCCCCCACCACGTCTTGCCCCACCAAATTCGCTCTGAACTGCTGCAATGTCATTGATTTCTCCTGTGCGCAAGTATTTAACCCCACACAGGGCCCATAATCATTCGCTTATCGCTTGCCAAACCGTGTGTTTGGTTGTCAAATGACCACATGAAGAGACACAAAATAGATAATATTGATCGCAACCTGCTCCGAGCCCTGCAAGAGGACGCGACCTTGTCGCAACGGGAGCTCGCTGAGCGTGTCGGGCTCTCGCAAAATGCCTGCTGGCGCCGCTTGCAGGCGCTGAACAAAAATGGCCTGCTGCAAGGCAGCCGCATGCGGGTAAACCGCCAGGCACTGGGGCTGGATTTGGTGGTGTTTGTGATGCTGCGCACCCGCCACCACAGCGGCGCCTGGTTGCGAAAATTTCGTGAGCACGTGCAAACACTGCCCGAGGTGGTGGATTTCCATCGCATCGGCGGTGACTACGACTACCTGATCAAGGTGATTACCCACGACATGGCCAGTTACGACAAGGTCTATCAGCGCCTGATCGAAGAAGTCGAACTGGATTCAGTCACCAGCTATTTCGCCATGGAGGCGATCGCCGAGGACAGGCCCCTGCCCCTGTGATCGCACAAATCTTCTGCTCGACACACTCCCCCTCTGTCAGACTAGTTGTCACTTGTTAGTTTAAGATTCTATTTTCCCTACGAGGGGGCGGAAAGGTACATCAGTGAGCTATTCCCCAGAACGTAAAGAAGCAGTCATCAAGCAAATGATGCCGCCAAACAATAAATCCATCCGTGAGTTGAGCGAGAAAGAAGGCATCAGTGCACCGACTCTGTTTAAGTGGCGCGACAAGGCTCGTCAGGCGGGTCATGTGCTGCCCGATGCCGATCGAAAAGGCGATGCTTGGAGTGCGCGCGATAAGTTCAACGCCGTGTTGCAGTGCGCCGCATTGAGCGAGAGTGAAATTGCTTTGTACTGTCGTGAACGAGGACTGTATGTAGAGCAAATCGCCCAGTGGCGCCTGTCGTGCGAAAAGGTAAACGACTGGGACCGTCAGAGCAGCAAGCAACAACGTGAAAGTGAGCGCGAGTCGAAGCAGTGCATCAAAGATGCTTCGGCGAGATCTTGCGCGAAAGGAGAAAGCGCTGGCCGAGACAGCAGCCTTATTGGTGCTGAGAAAAAAGGCCCAAGCGATCTGGGGGGAGTACGAGGACGAATGATCAGTCTTCCAGATCGCAAGAATGCGGTAGAGCTAATTGCGGAGGCAGTGGCTGACGGTGCACGCGTGTGCGCCTGCTGTCGAGAGCTTGATATCAGCGTGCGCACGTTCCATCGGTGTCACCGTGGAGGCGAGGCCGTGGCTGAGGATCAACGCCCTAGTAGCGATAGGCCAACGCCGTCGAATGCGCTGACGGCCGATGAACGGCAAGAGGTTATAGACACGTGCAGCGAGCGCCGTTTTACGAGTCTACCACCAACGCAAATCGTCGCGATTTTAGCTGATGAAGGACACTATGTTGCGAGCGAATCTAGCTTTTACCGGATATTGCACGCAGAGAATCTACAGCATCATCGTGGCAAGAGCGCCGCGCCACGACCGTCGAGCGAACCACGTCGGCATCTGGCAACGGCACCTAACCAGATTTGGTCTTGGGACATCACGTACTTGCCGACATGCGTGCGTGGCGTTTGGCTCTATCTCTATCTTATCCATGATCTATTCAGTCGCAAGATCGTGGGCTGGGAGGTGCACGAAACAGAGAGTGCGGAGTACGCGGCAGAGCTAGTGGAGTGCAGCTGTTTAGCAGAAGGCATACGTAGGCCAGGTTTGGTTTTACACTCGGACAACGGGTCGCCAATGAAAGGGGCCACGATGGTATGTAGGTTGCAAAAACTAGGTATTGTTCCTTCGCTCAGTCGCCCGTCGGTGAGCAACGACAACGCCTACGCGGAGTCTTTGTTCCGGACATTAAAGTATGTTCCGTTCTACCCCAAGCAGCCGTTTGAAGGCTTGGCTGCGGGGCGAGAATGGGTGATGGGGTTTGTGCATTGGTACAACGACGAGCACCGCCACAGCGGTATTCAGTTTGTGACGCCAGGACAAAGGCATCGAGGCGAGCATCACGCGATATTGGCCAATCGTGAGGAACTCTACGAGAGAGCAAAGGCAAAGAATCCAAGTCGTTGGTCAGGAGAGACTCGCAACTGGAAACCTGCAGTAGAAGTGTGGCTCAATAAACCAAAGGATGCGGCAGCAGAGAGCGAAAAAGAGAGTGTAGCTTAAGTGAAAATGTGACAACTACGTTGACAAACACCGCACTGCGCCTACCGATCGGTCAATCAGCTCGCCGAATATAGGGTGGCGCTGCAATCACCTAGCCAGTCGTTTTGCGCCTAGCACACACAATACAACCCCGAAGGAACACAGCAGCATGCTGGGGCTGATGCGCTCGCCCAGCAACAGCGCGGCCAACATCAGGCCCAGAAAGGGCTGCAGCAGCTGCAATTGCCCCACACTGGCAATGCCGCCCAGCGCCCAGGAGATCACATGCCAACCACCGAGCTTGCGCGACAAGCTCGCCCCTTCTGCATAGCCGAGCCCGCAGATAACAATGGCCGCCAGCATGTAGCTGTTGGCCAGCCATGAGGACTGAAAACCCTCCGCCACGGCAAATAACACCACAATGGCACTGCCCAATGCAGAAACCAACTAGAAGCCAAGTGTGGGCTTTTCGCCGGCGCGCAACACGCCAAAGAGCGCGCTGAACAAGGGCAACAAACCGTTAAATACAATGGTGTGGCCGCCGAGCTCGCCTGCTCCAGTGTCAGCACCGTCAGCAGCGGGAAGCCCACCGCCACCGCCACAATGTTGAGCGAAAGCCAATCGCCTGCCACCGGTCGCTTCATCTTAAAAACAACGATCAAGCACAGTCCCAGCAAGGCGGCAATGCACGCCCGCGCAGCCGTTAGAAACACCGGATCGAAATCCGCCACCGCCATTCGTGTGGCCGGCAGAGAGCCGCTGTAGTCGGCGAAGGATTTATCCCGCCGCTGTGAGTGGGTCTGGCACGTCGCCAAGTTCATCGCCAACCAGATTGCGGTCCAGAAGGAATACGAGACCTACAGACCCGAAGAGAGTTGATCGAAAAACGCGCGGGCAGAAGAGCCATTGACGGTGGCAGATGATACGTAGGCCTCAAAAAAACAAGTCACTATCGCTCAAACTCTCAAACCTGATCCGCTTCCACCGCGAGGAATCGGCACTGCTCGACAGTTTAATCAGCGGTTGAAGCTGGGGTGCATTATGGCCAAAGCAACGTCGTGCTTTGTTTCGATGTGGCCGCCGGGGGGAGCTCTAGGATTGCACATGAATGTCGACTACCCAACATTCCCCGGCTCAAAGTCCACCGGCAAACGGATCATGAGCTTCTCGGGCGAACTCAATTTAGAGCAATCAAGGAATCCCATTGAGTCGTACACCGGCAAAGCCTATGTACTTTGACCACGTCCAGAGGACGTGGTTTTTTTTCATTTGCAGACTAAATCTCACCAATCGACAAAGCACGTGCTATTATCGCCATAAGCGCAGTATTAATTGATGCCTATCAAAAAACGTACAGAAAAACTCCACAAAGTAAGTGTCGGGTGGCTGTTTCGAGACGAGTCAATAGGCCTAGCTCTTTTGCATTTAAACCTCCCGAATCGCCTTTTTACCGCTAAGTTGCTGGAGTAAACCACTATGGTACGGATGACTAAGCTGTCTATAGCTGCGTCAGTGTTTGCGTTGTTTCTAGGCTGCTCGTCAGACGACGGGACAGTCAATGATGGTAATCGATCGGGCACATCTCTTACCAAAGCAGAAATAAACAAATGTGTAGAGAAAGGCGGCGTTGTCACGCGAGGATTATCCGGCGAAGTTTGCGCGACAGCCACCGGTGAGGGTGATAAATCCTGCACTAGCAATAATCAGTGTGAAGGCTCTTGTTTAGCCGACGTTGGTGAGCTAAACAACGTGGGCCAATGCACTTCGATCGAGCCGTTTTTCGGCTGCTATTCGACCTACGAAAATGGTGTAGAGACAGCTATTGTTTGCGTAGATTGACTGTACTCATGTCGAGAAAATCGAGTTAGGCGTTAACGCCCCTATTTGTCCCGAGACCAACCGTCGAATTGGTGTTCTCAAGTAGTCCAGTGTTTTACATCAGGCGATCGCACCACACCTCAGCCAGCTCTCCAACTAACGCAAATCGCCGCAGCTCAACCCTTCCCTTCGAAGGCAGCGTTGTCTGAGCAATTTACCGCCGTAAATCCTATGCCAGCACTTGATGAGGTCGCGCGATATCCAGCTCTTGGCCCGCTTGGCGTTGACGTGTAAAACTACATGGTGGTGAACGTGAATGATGGCGTAAGCACAAAATCCTGTCGCGAAGGCACCAGTAAAGAATAAGCGCATTTCGGTTTGTTCGCGCCTGTACTCGTATTCAAAGCCTGTGTCTTTCTCAACACCGCATAAATAGACTGTCCGTATGCATCGTGAAACAACGTGGTAATTCGACGCATATTCAAACGATACAAACTCGCTCTGCGGCCTCGGCACATCGCACTCATTCTTCCTAAAATACCTCCAGCCACCGCATTTCTGATTTTATAAACAGCACTCAATATATGACTGTCTAGGATTTTCCAGCGAGAGCTCGCTGAACGGGTGGACTCTCGCAAAATGCCTGCTGGCGCCATTTGCAGGCGCTGAATAAAACCGGCCTGCTGCAAGTCAGCCGCATGCGGGTAAACCGTCAAGCGCTGGGCTTGGATTTGGTGGTGTTCGTGATGCTGCGCACCCGCCACCACAGCAGTGACTGGTTGCAGAAATCCCGTGAACACGTGCAGACACTGCCCGAAGTGGTGGACTTCTACCGCATTGGCGGTGACTACGACTACCTGATCAAGGTCGTGACCCACGACATGGCCAGTTACGACAAGGTCTATCAGCGCCTGATCGAAGAAGTCGAACTGGATTCAGTCACCAGCTATTTCGCCATGGAGGCGATCGCCGAGGACAGGCCCCTGCCCCTGTGATCGCGCACCCAGAGATCACACACCTAAGGTTCGAACACCCGGAGTCTGATCAGGCACGCAATAGCGCTGAGCACAACCAGAGCGGACCTGCGGCACAAGATCTCTGCCGGACCATCAGGCCAAACGCCTAGCGCCCACAACACACAAGACAACGCCGAGCGAGCACAGCAGCATGCTGGGGCTGATGCGCTCGCCCAGCAACAGCGCGGCCAACATCAGGCCCAGAAAGGGCTGCAGCAGCTGCAATTGCCCCACACTGGCAATGCCCCCCTGCGCCAGGCCGCGGTACCAAAAAACAAAACCGATCAACATACTGAACAGCGAGACATAAGCGAGCCCCGCCCAAGCGCTGGCAGAAACACCTTGAAGCGATGCGGGATAGGTGAAAAAGGCCAGGCTCACCGTCACGGGCGATGACAACAGCAGTGCCCAGGAGATTACTTGCCAACCACCGAGCTTGCGCGACAAGCGCGCCCCCTCCGCGTAGCCGAGCCCGCAGATGACGATGGCCGCCAACATGTAGCTGTTGGCCAGCCATGAGGATTGAAAACCCTCCGCCACGGCAAATAACACCACGATGGCACTGCCCAATGCAGAGATCAACCAGAAGCCAAGCGTGGGCTTTTCGCCGTCGCGCAACACGCCAAAGAGCGCGGTGAATAAGGGCAACATACCGATAAATACGATGGTGTGCGCCGCGGAGCTCGCCTGCTCTAGCGCCAGCGCTGTCAGCAGCGGGAAACCCACAACCACCCCCACCGCCACCATGCTGAGCGAAAGCCAATCGCCCGCTGCCGGCCGCCTCACCTTAAAAACAGCGATCAAGCCCAGCCCCAGCAACGCGGCAATGCTCGCCCGCGCAGCCGTCAAAAACACCGGATCGAAATCCGCCACCGCCATTCGTGTGGCTGGCAGCGAGGCGCTGAAAATCAGCACCCCCATAAAACCATTGCCCCACGCACTGAAAAGCTTGTCCATTACTTCCTCGCTTGTTTTTAGTTCGCCCTGTGCGGGTGCGCGCCGTGCACAAGCCGTGACCTGGCAGCCTGTGCGATGACCGCATTCCGTACCCCACATCGAAACGGTCACTTACTCTAATTCGCTACGTGCACATCGGCCAGAGACAAAACAGTACAATTCCTATAAATTGTACTGCAAGCAATTCAAATACAAAGCAGGCAATGAAGTTGATGGAGAAGCGCACAGAGACTCGAGTAGAGCGCGTCATGCGGGAGATTCGCGAGCGGATCAGCAGCCGCCAACTCGCCGTGGGGGCCGCCCTTCCCTCCATTCGTAAATTCGCCGAGACCATGCAGGTGTCCAAATCCACCGCGGTTGAGGCATACGATCGCCTGGCTGCGGAGGGGCTCATTCAATCCCGCCGCGGCGCTGGTTTCTTCGTGCTCGGTCCACTGCTGCCACTGAACCTGCAACAGATCGCGCCCAAACTCGATCGCGCCATCGACCCGCTGTGGGTCTCTCGCCAATCGCTGGAGGCGGGTGATGACTTCCTCAAACCGGGCTGTGGCTGGCTGCCTGCGTCTTGGATGCCGGAGGAAGCTATCCGGCGCGCGCTGCGCGGACTCGCGCGGGCCGAACAAAGCACCTTAGTGGATTACGGCACGCCCCTGGGATTTGCACCGCTGCGGCAATTACTCAGCAGACGGCTGGCAGCACAGAACATAGACGCCATGCCCGAGCACATTGTGCTGACGGAATCGGGCACCCAGGCGATCGATCTGCTGTGCCGTTTCTTTCTCGAGCCCGGTGACACCGTCTTGGTGGACGACCCCTGTTACTTCAATTTTCGCGCGCTGTTGAAGGCGCATCAAGCCAAGATCGTCAGTGTGCCCTACACGCCGGACGGCCCAGACTTGCAAGACTTTGCCGCCACCCTCAGTGAGCACAAGCCGCGTTTGTATATCACCAACTCCGGCGTGCACAACCCCACCGGCGCCACACTGTCCCCCGCCACGGCCCACCGCCTGCTCAAACTCGCCGAGCAAGCAAAACTGACCATCATTGAAGACGATATATTCGGCGACATGGAAACCGCTCCCGCACCTCGTCTGGCAGCTTTTGACGGGCTGCAACAGGTGGTGCATATCGGCAGTTTCTCCAAGACACTGTCCGCCGCCATTCGCTGCGGGTACATCGCAGCAAAACCCGAATGGACAGAGGGCCTCAGCGATTTGAAAATCGCCACCTCCTTCGGTGGCGGCCCTTTTTCGGCCGAATTGACGTGGCGGGTGCTCACCGACAGCGCCTATCAAAAACACCTCGACGAACTGCGGCGCAAGCTGAGCCAATGCCAACAACAGACAAGCCAACGCTTGCAGGAGCTCGGTATTGAGCCGTGGTTACAGCCCAGAGCGGGCATGTACCTCTGGAGCCAGCTGCCGCCGGGCAAGGATGCAGCGACAATCGCTCAGCGCGCCCTGGTCGAGGGCGTGGTGCTGGCACCCGGCAATGCATTTAGCCACGCGGGCAGCGCCGAGCGGTTTTTGCGTTTTAACGTCGCGCAGAGTCAATCCGAGCGAATTTTCTCGGTACTGCAAGAGCTGCTGGACGATTAATTCCAGCGGCCTGAAAACACACGCCGCCGCTGAGCCAACCACACGCGGCGCTCACTTTTTCAGCACGGCGGCAACATAAGATTTGTGAAAAGCCAGATAACCCGGTTCGCAGTTTTTCAAATCTGGTTTGATGATGCGGTGCAGCTCCGGCAGCCGAAAAAACGGCACCGCTGGAAACGCGTGGTGCTCCGTGTGGTAGGGCATGTTCCAGGCGAGCCGCCGCACAAGCGCAGAGCTAATAGTGGTGCGGGTATTGTCAAAGACGTTGTCCACGAAGGCGCAGCGCCCGTGCTCTGCCAGCAGGTACAAGCGCAGAAAGGGCTGCCCCAACAGCAGCGGGACAATCCACACAGACAGCAAGAACCACAACTCCAGATACAGCCCCAGCAGCAAGACCACGGCGTAGAGCAACAACATCCTGCGCGCTTCAGCGATCACCTCTGTGCGTTTGGCGGCCGGCACAAAATCATCCTCGCACACACCGCGTGCACGACGAAACAAGCTTGTCACTTGGCCCGCCCACAGCGGCAGCCCGGAAATATGTTTGAGGTATTGCCAGCGCGTCTCCGGCTTGGGGCATTGCAACTCCGGATCGCGCAATGGATCTTGCGTGTGGCGGTGGTGGGCAAAATGGAACAGGCGGAACCACTGCACGGGCAGCACAATGGCAAAAGCGCAGAGCTGCGCGACAGCGCTGTTGATACGCGCCGAGGCAAAAGCGGTCCGGTGTACTGTCTCGTGTAATAGGGTGAACAAAAAGACGATCAACACCCCTTGAAGCACCATCAACAAGGGCCACAACAGCACACCCGCTGTGATCATCCACCCCAGCAGCACAATTGCCCCGAGGTGGATAACAAGCCCGCGCAGCCCGGCCGCGTCCGACTTGGCGCACAGCCGCCGCCGCTCTGCCACCGACAGTGACTGCACAAATTCACCTTGATTCACCGCTTCACTACCCCGCTCAGTGTTTTCACCCTTGCTGTGGGCTTCATCGCCCCACGAACTCAGTCACAATTCAAAATAGCACAAGGATTCATTGAGCAATTCAAGTAAATTTAATAGAATCGATAGAATTTCTTTTGTAGCGACCCACATGAGCAAACGCTTCTCCCTGAAGGGATTGCAGGCCCTGGAGGCCACCATCCGCTGCGGCAGTTTTGTTGCCGCCGCCGAAGAGCTGGACGTGACACCCGCAGCGGTGAGCCAGCTGGTGCGCGCTTTGGAGGAACGGGCTAACCGCCAGATGTTCTACCGGATCAACCGCAAACTGGTGCTCTCGGAGGCCAGCGAATTGTTGGCACCACGCCTCACGGCGCTCTTCAGCGAGCTCGAAGAGATCAGTGCCGAGCTCAGCGGCGATGCGCTGCGCTCGCAGCTGATCATCTCCGTGCCGCCCTCGGTGGCCACCTGGCTCTCGAGCCGCATTGCCGCTTTTGTGGATGAATGGGGGCCGCTGGATTTCACTCTGCGCGGCGACGAAGACCCGGTTGATATCGAGCGTTATCTGGTGGACATCCGCTGGTCATTTGGCGAACAGAACTACCGCAGCGAGCACACAGAAGTTGTTTATCAGGACCACGCTTTTGCGGTCTGCTCACCAGCATTTTTTGACAAACACGGCCCCTTTGACGATGAACACAAGCTGCTGCAGGCGCCACTGATCCACACGGATTGGGGGCCGTCATCGGCCAAATACCCAAGCTGGGACAACTGGTTCGAGGCCGCAGATATCGCGCGGTACAGACCCAGCGGCAAAGGCATAGTCGCGCATTCATCGCAGGTGGCAGTGGACCTGGCGAGCAATGGTCTGGGCATTGCCCTGTGTCAGGGCTTTTACCTGCCGCAGTTGATAGCCAATGGCGCGCTGATGCGGGCGCACAGTTACGCCGTGCCCCTGGCTCAGCCCTACTGCCTCACCGTGCCTGCACGCAGCAGTGAAAGACCGGTGGTGCAGGCCTTCAAACAGTGGTTGATGCTCGAGTGCCGCAAGTACCAGATCGACCCAGCCTAACGGTTGTTCATCGCTCCGCGCAGGGCTGCGGTCGGGTCGGGCACGCCTTCATTGAGGAGGCGTAACCGGGCCTGAGCCGAGTCAGCGCCCTTTTTGCGTCTTGGCTGCGTCTTGGCTGTTGCTGTGCCTTCAAACACCGCCACGGATATGTTGTTTGACCTTGTCGCGGTAAAATTCCGCCAGCTCCTGATGCAGTGCAGCATCCAGGGCGGGCATATCACTCGCGCTGGCGTTGCTCTGCACCTGCTCTGGGCGACTGGCGCCGGCAATCACCGTCGTCACTTGCGGCTGATCGAGGACCCACCGCAGCGCCCATTGCGACAGCTCCACACCCGGTGGCAGCCTTGCAGTGAGCTCTTCCACTAGGTCTATGCCCTGCTCAAAGGGCAAGCCATTGAAGGTCTCGCCGACATGGAACATATCCCCGTCGCGGTTGTAGTTGCGGTGATCACCGTCCTCAAAGACCCTGTCTTTGCTCATCTTGCCCGACAACAAACCACTGGCCAGTGGCAGCCGCACAATGATGCCCGTGTCGCTGGCAGCCGCCGCCGGCAGCAGAGTTTCCAGCGCGTCCTGCCTGAACACATTGAAGATGATTTGCAGGCTCGCCAGCTTGGTGTGTTGCAAACAAAACATCGCCTCATCGATCATCTCAACACTGGCACCAAAGGCCTTGATCAGCCCCTGCTGCTGAAAATCCTCCATCCAGCCGAGCAATTCACCGGCAAACAATACATCGGGCGGCACACAGTGCAATTGCACCAGATCCAGCGCCTCGACCCCCAAGCGGGCGATTGATCCTTCGATGTTGCATCGCACCTTCTCCTTGCTGTAACCGTCGGGGAACAGCTGCCCATCGCGGCCGACTTTCGTCACCACAAAGGGTTTGTTCGGCACCGTCTTTAACCAATTGCCAATACGGCGCTCACTCAGGCCACCCCCGTAGACATCAGCTGTGTCGAAAAAATTGATGCCGCTGTCCAGCGCCGCACTCAGAATGCGCGACGCCTGCTGATCGGAGAGCTTGCCAAAATCATCGCCCAGCTGCCAACAGCCCAGTCCGATTTCAGATACCTCAAAACCCGTATTGCCCAACAGTCTTTTGTTCACCGATAAACCCCTTGCTTCAATATTGTTTGTATTGAAGAGCTCGGCTGCTGAGCTCCTCGTTCCGATTGTCTGATGCCGCTAGAAATCAAAGCTGTGCGGGTCCGGCCCCACGCGTTTGCCTTCATCCAAGGCATCCAATACTGCCATGTCCCGCTCAGACAGCTTGAAGTCAAAAATCTTTGCGTTCTCTTCGATGCGCGCGGCGTGCACCGACTTCGGTATCGTCACCACGCCGTGCTGCACATTCCATCGCAGGGTGATTTGCGAGGCGCTTCGGTCGTATTTCTGCGCCATTTGCTGCACCACTGCTTCGCGCAAGATCTGCCCTTGCATGAGCGGGCTCCAGGCCTCGATCTGTATATTCTTGCTCTGGCAAAATTGAAGCAGATCAGGTTGCAGTAAAAAGGGATGGAACTCCACTTGATTGACCGCGGGCACCACGCCGCCATCGGCCAAAATATCCTCGAGGTGGGGCTGCATGAAGTTGCTGACCCCAATGGCCTTGGCGCGGCCGCTTTTGTAAATCTCTTCCATCGCCCGCCAGGTCTCGCGATAACAACCCTCAACCGGCCAGTGGATCAAATACAAGTCCACATAGTCAGTCGCCAGACGCTGTAAGCTCTCCTCAAAGGCAGCCAGGGTTCGGCGCTGACGCTGATCCTCGTTCCACACCTTGGTGGTGAGAAAAATATCCTCCCGCGCCACGCCGCTCGCTTGAATCGCCCTGCCCACACCGCCCTCATTGCCGTAAATGGCGGCGGTATCAATGCTGCGATAACCCACCTGCAAAGCGTGTTTAACCGCGTCTTCCACCTCCTGGCCGTCTTTGCTTTGAAAGACGCCAAAGCCCAGCCACGGCATCTCAAGCCCGTTGTTTAGCAGCGTGCAATCTTTAATATCGGTGATCATGGTGTCGTTCCCCTTTGGCGTGTAAACAGGCCCTGAGCTGTCGGTGTGCGGAGCTGAAAAACCCTGTGAAGCTACGGCCGATGAATGGCCGAAACGCAGTCAGCACTGCGCGACAAAAAACTCGGCACAGTGAAGGCCGGTTTCGCACAACTGACTATACCGTCAGATCTATTGTTGATATGCACGCCGCAGATCACTATATTGGTTAGCCCAGCTACGCAATGAAATCACAGCAATGCAGCGAGAAAACTTCCAGGCAATCCATGTCTTTGTAGCGGTGGTCGAGACGGGCAGCTTCTCAAGTGCCGCCACGCACTTGGGCATGACGCGATCCCGTATCAGCCAGATAATCTCCGCACTGGAAAAGCGCGTGGCGGCGCAGCTGATCATCCGCTCCACCCGCTCCATGCACCTCACGGAAGCTGGCCAACTCTTCCACGAGCAGTGCCGCCGAGGTCTCGGGCTGATCAACAGCGCCATCGAGCAACTCGAGGAAGACCGAGCGGACATCAGCGGCCGCATTCGCATCAATTCCGTGGGCGGGCATTTTGGCGAGCAGATCCTGGCGCCGCTGGTGCTCAAGTTCATGGCCCTGCACCCGGGTGTGCAGGTGGAGCTCGATTTTTCCAGCCAGCAGGTCGACCTGATCACGGACCACTACGACTTTGCGGTGCGCATGGGCGAGCTGCAGGATTCCACTTTGATAGCGAGGCCACTCGCCAACTATGAATCGTTCCTCTGCGCCTCTCCACGTTATTTGCAACAACATGGCCACCCCAAAGACCCCCGTGAACTGAGCAAACACAAACTCCTCACGGGGAGCGTCAAAAAGTGGCGTCTGTTTCGACAGGCATCACGGGAAAAAGACCACATGGACATCACGGTCAAAGGCTCGCTCGACTGCCCGAACGGCCATGTAATGCGCCAGGCAGCGCTTGCAAATCTGGGGATCGCATACCTGCCCGCCTATTACGTGGCCGACGATATTCGGCAAGGCAAGTTAGAGCCCCTCTTACCCCAATGGTGGCACGGGCAAAGTCACGTCTCCCTCGTCTACCCGCAGACACGGTTTAAAATCCGGCGCGTGCAGCTGTTGATCAACTATTTGTTGGAGGCTAATTATTCGCTGTAACTAAAAATTTTAGATATCATTCCGTATTGAGAACCACCTGCTATGACGGCATTTAAACAACGCAGCCATGCTTTTACCTCACCTCATAAATTTGAACTATACCCAACATCAAATCAAAAAACTCCCCAATCGAGAACCCCACTCCTTTTAAAGTCAACCTGCTAATACGGTGAAAAGATAAAAAACAAATGCAGCTATTTTCAGCAAATAAAAACACGCACAGCAGATAAATGCACTCAACGAATGCAGAGAGCCGATCAACGTTAAATACTTGTGTAGCTCAGTAAATCACTACTACCCATACAAATATGGCGTGAAAATACTGACTTAACTTCATACACCTCATATCCCATTCTCTACCCTGAGTTCGATGCCCTTTGTTTCTTTAAGCGCTTTCGTGCTTATGCAAGCTAGACATTTCCGGTTTTAGTGCCAGAAAAACAAAACATCGCTGAACACAAATAAATTGAATTTTGTATTTCTTTATGAGGAACACTGCATCTATTATGGGCAGTCCTATTAAACCTGCATTATTGTCGATCGTGGAATGCCTCAAACAAAATAACACCTACGCCAACCCGCGCCTATTTTTCGCTGTGCGTGATGAGCTGGCATCCGATCGCCGTGGGCATTCAGTGTCGGCCACTATTCTGCATATCGAGAAGCTGGTCATTCATTACGGTGTAACACCTGTTTTAAATGCCTTCGATCGAGGATTGACTAAGGTGGTGATGGCTGATCAGCAGCGCATGTGCGTGCTGGTGGCGTTGAAGTACATCGCCATGGTCCGAGGCTCGCATCAAGTAGAGCATTACCGGTCACAGCTGCAATCACTGATATCCAGCGATCGCTTGTTCCTCTCCCTTGAAGCGTTTTCAATGGAGGTGATGCACTTGACCTACGCCGGCCGTGCGGATCTCGCTGTGGACTCCCTGGTGCGAAGCTTTGAATGGCTCGGCACCCACCAAATGCAAGATTCCGGCGCGCTGAACATCGCGGCCGCCTACGTGTGCAAGCAGTTTGGTCAATTTGAGCAGGCTCTGCATTTTTCCTACTTGGGTTATTCCGTTGCCATCTGTGCCGAGGATGAGTTTGCCATCAACTGGGCCAGCTATTTTGTGCTCAATTCCAATCGCCTTGCCTGTGGTGACATCAATTTAAAGCCACTGTTTGACAATGAGATTTCTAAACTCAAATCCGCACAACTCGACCTAGGCCTGCACGCCAATTTTCTGTTGCCCGTCTACGCGGCAAACCATGAATTGCTCAACGCGACACCTGATTTACGCCACGCAGAAGACTTGCTCGCTTTCGCTTCTGAATGCGGCGCGGGCGTCGACCCTAACTTCTGGGCATCCTGGTCGGCGACCAAAGGCTGTTTGCAGTTAAAACGTGGCAACACAGCTGCAGCTAGCGACATGCTGCAGCACGCCGAGCGCTACCATGATCGCGTAGACGCAACGGTGGACACCATGAAACACGTACTCCGCCAGGGCTTGGGCAGGCGATCAAAGGCAACTGAACTGCGATGGACACCGGCCAGCGCCCGCGCGTGGAAACAACTGCGGCGCTGCGCAGATGAGCAAAACATGCACAGCCTGAAACTAAAGGCTTGAGTACAGCACAGTCTACGGTTGTTATTGGACACTAGAACCGGCAAATAATTGCACCAAAAACACAGATATCGCCCCATAGCGCCCTGCTTCAGCCAGTGAAACGGCATGTCCCCTGTATTAAAATGCAGTAGAATAAAGACTTGCTCCGGCCGCTCAACGGCCCGAGCACCGATGCTGTACGACGGAAAGCTACCCCACCGGAACCAAGCAACATGCCAGAGAATTTGCATGCTCAAACCAGCGCTCTCGGCCGTGGCCAGACCGCCGCGGATCAAGTGTTTGAGATACTGCACAAACAGATCCTGACCAACGACTTGAGCCCGGGTGAAAAGATCTCTGAAACCGAGACCGCCAAGAAAATGGGCCTGTCCCGTCAACCGGTGCGCGAGGCCTTTTTCCGCCTGTCACAGCAGGGCTTTTTATTGATCCGGCCACAGCGAGCAACCGTGGTGCTGCCTATTTCGGAAATCGATGTCTTACAAGCCATGTACGTGCGAACTGCACTGGAAGTCGAAGTGGTTTGCGCCGCCGCCGAAAAAAAACTCGGCGACGAGCAGCTGAAACAGCTCTCCAACATTCTCGAGGCGCAGCGCAGCGCCTACGCCGCACGCGATCAAATACAGTTGTTTGAACTCGACGACAAATTCCACCGAACCATCAGCGAACTCACCGGCGCAGACTTTGTGTGGAAGCTCATCTCCGAGCAAAAAGCACAGATGGACAGGGTCCGCTATTTGTCCATTTCTGAGGTAGATGAACCCCTGCTCGAAGAGCATCAGGCGATCTTTGAAGCCATAAAAAAAGGGGACAGCGCAGCAGCTGTCCAACAGATGCGCAAACATCTGTCGCACTTTGAAAGCAATATTCGCCAGCTTCGCAGCAAGCACCCGCAGTTTTTTTCTGCAGTGGGCACTTAGCAGTCCGTTCAAAAACGACTACCTACTGCTAGCGTGCCCAGTTGTTATCCGCTAAGCGCTAGCCAAAAACCAGCTGAACCTTCACCGACTGGCTCCTGTCTCTGGCCGTCTCAAACGCTTGCTGCGCCTGCTCCAGCGGATACTCATGGGTGATCATGGGTTTGACGTCCACCACCCGTTGGTTGATCCACTCAACCGCCTGCGCAAACTCTGAAGTGAAGCGGTGGCTGCCGATGAAGTTGATCTCCTTGCCCACCAACAAGTTCAGCGGCAGCTCGGTGCCACCTGCCACCCCGACCTGAACGATGGTGCCCAGGGGCCGCGTGGCCGCAATTGCCGATGCAATCGCGGCCTCAGCGGCGGAGCACTCAAACACCAGATCAAAATAGCCCTTGTCTTTGTTATAGACATCCAGAGCTGCGCTGTCTGAGATCACATTAATCGTCTTGCTCGCCCCCATGGCCTTGGCCACGGCGAGGGTCTTGTCCTGTAGATCAGTGACGACCGTCTCCGCCGCGCCCAAGTGATTGGCGACCGCCACACACAAGGAACCAATAGGCCCGGCACCGGTGATCAATACTTTCTTGCCTTGCAGATCCCCCGCGCGTGAGGCCGCGTGCAGCACTACGGCGAGCGGCTCGGCGCAGGCGCCCTCGGCCAAGGAGACAGCCTTATCCAGCTTCACACACTGTATGGCCGGGTTATTGATTAAATCTCTGAAGGCGCCCTGCTCGTGCGGGAAGCGCATAGCAGAGCCCAGAAAACGCATCGACAAACAATGCTGAGCCAGCTCTGCCGCACAATAGTCGCACTGACCACAGGGGGTGCTGGGGTTGAGCGCAACGCGATCCCCCACCGACAGCTCGGCAACGCCCTCGCCTACGCTCTCCACGGTGCCCGCGACTTCGTGACCGAAGATTATCGGCTCCTTCACCCGAATGGCCTCGCCGATACCTCCCTCAAAATAATAATGCAAATCCGACCCACATATACCACCCACCCCTATCGCCAAACGAACTTCCCCTGCTGAGGGCTGCCCAACCTCCTGCATCTCTACGCTCAATTGTTCTTTTTTTTGCATCAGGCAAACACGGGTCTTCATCTCTTTTCCTTAAATCTGTGTTTTTATAACTACGGCGGGAAACTGTGTGCAGTGTGGTCAATCCAGCAACAGCGACGGCAACCACGTCGCAAGCGCGGGGATATACGACACCAACAGCAGCACGATGATGTTGGTCAACAGAAAGGGCATGATGGCGCGCACCACCGGCATCAACGGTATTTTTGCGATGTTGGCGCAGACAAACAAGCACACCCCCACGGGCGGTGTGGTCAGCCCCAGCATGAGGTTCAGCACCGCAAAGGTGGCGAAGTGCAAGGGATCAACGCCCACGCTTTGCGCCAGAGTGAGCAAGGGCACAAACAAGATAATCAGCGCGGCGATGGTCTCCATGAACATACCCACAAACAGCAACAGCAGGTTGATCAACAGGATCACCAGGTATTTGTTGTCGGTGAAAGACAACACCGCCTGCGTGATCATCTGCGGTATGCGTTCAGACACCAGTATCCAGCCAAACACGTTGGCGAAGCCCACTAATACCAAGATCGCGGCAGAGGATATGGCGCTGTCAATCACGATGCGTGGAACGGCTTTCAGCGGCAGGTCACGGTAGACCATCGATCCTACAAGCAGAGCATACAAACTCGCGACCACTGCGGTCTCTGTCGGTGTTGCAACGCCGGTCAATAGGCCACCGACAATTAGGGCGGTCATCGCGATGGCCCAGAAGGCGCCCAGAAAGGACGAACCCAGCTCCTTAAAACCTTGCCAGGGATGGCGCGGAAAGTTCTTTTTCTTGGCGATGATGTAGGTGGTGACCATCATTGCCAGCCCCATCAATACACCCGGCACAGCCCCGGCCAAAAACATCTTCCCCACTGAGATGCCCGACAGCGAACCGACGATGATCATCGGCACACTGGGCGGAATCATCGGCCCCACCGTGGATGATGCGGCGGTCACGGCCGCGGAAAAATCAGCGGGATAACCGGCCTTCTTCATGCCGGGGATCATCATGCCGCCAATCGATGCGGCGTCCGCCACGGCGGTGCCCGATATACCGCCAAACAACATAGAACCCGCGATATTGGTGAGGCCCAAGCCGCCGCGTGCCCAGCCCACCAAGGCATTGGCAAAGCGCACAATACGCTCGGTGATGCCGCCCTCGTTCATAAGATTGCCGGCCAAGATAAAACCCGGAATGCACAGCAGTACAAACACGTCGATGCCCGCGTACATTTTCTGAGGCACCACCACCAGCGGTATATCGGCTGAAAGCAAATAGGCAACGGAGGCCAAGCCAAGCGTGACCGCCACGGGGATGCCGATCAGCAGCCCGCCTAGAAAAACAGCCACCAATAGCGTGAGGCTCATGATTTTTCCTCAGTTGAATTCTGGCTGTTGGGTGGGTTTTGTATCTTGTTCTGCCACAGCTCCAAGAGATGGAGGAGAGAGAATACAAAAAGTAAAAAAATCAGAATGGAAACACTCACGTGAATATAATTTTTCGGCCAACCTAAAGCGGGCGACGTCTGCATGGCACCGATAGCGGTGAACTTCCACGCCGGTGCAAGCAACAACAGAGAGAGCCCTGCCGTGGCCGCAGCCGAAAGCATCTTCAGGTATCGCGCCCACTTGAGAGGCAAATAGCTGTGGATCAGATCGACGTTGACCATGTCCCCCGTGCGGTAGGAAAGGCCCGCACCAAAGGCCGCCAAAAACAGCAACGCATAACGCGTCAGCTCTTCGGTCCAGACGGGTGAATCATCGAAGACAGTCCTGCCCAATACTTGGGTCACAACCGCAGCGATAAGCACCAAAAAAGCTATGCCAATGAACAACCGGCAGACGCTGATGATTCTAGAAGTTGCGTTCATCACGGGCTATGGCGCTCCTGGTTGTCAGCTGAAAAAACCCAGATAAGTCCGTCGAGGACGGATCGGAGCCGCACGGCGAAAGAGGTGATTTTCACTGTGCATTTTATATCAGCAAGCTATAGCCACTGACATTGACTGCACACCCCAGTACAACCGGAAGCACTTTCGTGCAAAGCGCAAAAAACGGGGCGGCGAATAGCACGCCCCGAACGCAACACCCAATTGTTCTAGCCCTACTGAGAAAACAAGTCCTCTACGATGGACTTGATTTCCGGTTTAACATTCGCCAGCACAGCGTCTTTTGCCTTCGCAGAAAATGCCGCACCGTCAACTTCAACAAAGGTCATGCCCTTGTCTTCCAACTCTTTCACCAGCAGTGAATCCTCTGCCATGAACTTGGCTCGCTCAAAGGCCTGAGCTCTGGAGGCTGCCTCTGTCACGGCCGCTTGATCCTCAGCGGATAACTTGTTCCAAGTCAGCTCGGAAATGACCAGATAGATCCACGAACGCACGTGCTCTGTCTTGTTGACGAACTTCTGCACTTCGTTAAAGTTGGCCGATTTGATCAACGACAGCGGGTTCTCTTGCGCGCCGATGGTGCCGTTTTGCAGGGAGGTGAAAACCTCAGAGAAAGCCATGGGCGTCGGGCTTGCACCCAGTGATTTCCAGACATCGACAAACAGCGGCACATTCGGCACGCGCATCTTCAAATTGTCGAGATCACCGGGGGATTTGATCGCCCGGTTTGAAGTCAGATTGCGTGGACCACGGGCAAAATAGGCCAACGGTCGCACCTGAGCTCGCTCAACGATCTGCGCTTCGATCTGCTCGCCCAGCTCACCGCCGGCGATGCTGTCCATGTGCTCCAGGGACTGATAGGCATAGGGCACGGCCAGTAACGCCGCCATGGGCGCCCAGTTTTGCAAGCTCTCGCCAGAGATCGTCATGTCAGCTGTGCCCAGCTGCATGCCACTGATCAGGTCCATCTCCTTGCCCAGTGAAGAGTTCGGGTAGACCTCTACCGCTACGCGCCCTTCGCTCAACGCACTGACTTCTTCACCAAACTTGAGCGCAGCCTTGTGCCAGATGTTCTCTTCATTGGCCAAGTGACCAAGCTTCAAGGTGACATCAGCGGCGAGCAGATTTGAACTCAACATCAACGCGGTGGCGCCAGTCAGGCAAGCTTTTAACAACGATCTTTTACTTAACATGCAATTCTCCAAATTGAGATAAACCAACGCTAACTCGTTTAACCAGTGTGCGGCTGAACTATATTACATGCCAATCTTGGATACTAGTATTCAAGTGGAATAAATTTCGCTTCCCTGCCGCAAACTCTTGCCACGTTCAGGGTGATCCACGCTGGTGAGAAGTGCATGCCGCGCGATGCCCAACCTCATGACTTAGACACGCTTCAGTTCACTGCGGCACTAACCAAAGACAGCACTTAGACCGTATTTTTAGAACCACTCAAAAATCGCAACGTTAGAAAACACACTTTCCTTAAACAGGCCATTTAGTACGTAAACGTTTGAATATACTGCAGGTATAAGAGCTAAAGCCGATAGAAGCGTCAGGTTTACTAACGCCTCTCAAGGATAGTTCCAAGCTCATGTCGGAGAAAATTCAACGCCCCATTGTCGAAGCCCTAGAACCGCGTATTCTGTATTCGGCAGATCCGATCACCGTACTGTTTGACTCGCCCACAGATGATTTCAATGCAGCCGATACGCCCACTTTGCGTGACACAGTGGACCACCCCATAGCACCGCTTAGCGATTCAAACAATGCCCCCGTTGAGCAAAGTGCTGCCGCCGTCGATGTCAACACAGCCCTCACCGCACAAGCGGAACAGGGAAGCTTAGAACTTGTATTTGTCGACACCAGCGCCCCCGACTACCAGCAACTGCTGGACGATCTGCTTGAGCATGCTGGCCCAGAACGAACCTTTGAAATCACCACCATCGATTCGAGCTCGAACGGCATCGACAGCATCAGCGAAACGCTGATGGGCTTTAGAAATATTGACGCTGTGCATATTATTTCCCACGGCAGCGAGGGCGAACTCACCGTTGGCGCAACGACGGTGGACTTGTCCTACTTGCAAGCACATGGCGAGCAGATCGGGCTCTGGTCCGAAGCCTTTTCGGCCGACGGCGATATCTTGATCTACGGCTGCGACCTTGGCAGCAGCGACAGCGGCAAAGAACTGCTCACCTCACTGGCCCGGTTGATCGACACGGACATAGCCGCCAGTGACGATGCAACCGGCCATGCCTCTCTGGGCGGCGACTGGCAGTTAGAAACCGTTGTCGGTCAAGTCGAAACCGAAGCCTTGGCGGCCACGGCTTGGCAGGGCCTGCTGGCAGCCGGCGATCCAACGGATCTGTCCGGCGGCATCGAATTGAACACCGACGGCGGAAGCGACGCCTATCTCCTGAGCAGCAACGGCGGCGCGATACTGGGCGGCCTCAGTGAAGTCACACTGGAGATTCAATTTTCAATCGACGCGCCAAAAACCGACAACATGCTGCTCTCCTACGCCGTCTCCGGACAAGCCAATGAGATATTTCTGAACGTGCACAGCACCGGGCAAATTCAGTTCAGTATCGAATCCGACAACCAGATATCCACCGGAATCTACCAGGAATTATTGGACGGGGAACAACACGCCTTGGCCGTGAGCTGGCAGCAATCATCGGGCGCCGTCGCCTTTTATGTCGACGGTGAGTGGGTGGAATCCTTCACCGACTTCAAAACCAATACCGTCATCGACGGTGGCGGCACCTTGGTCTTTGGCCAAGAACAGGATTCTGTCAACGGTGGCTTCGATCTGAACCAATCCTTGTCCGCCACCTACTACGACGTGCGCATTTGGGATGAAGTGCGCAGTGATCTCGAAATAGCACTGAACCATCAACAAAAACTCGAAAGCAGCAGCCTGCCGAGCGCTCTTGTCGCCAACTGGCAGATGGATGGCTTCAACGGCTCAAACCAAGTTGTGGATGTCGTCAGCGCCAACAACCTCAGCATTGCACACGTGAGCGCCGCGGGATTCACTCCCAGCACGCCTGTTGAGTATCTTCACGTCGATGAACACGCAGCCACCGGTACGAGTATCGGTGTTGTCATACCGACGGATGCCGATTTAACAGAAGACATTGTCAGCGACGGGCTATTTCTGGGCGGCACTGACCCCGGGAATTATTCGCTGGTTTCAACGGGTCAGACTTTCGGCGACTGGACTGTGCGTACCGGTACTATCGACGTGCTTGGCAGCTACGCGGAGAGCTCCCCGCTTGGCGGCCACAGTGTGGAGTTGAGCGGTGTTAATGCCGGTGGCATTTATCAGACACTCGACACCACTGCTGGGCAAGAGTATCAAGTGATTTTTGCGCTGAGCGGCAACTGGAATTTAGGGGAATCGGTCAAGGACTTGCGCGTTTCAGCGGCGGGTCAAAGTCAGGATTTTTCGGTGGAGGAACCCGACGGCTGGAACGCCAGCAGCAACATGCTATTTTCCAACCACAGCTTCACTTTCACGGCCAGCGGCAGCAGCACAGATTTGGATTTTCTGTCGCTCGACGCCGGCGACTACGCGTCAGTAATCGCCGATATCAGGGTCATCGAAGTCCCGGCCGCTGTATCGCAGATACTCAGTAATGACGCGACCTTGAGCTACGACGCGGGGACGGGAAAATTCTACCGCTATGTCAACGACTATATTGCTTGGGACAGCGCACAAAACGCTGCAATTGCCAGCAAGTTAAACGGCATCGACGGGCAGCTGGCCACCATTCAATCTGCTTACGAAAACGAACTGCTAAGGAACCTTTCAACCAGTGGTTGGGGCACGTGGATAGGCGCTTCTGATGCTAGCGTCGAGGGCGATTTCCACTGGTACGACGGTACCACAGAGGGCGATCAGTTTTGGAGTGGTGGGCAGTCAGGGTCCGCACTGAGCGGCAGCTACACTAATTTCGATTCATTCCAACCCGACTTTTCCGGCGATGCCTTGTATATGTTGATATCAAGTGGGGCATGGGACGACGCGCCTATTAGCCCAGGCGATGTTAACTCTTACTTCATCGAGTGGGACGCCAGCGAGGTACTGTCCAACTACACGTTTACACTGACTGACCCGTCGAACAATTTTGACATCGACGCCAACTCCGGCGAAATAACGGTCGCGGCGACAAACACGCTGGACTACGAGTCGAACAGCTCACACAACCTCAGTATCGAAGTCACTGACGCGGCTGGCGACAGCTACAGTGAATTGATGGCCGTTCAGGTCAACGACGTGCTCGCTGTGCCCGACAGTTACAGTCTCAATGAAAACGCGGTGCTGAACACCGCCGCACCCGGCGTGCTGGCCAATGATGTGGGGGGGGGATCGAAGGCCGTTGTCAGCTACGACGACTCCTCGACCTTGGGAACCGTTGTGGTAAACGCGGACGGAAGTTTCAGCTACAACCCCAACGGGCAATTCGACTCGCTGCTACTGGGTCAGTCGGGCAGTGACTCCTTCACCTACACCTTCGACGACGGCAGCGGCAATCAAGAAACGGTGTCGGTTTCACTGACAATCGACGGGGTCACACCGATCCAAAACGCGGCGTCTGTAATCCTGTCACCCGGTGCGCAAAGCGTGGCTGAAGACCAAGTATTGACCTTCAGCAGCGGCGGCGGCAATGCGCTGACCGTCAGTGATTCACTGCCGGGCACAAACAGCCTGATGCAAGTGACGCTGTCGACCACTGACGGCACGCTGGCACTCGCCACGACAACAGGCCTGAGCTTTGTCGAGGGAACAAACAACAGCGCATCGTTTGTCATCAACGGCAGCGAATCGGCGCTCAATGCCGCGTTTGATGGCATGACCTTCACACCAGACTCCGACTACAGTGGCAGCGTGACCTTAAACGCAAGTGCGGCATTGGCCGCCGATCTGCAGGGACACTACAGTTTTGACGGGGGCACCGCGGGTGATGCCAGCAGCGGCACAAGCCACGACGGCGCCTTGGTCGGAGGCGCCAATACAAGCATCGATGGCGGCCGCGGCGAAGTACTGAACTTAGATGCAGCCGGCGAGTATGTGCGCATTGATACGCCCTTTGGAAACCCGAGCGACGTCACGCTCGCGGCCTGGGTGAATTTCAGTAGTCTGCCCGCGAACGGCGGAGAAGTCATCTCACTGGGCAACGATGTTGCGTTACGCATCAACGACGGAGTAAACGGTGTCAGCGCATTTTTCTGGGACGGCACGACCCACCAGTTCATCGGCAATAACATCACGCTAAACGCCAGTGAATGGCACCATGTCGCCTTCAGTTTTGACGACGCCAACGATACGCAGACCCTCTTCATCGACGGGGAAATCGTCGCCACTTCAAATTATACCCAGTCAGTCGCCTGGACCGGATGGTTTCCACAAACCACCGTCGGCACGCACGCACAGCTCAGCGAAAGCAACTTCGATTTTCAAGGACAAATCGATGAAGCCCGCGTCTATACGCGATCGCTCTCCCCCCATGAAATCGCGGCCTTGGCCGCCGACTCAGACAGCGCCTCTGCCTCCTTGGCCGTCACCGTCACCGCCGTCAATGACGCACCGACGATCACCTCCGACGGTGGCGCCGCAGCCGCCAGCGTAAACGCCGCTGAGACACAAACGGCCGTGACCACCGTCACCGCCAATGACGCCGACACCGGTGATACGCCCACCTTCAGCATCAGTGGCGGTGCAGATAGCGCCCTGTTCAACATCCAGGCCAGCAGCGGTGTACTCACCTTCGTCAGTGGCCGCGATTTCGAGACGTTCTCGGACGCGAACACAGACGGTATCTACGAGGTCGAAGTCAGTGCCGACGATGGCAACGGCGGCAGCGATAGCCAGTTGATCAGCGTGACGGTCAGCAATACAAACGACGCACCTGTTAATACACTGCCTGGGCTGCAATCGACAAGCGTCAATACCTCCCTTGTCTTCTCGCTCGCCAATGGCAACGCCATCCGTGTCGACGATGTCGATGCGGGCGCGGGCGAGCTCGCGATAACACTGACGGCAACACAGGGAAGCCTGACGCTCGACAGCACCGGCGGCCTGACATTTTCCACCGGTGATGGCAGTGCCGACACTAGCATGTCCTTTACCGGAACCGCGGCGAACATCAACAACGCCCTGAATGGCCTGTCGTTCACGCCGGACAACAACTTTGAAGGGACTTCAACCCTCACCTTAACGAGCAATGACCAGGGTGCGAGCGGTGCCGGTGGCAGCCTGACAGACAGCGACGCCATGACTATCCAAGTCGGCTCAAGCAGCTTCCAGCAAGGCGCCAACGGGTACACGGGCACGGAGGACACCTACGTCAAAAGCACCAGCCCCACAACAGACCGCGGCGCGGAAGTTGAGATATACGCAGACGACGATTCCCTGTCTTCAGCGGGTCTGATCCGCTTTGGCGACATCTTTGGCAACGGCGCCAATCAGATCCCGCCAGGATCGGTGATCAACAGCGCCTCTTTGTCTATCTACGTCACGCACCGTGATTTACTCGACGATGTCTCTGTGCACCGCATGCTCTCTGCATGGGATGAAAGCTCAACCTATAACTCGCTGGGCAGTGGCGTGCAGAGCAACGGCATCGAAGCCGCGGCAACGGCAGAGCTAACCTTAGACGCAGGTGCACTCGGCTGGAGCAACATCGGTGGCTTGCAGTCGACCGTGCAAGCTTGGTCTGATGGTGCGGCGAACCACGGCTGGGCCTTCATTTCAGACGATGCAGATGGTTGGGCCTTTGCCTCGTCAGAACACGCCGACAACACCATCAGGCCCTACCTCACCATTGACTACACTGCGCCAGATCCCGCTGTTGTCTCCACCACGCCGGGCAATGTGTCCTTCATTGAAAATGCCGCGCCTCAGGTGATCGATCCGGGACTGACTGTCACTGACAACGACAGCACCGCCTTCACGGGTGCTGAGATCAGTATTTCCAGCAACTACAACCCCGCGCAGGACCAGCTGAACTTCGTCAACCAGAACGGAATCAGCGGGGCATGGGATGGCGCGTCGGGCACCTTGACGCTCAGCGGCAACGCCAGCGTCGCCGATTACCAGGCGGCGCTGCGCAGTGTGAGCTACAGCAACAACAGTGAGGATCCAAGCACAGCGACGCGCACCGTCTCCTTTGCGGTCAGCGACGCTCTAGTAGACAGCAACACGGCGGTGCGCTCCATCGATGTTCAAGCGGTCAATGATGCACCGACCTTCACCTCAACAGAGTCCACCACGGCTACCGAGGATGCGGCCTACAGCTACACCATCACCACCGCAGATGCGGACGACGCTGGGGCAAACCTGACGATCACCGCAGCAACGCTGCCGTCGTGGTTGACGCTGAGCGACAACGGCGACGGCACCGCGACCTTATCGGGCACACCGAGCAACGCCGAAGTCAGTGCCCACAACGTCAGCTTGAACGTATCGGACGGTGCGCTCAGCGAAGTGCAGAACTTCACGATCACGGTGGCGAACGTCAATGACGCCCCCGTGCTAGACAACAGTGGCGATCTTGCGCTGACAAACATCACAGAAGACGCGGTCGGTGGCGCGGGGCAAACCCTGGCCTCGATTCTGCTGTCAGACGGCGGCAGCCCGATCAATGATGTGGATGCGGGTGCCAGCCAGGGCATAGCGATTACGGAGCGCAACAATGGCCGTGGCATGTGGCAATACTCAGTAGACGGCGGCAGCAGCTGGGCCAACGTCGGCACCGTTTCCGAAACGTCGGCTTTGTTACTGCGCGACACCGATCTCGTGCGCTTTGATCCCGACGCCAAGAACGGCATCAGCCAAACTTTTAGTTTCCGCGCCTGGGACCAGACCGTGGGCGCAGCGGGCAGCAAGGTAGACGCCAGCACCTCTGGCGGCACCAGCGCATTCAGCAGCGCAGACGAGTCCGCCGCCATCACGGTCGCGTCGATAAACGACGCCCCTGTGCTGGACAACAGCGCTGCACTGAGCCTGAACGCGCAAAACGAGGACAGTGCAGCGCCCATTGGCGCTGTCGGAACGCTGATCACGGACCTTGTTTCTCAGGGCGGCAACGTCAGCGACGTCGACGCCAGTTCACAGACAGGTATCGCCATCACCGCAGCCGCCACAGCCAACGGCAACTGGTGGTACAGCACAGACAACGGCAGCAACTGGAATGCGCTGGGCAGCGTGGCCGAGAACAACGCCCGCCTGCTCAATGCCAACTCAAGTACCCGTCTCTATTTTGAGCCAAACGCAGATTTCAACGGCACCATCAGCGACGCCATCGAATTTCGTGCCTG
The DNA here is from genome assembly GCA_033852095.1 of Granulosicoccaceae bacterium. GTDB lineage: Bacteria > Pseudomonadota > Gammaproteobacteria > CALCKW01 > CALCKW01 > CALCKW01. The sequence goes on along the minus strand of JAWSVD010000284.1, from coordinate 8,029 downwards.
GGATCGAAGCACCGGCAGCAGCGGTGCACTGATCGACATCAGCAGCACAGGCACCGGCGGCACCAGCGCTTTTTCAACGACCACAGAAACGGCCGACCTGAGCATAACCGCGGTGAACGATTCGCCCAGCAATGTCGGCACTATGCCCACTGCTGTGACGGTGGTGGAAGACAGTTGGAGCAGCATTGACCTGTCGGCAATTGATCTCAGCGACGTGGACGCAGCGACGGGTGATTTGAGTTTGACGTTGACAACCGCCACCGGCGGGCAGCTTAGCGCAGCAGCCGATGCGTCGATAGACTTCAGCGGAAGCACCGCCACATCAGTGCACATGACGGGCACTTTGGCCGAGCTAAACAGCTACCTCGATGTCGCCAGCAACCTGAGTTACCTGCACGACACGGCACAGCTCAGCGGCAATGCCGCAGACACGCTGGCCGTGGTGATCAACGACAATGGCAACACCGGTACCGGCGGTGGAGGCGATATCCCGCTGGGCACGGTGTCTGTCGAAATCAGTGGCGTCAACGACGCCCCCACGCTTTCGGGTGGCTCTGAGCTGCTGTTCTCGGACAGCTTTGAAACACCTGATATCTCGGACTCTGTCGACGCCGACCCGCCGGGATGGATCGGCGACACCCATCCAAGTTATGTCACGCACGTCGACCAAAATACCGGCGATTTCACCACACCGTTTGGCGATCAGGCCATGATGGTCTATAAAAATTCGACCATCGGCGCCACCACCGATGCCAGTGCACTGAACGCGGCGCTGGCGGCCGATACGCGCTACACGCTGGACTTTAACGTTGCGCGCGATGGACCGGTCGGCGAATACGTTGTGCAGTTGCTGGCCATCGCTGGCGACAATTCGGAAACGCTGCTGGCCAGTGTTTCAGGCACGTCCACCGAGACAGATTTTTCAGAAACCGATGCGCTCACATTCACCGCCGATGGCTCACACACAGCCGTTGTGGGTGATCGTCTCGCGATTCGCCTGCTGCACGACCCCTCGTCCCATTTCAGCCATTCGGTCTTCTTTGACAATGTACAGCTACGGAGCAACGTCGCCAATTTTGTAGAAGACGGCCCCGCCGTATTGCTGGGCGAAAGGCTGGACGCCAGCGATGCAGAGCTGGATGCCGCGAACGCGGGTTCAGGCAACTATTCCGGCGCCACACTGACGATCGTCCGTGATTCAGGCGCCGACAGCGACGATGTCTTTTCTTTTGATGACGGCAACGGCATCACGCTGAGCAGCAATAGCCTGATAAAGAACAGTCAGGTCATCGCCACTGTAGATACCAACACAACGCCCGGTGAGCTGCTCATCGCCTTCACCGATGGCAACGGGCAAATCCCTACTTCGTCCGATGTTGACAACATCTTGCGTCAAATCACCTACGCAAACAGCAGCGACACACCGCCAACGACCGTGCAACTGGCCTGGACGTTGAACGACGGCAACGCAGCAAGCCAAGGCAGCGGCGGCGCACTCTCGGCCAGCGGCAATACAAGCGTCGACATCACCGCGAGCAATGACAACCCCGGCAATACGGGCAACTTTCCCAGCGACATCATCGTCACCGAAGACCAGAGCAGCAACGTGGATTTATCGTCCATCAATCTGTCTGACGCCGACCACGGTGGCAACGATTTAACGGTCACACTCAATACCTCAACCGGTGGTAAACTCACGGCCATTTCCGCTGGCGGCGTCACGGTTGGCGGTACCGGCACAGGCACCGTCACCTTGACAGGGGCACTGGCCAACCTGAACAGTTTCCTCGACACAGCCAGCAACATTCAGTACCAACACGGCACGGCGAACACTTACGGCAACGATGCCGACAGCCTAGAAATAATCGTCAACGACGGCGGCAATACCGGCGCCGGCGGTGGCAGCGATCAAGTACTCGGCACGGTCAATGTCGATATTACGGCAGTTAACGACGAACAAGTACTGAGCATCAATACGGGTGTGACGGTAGCAGAGGCATCCACCGGCACAGTGCTGACAACCGCTATGCTAGAAACCACCGACGTGGACAATACAAGCGCACAAGTCGTTTACACCCTGAATTCTGCGCCGATAAATGGCGTGCTGTACCGCAACTCTGTCGCCTTAACCATCACCGACACCTTCAACCAAGCAGACATCGACGCCGGGCTGATCAGCTACGATCACGACGGCAGCGAAACAGTCAGCGACGGTTTTAACTTCAGCGTCGACGACGGGACAGGTGCGAGCAGCAGCGGAAGCTTTAACCTGACAATAACGCCGCAGAACGACCTGCCAGTGGCCACCGGCAATACTGTGGTGGCCACCGAGGACTTGCCTTTGCTCATCGGGGCGGCAGATTTCAGCTTCAGCGATGCGGAAAGCGATGCATTGGCCTCCGTTACAATCACGGGTCTCAGCCTCAACGGCGGCAGCCTCAGCCACAGTGCAGGCGCGGTAACTGTCAGCAACGGCATGACGATCACCGCCGCGCAACTGGCAGATCTGACGTTCACCTCAGCCCTGAACGACGCCACTAACTCCAGCTTCAGCTACACCGTGAACGATGCGGACACGGGCGTGGCCTCGGCCACCATGAACATCACCGTCAATGCCGTCAATGACGTGCCAGTGGCCACCGGCAATACCGTGGTGGCGAGCGAAGACGTGCCCTTGCTCATCGCTGCAGCGGATTTCAGCTTCAGTGACACAGAAAACGACAGCCTCGCCTCCGTCACCCTCACCGGCTTGAACCTCAACGGTGGCACATTGACTCACAGTGCAGGCGCGGTCAGCGTCAGCAACGGCATGACCATCACGGCTGCACAGCTGGCTGATCTGACCTTTACATCGGCACCCAACGATTCCACCGACTCCAGCTTCAGCTATACCGTGAACGATGCGGGAACGGGCATCAGCTCAGCGACGATGAACATCACCGTCAATGCAGTCAACGATGCACCCGTCGCCACGGGCAATACCGTCGTGGCACTTGAAGACGTGACGCTGATCATTGGCCCCGGTGATTTCATTTTCAGTGACACAGAGAGCGACAGCCTCGTCTCAGTGACGATCACCGCCCTGAACCTCAACGGCGGCACATTGACCCACAGCGCGGGCACCGTCTCCGTGAGCAACGGCATGACAGTAACCGCCGCTGAACTCGCGGACTTGAGCTTCACACCGGCGCTGAACAACAACGCCCCGGCCAGCTTTGACTACGCCGTCAACGATGCGGATCTTGGCCTCATCACCGCCACCATGAACATCACCGTGACCCCCGTGAACGACCTACCTGTGGCAACAGGCAACACCCTATCAACACCCGAAGATCAACCCTTGCTGATCAATGCGGGCGAATTTCTATACACCGACATCGAATCCGATGCCTTGAGCTCGATCACCGTCTCCAATCTGCAGCTCAACGGCGGCACCCTCAGCCACAGCGGCGGCACGGTCACGGTGAGCAACGGCATGCAGATACTCGCCGCCCAGTTGATCGACCTGAGCTTCAACCCCGCGCCGCAAAGCAACTTGGCGTCGAGCTTTGACTACCAAGTAAACGACAACGACAACGGTGTCATCAGTGCCACCTTGCACATCACGGTGGTGCCGAGCAACGACGCTCCCGTGATTTTGTCAAACGGCGGTGGCGACACGGCCAGCGCGCAGATAAGCGAAAACCACGAACAGGTAACAACCGTCGTCGCGAGCGACGCCGACATCGGCGATGCCATCGCCTACGCCATCGCCGGGGGCGCTGATGCGGGGTTGTTTGGCATCGACCCCAATACCGGCGAGTTGCGTTTCACTGACGCACCGAACTTCGAGGCCAGCCAAGATGCCAACCGGGACAACCACTATGAGGTAGAGGTAACGGCCAGTGACGGCAACGGCGGCAACGATCAACAGGCGTTGAGCATCGCCGTGCTCAATCAAAATGAAAGCCCGGTCGCGCTGAGCCTGTCGAATGAAAGCATCGACGAGTTCACGGATACGGCCAACGGGTTTGTATTGGGGCTGCTCAGCGCCAGCGACGAAGACTTCGGCGACACACTGAGCTTCAGCCTGATTGGCGGTGCCGACGTTGCCTTGTTTAGCCTTGCGGGCGATGGTTCCAGCGCCCTCGTCCTTAACGATGGCGTCATCGATTACGGGCTACAATCAGCCTATGAGGTGGTTGTGCGAGCCACAGACGCGGGCGGTGCTTCCGTCGACCGTGTGTTTAACATCACGGTCACACCGCGCGTGATCAGCCCCCCGACCGAAGAACTGCCGGAAATAACCACGACCACGCCACCGTCGGCAGAAGCCTCTCAACAACCCCCTGAACCGGCCTTGTCGGGTGAAGAGCTGGAGCCCCTTAAAACAACTGCCCGAGCAGAAGGCTCACCGGACCGGTCGTCGTCAGCTATCAATATGAGACCTATACACATCGATGAAATTGTATCGATCGCTGCTGAGTTGAACACACAGTACCCACAGGGCACAGTTTCATCCACGGGCCAGCAGTCGGTGCTGCCGCTCAAACATATAGATCTGGCAAATTTGCAGCTTTCGCGGCTAGACCCAACAAACACACCCAGCATCGCTGCGCTCTCTGTGGTCCAGAGCGAGCGCTTCGCTGAAGAGTTCAAACGCATGACCGAAGAAGTGGATCGCGCCTTCGAGCAAGAAAAAAGGCAACACCAATTTGTCACTGAAATCAGCTCAGGTGTGATGATCAGTTTGACGGCGGGCTTTGTCAGCTGGATGCTCAAGAGCAGCTCCTTGTTGGCGAGCTTTATGTCGGCCGTGCCGGCCTGGAAAAGACTGGACCCGCTGCTCATACTTGTCGCAAAGAAACGACAATCCGAAGCGCTTGCTGAAGAGACCGCTGAAGAGCGACGCGTCTCTCGCATGTTTGATTAAACTCGATCAAGGGTATCACTGCTCAACCGCTACGGTGTGCGACTGACCCAATACCGGCGTACTTCCACCCGGGCGCAGGGCGACAACATATACAATGACGTCTTCAGCGCCAGGGTGTTGAGTGGCCTAGGCTTGCGATTTAAAACCATTGCTGGCGGTTAATCGTATATGGCCACCATTAGTTCGAGAGAGTTCAAAGCTAATCCTCAAGCGCCAAACCAGGCACCCGCGAGAACTCGCGGATATTGTTGCTGACCAACACACAAGCCGTAGCAATCGTATGCCCGGCTATTGCCGTGTCATTGCTGCCGATGACTGTGCCCAATGCTTCGAGCTGTTTTTTAACGTTTGTACTTGCATCTACTGCCTGACGGTCCCAAGGCAATACGGTGTCAATACGTTGCACAAGTTTTTGGTGTTTGGGCGACGCTTTTTTAGAAGCCGCACCGTATTGCATCTCTGCGTAGCTAATGGCAGATATGACCAGCCTGTGCTGAGACTTGCTGGCCTGCTGCAGTTTGCGCAGCACGCTCAGCGGCTGTTCGCGCATGATGTAACTACAAATTCAGGTGTCGAGCATGAAGGTTTCTTTTTTCACCCCATACGGCCTTCATCGCTGACAATATTCTCTCGATCCTTTAAAAATCATCGCCTGCTTGTTCAAGCTCGGCCAATGAGAGCCAGTCGGGGCGCGCCGGTTTGAGCACCAGCGTATTGCCTTCTCGGCGAATCTCTAATTCTGTGACGCCTTCGAATTCCATGTCTTTTGGCAGTCGTATCGCTTGGTTTCGAGCATTTTTAAAGATGGATATTTTTCGCATGCCCCAGCTCCTGCCACTTGTTATCTACAGACTAAACTACCTCCGACTAATAGCATATGTCGAGCACATGCCACTTCAGAATCAATACTATCCGGGCTGCCGCAATCCCGTATCACCCGTGTTTGACTGGCAAAACAAATAATACTGTATATTATACCAGTATGCATGCCGAACTTCTCTGCGCCACCCCTTTCAGCTTCCTGCGCGGCGCCTCCACTGCTGATGAGCTCTTCGCCGCCGCCAAAGCGCGGGGCTATGGGGCGCTCGCGATCACCGATCACGGCTCGATGGCGGGCATTGTGCGGGCCTGGGAGGCATCCAAAAAGCACGGCGTGGCGTTGATTGTGGGGGTGCAGTTTGAGCTGCAAGATGGCGTGCGGCTGGTGGCGCTGGCCCGCGATCACGGCGGTTACAGCGCCCTGTGCGAGCTGGTCACGACCGGCCGCCGCGCCGCGGGCAAAGGCGAGTACGAGCTGGGATTGAGCGATTACGAGGGGCTGGCGCTGGCCAGCGTGGAGACGCTGTTACTGCCGCCGAATATCAGCCTTGCCGAACAAGGCGGCTGCGAGGGCATGGTGCGCTGGTACGCCACGCACTTCCCCGCAGGGGCGCTGGCGCTGGCGCTGCACCGGGGCCCGGCAGACGTGGAACACCTGGCGTGGCTGCGAGCGCTCAGCCACCGCCACCAGCTGCCCTTGGCCGCCGTGGGGGATGTGCACATGCACAGCCGCGAGCGCCGCGCCCTACAAGATGTGCTCAGCTGCATCCGCCACGGCTGCACCTTGCAAACCGCCGGCACGCGGTTGTTCCCCAACGGTGAGCACCACCTGCGGCCGCTCGCGGAGCTGCAGGCCCTCTACCCCGCCGACGCCCTGGCCCTGGCAAATGCCATTGGCGCACGCTGCCATTTCAGCATGGACCAGCTCAACTACAGCTACCCGGCCGAGCTGGTGCCCGCGCAGCTCAGCGCCGGGCAGCACCTGCGCGCCCTCACCTTGGCGGGCAGCCAAGAGCACTGGCCCGAGGGTGTGCCCAGCAAAGTGGTGGCGCAGATCGAACACGAGCTGCGTTTGATCAACGAGCTCGCTTACGAGCACTTTTTTCTCACCGTGCACGACATCGTGGCCTACGCGCGCGGGCTGGGTATCCTCTGCCAGGGCCGCGGCTCGGCCGCCAATTCAGCCGTGTGTTTTTGCCTTGGCATCACCTCGGTGGACCCCACCCAAGGGCATTTGCTGTTCGAGCGCTTTATCTCCCGCGAGCGCAACGAGCCACCGGACATCGACGTGGATTTCGAACACGAGCGCCGCGAGGAGGTGATCCAGTACATTTATGCCAAGTACGGACGGGAGCGCGCAGCACTGGCCGCCACGGTGATCAGCTACCGCAGCCGCAGCGCGGTGCGCGAACTGGGCAAGGTACTGGGCCTTGCGCAGGACCAAATAGACGCTTTAGTGCGCTCCATGGCCTGGTGGGACGGGCGCAACCTGATCCCCGACCGCCTCGCCGCGCTGGGGCTGGACCCAGAGTCAAAGCTGCTCAAGCGCTTCGCCTGGCTGTTGGAGCAACTGATCGGCATGCCGCGCCACCTCTCGCAGCACGTGGGCGGCTTTGTGATCTCGCACCACCCACTGCATACCCTGGTGCCGGTGGAGAACGCCGCCATGCCCGACCGCACCATCATCCAATGGGACAAAGACGACCTCGAAGCGCTGGGCCTGCTCAAGGTGGACGTGCTCGCCCTTGGTATGTTGAGTGCGATTCGCAAGTGCTTTCACCTGATCGAAAACTACCACGGCCAGCGCTGGACCCTCGCCACCGTGCCACAGGAGGACACCGCGACCTACGACATGATTTGCAAGGCCGACACCATTGGTGTGTTTCAGATCGAATCCCGCGCGCAGATGACCATGCTGCCACGGCTGCGACCGCGCACCTTCTACGATCTGGTCATCGAAGTGGCCATCGTGCGACCAGGCCCGATTCAGGGCGGCATGGTCAACCCCTACCTCAAACGCCGCCAGGGCCTAGAAGAAGTGGTCTATCCCTCGAACGATCTCAAAGCAGCGCTGGATCGCACTCTTGGTGTGCCGGTGTTTCAGGAGCAGGTGATGCAGATCGCCATGATCGCCGCGGGCTTTGATGCCGGCGAAGCCGATGCGCTGCGCCGCTCCATGGCGGCCTGGGGTCGCCACGGCACGGTGGATCAGTTCGAGAAAAAGCTGATGAACGGCATGTACGAGCGCGGCTACCCGGTGGACTTCGCCGAGGCGGTGTTCAAGCAGATCAAGGGCTT
>JAWSVD010000283.1:0-19213 GCA_033852095.1 Granulosicoccaceae bacterium | reverse complement strand
GAGATGACGGGCAAGCAGCTCTTGGACGTGCTGGAGCAGGTGGCGGATAACCTGTTGGACCCGGACCCTTACTTGCAATCCGGTGGGGACATGGTGAGGGTGGGGGGCTTGGATTACAGCCTTGAAGTCAGCAAGCCACTGTACCAGCGTATCAGTGAGGCGCGCTTGGACAACGGTGATGCCATTGAGCAGGATACAGTCTACCGGGTAGCGGGATGGGCGGTGGTCAACAGCACCCCGGACGGGCGTTTGATCTGGGACATTGTGCGTGACTACATACTCGCCAACCGAGACGCGGACAAGGTGTTGAGCCTGGCCAAGGTCAATCACCCCACGTTAATTGGGGTGGCGGACAATCCCGGTATCGCCGACTACCCCGGAGAGTTTGCTTAGAGCCTGATTTGATCCGAACCAGTTAAATAAGAAATGATCCTGAATATGGCCGAAGAAAAGCAGGGCTTCGTGCGGGCCATATTTGCTGCGCTTGCCAAGCGTCATCACGGTGAGTAAGGCATCACTGAGTACGGCTGAGGAACAGAACATAAAATACTGTCCTTGGAAGACTGAGTAAAAAAATACTGTTTCTGTGTAGCAAAAACACACTGCGCAGCCCTACTGCAGAGGCCGTCTTCTGTGATGTTGCTGGCTGGCAGGTGGCTTCTGCTGGCATCAGCCGTGACGCTGAAGTCCGATTTGGCATCGAAAACATAGAGCGGATAGATATTATTTTTGTGATGGCAAATGCGCACAAGCGAAAGTTGCCAGAGAGATTTGGTAGCGTGATCAAGAACGAAAAAAGTTACCTCTCTTGATATACCGGATGACTATGTCGATATGGGTGAGGGGTTGGTAGACTAGCTGCGTTTAAAGGTAGCTTAACTCGTACGCTGATTGGCATACAAGCGGTGCAGTTCAGAAATCGCGGCTTTTATCGAGAGTTACCAGCGGTATTGATAGCTGAGTTTCCACGATTTTTGTTCTTGCCTCGTGTGGCTGGCTTCTAGGGCGTGCGCTCTGTTAAGCCTATAACGTGTGCTAAAATTGTGCTGGAGGAGTGAATGCTCTTTGTGCTCATCCCAGCGGATAGAGCTCTCCCAGCTGAGGGACCATTTGTTTTTGGGTAGGGACACTGCCCCAATCACAACGCCACTTTGCAATTCAAAATTTTGTAGATTACTTTTAAGCTCAAGCAGACCGTATAGTGAAGTCTTTCCTTTGCCTATGGTGCTACCAATAGCGGCATTGAATTGAGGGCGTAATCTGCCAGGGTCGGTGCGCCACTCTCTATTGAAAAGCAAACCCCCGCGCCACGCGAAGTCTAACCTCTGTCTCTCGATACTTGTCATACCTCGCAATCGGGCGATTTTCAGAACATCGATTGACTTGAGGCGACTGTTTTTATCGCTGTTCGAAAACGTAAAAACCCCACCACGAAATTCACCGTTTGATAGGGAGCCACGGTTGCGATCTAAAAGTTCATAGGAAAAAGGAGCAAAGGACAGTTCGGTTGTTTGCCGACCGCTTTCTTCTTCGATTGTCGATAATTTAAGGACCTGATGCCTTAAGCCTTCACCTGGGGGGGGGAGTTGAAAGTTATTCACCTTTGCTTGCCTTGATTTGGTTTTCAGTCTAAGCAGCAGGGATTTTTGCCTGAGTTTTTTCCAGTTTTCTACCGTCGATTTGTCTTGTTCTTTTGCCATCGCTTGCACACTGTAATCGATGAGAAAATCTAAGCTGGGCGTCGTGAACGTCATGTCTAGATTTTCCGCACGCGGGTTGGAGATCAGGTACCGTATACGGTCTTGGGCAGCGATCGGCAGCCTGCCAAACGAGAGAGTGTTTGAACGCTTGTCGGATGGCAAAAAGGTAATTCTGTTGACTAGCTTATGGTTTCTTCGTGCGTCGATTTCTTCAATTGCGTGAAACACATCCACGGGCATGTAGTAGAGGCGATGCTCGGGTAGAATATCTTCATTGAGAACCAGTTCGAGCATTTGAGCGATTCGCCACGCACAGTTTTTCTTTAAGAAAAAATAGTTAAATGCGGTGTCGCGTAACTCCCATAGATGCAGTAATAACAACTGCCGCTTTTCCTCAGTCAAATTAAGCTCATAAGCCCACATGTCACGAGATTCGGATGCTGCGTAAACATGGTCTCTTAGGTAGTGCCTATCTGCGCTAAAGCTTGAGTTGTAGCCTCCTCCAATACCTTTGAGGATGTAGAGTAGGGTGTTCTCACCTTGTGGAATTTTGGCCCCAAAGTTAACACCTATATCGAGTAATCCCCGACTACTTGGGTTGTCTTCTTTACCAACTCTCAATAGCAAGTGACCGAAAGCTGAGCCGGGATTTCCCATGTACCCGCTAACGTGCACAAGGTTTAGTGCTGATCCGCTTTTCATCGCAGGCCAATCAATGAGTTTTTTGCAGATGCTAAGTGGCGGAGTGTCACCTAATGCGGAGGGAAACGTAGTTTTAAGCCAGTAATACCGGGCGGGAAATCGACAAATAGCATGTTGTTCATTGTCGTTCGAAGCGTTCTGCCTAAAAGCAGATATCGTCGCTTCCAACTCCGCCTGTACTTTATAAGGCGGTTTGCTTAGAAAAAATTCGGCTGACTGTATATCTGTGCGATACCGACCAAATGCTCGCTTGTCGAGATGGGTAAGTCTAAGCCAGGTAGGGTTCTGCGCAATTTCAGTATATTTTGATGAAGCTAAAGCGGGGTCTTCTTGCGCGGTACTGATGGTAGGAAGACATAATGTAAGAAACAGTAGAGAGCGGAATATGGCACTGATGGGAGAGAGGGGCTCTGAGGTGTATTTGAGTAATAGAAATTGCATTTTGAGGTCTTGAGACTGCAGAGACAATTTGATAGCCATCAATTTTTGTAGATGGCTATCAGACCAGTTGAACTAGATAGTGCAGCTAGAGCTAATAGTGTCAAAAATTTGTGCTGATTTTTCTAGCTCAGTAAACTCTGCGTATACACCTGTGTCAATAGACTCAATAGTCTTGATCTGCAGTTCGCTAGTGAGGCTTTGCAGTTGTGATTCACAGCCGAAAGAACTTACAGCAGCAGCTAAATGCTCTCCTTCGCCTTTGGCAATGTCGCCTTCAATTTGAGGAAGGTTTTCCATGATAAACAAAGCAGATGTTGAACCACGGGTGATACAGTTTTCAGCTGAAGAAACATTTGAGCTGTGAGCCGTAGTACCCAGGTCCCATGTGACATTGCTGATGATTGCCAATATAACGTTGCTATCAGATTCGCCGCTGAAAATCATGCCACCCAGTCCACACTCGGAGTAGACATCAGCAAATTCACGTGATGATCCTTCTGCATGGCTTGTGAGAGGCATAGCCGCGACCAAAATGGCTGCAGTCAAGGTGGATTTTATGATACGCATAATGATTTGAATTTCCCTGTAGTTGTATACTTAGTCACTGTCAGACGATAGCACCTAGCAAGACATATTTCATTACAGGTGACAGACTAAATAGGTTTTTCACACGAGCGACTGTGCTTCACATTTTGCGCTCCAATCGCTGTAAGGAAAAGCCGCTGTCCGAACGAATTAGTTTCTTTTCCGCTGAATTATGATGAGTTCAACGCGTTCTGCGAAGCGCTTCCCGAGACTGTTGTGCAGTGGGCTGGCTCACATGTGTGGAGGGTCGGCGGAAAGATGGTTGATGTTGGACGTTGGGAGGTGAATGGCAAGTCTGCCTTTAGGTTTGAAAGCACCGGATTCGATTTCGAAGTTTTTACAATAAAGAAGGATTTTGGTCAGTTATTTATTTGGTGTCTCATGGGGTGAAATGGATGCAGTTGTTCGAGGTGGGTGGATAACTCCGTGAACTAATCTAGCAGTCACATCAATTAGTGTCTTTTGGGGCTGACGAAAAAGAAGCAGAAAGAATTTGGGCTTAACCAGCAGAAATTCTAAGTAGGCTAGCTTTCAAGACGGGTGCCTATAGGGCCAGGGTGCAGGTAACTTTGCGGAGAGTGGGAAAAACTCGCTGTAATTTGCTGAGCTACCTTCCGCCCATCTTTGCTTACGGCTCTGATTGACCAGCTATATGCCTATAGAGCTCAATGTAGTCGCGATATTGTTGAGCACTGAAGTGGCTACTGGGTAATCACTTTCAAACTCTGCAACAGCCGTTTTTATCTCCTCGACCAGAGAATCAGTTTCGGGTTTTTCATTGGCGTTGAGATGGGTTTCGATCAAAGAAGAAAGCTGACTGAGCTTGTCGCGAGCCTGTGTGCTGTCACGGTCCATGGTCTCGATGGTTGTTTCGAGTTCAGTCAAGAGTTGGCGTAGTTCTGTCTCTGGCATGTATAGCTCTCCGTATTCGGCTGTATTTTTATAGTCGGCTCTTTGCGCGATATTGGCAAGAGATTTCTGTACGGCCTCGCTGGGGATATGCTGCAGATGATTTTTACCGGGTTTTAGCAGGTGATTTCCCGCTGTTGTTTGTACTGGAAAGGGAGGGGGCTGGACGCATAGAGGGCCGTTCCTGCCCTCAGCACAGCAGGGCATATGCGCGATGGGCGTTGAGGCAGTACGGTTTAAAAAGCAGGGAATGGCTTTAACACGGATTGAGTCTCTTGTACTGCGCACGGGGAGTTTGATAAACCCAGAGTGGGTTCAATCAGTGAACTCTAAATATAGGCCCAGATAAGCGACACGGCAAAGACGGCGATGACCAGCAATACCATGACCGAGCTGTTGGCGTCTCTGACCAGGAAACCGTTGCTGAACTGCACGCCCAGCCAATTGCCCCAGAGCTCGACGTTGCGGTCTATAGCATCCTCGATGCGGTCAACCAGGGCGAAGGTGTAGTCCAACACCGGTACCATGGCGGCGGGGATCAGCTTGCGGTAGACCCAGTCCGTGTCGAGATTGGTGGAGCGGATCTCCGGCGGGTAGAGGCCGGTGCGGAACAGCACCACAAAGGCCATGGCGGAGAAGAACAGCAACTGCAACTGCGCCACCACGTGATCGCTGGTGTAGGGGTTGTACTGTAAGGCGAGCTCGGGGTAGGGCAGCAGCGCGTACAGTGGCTGTGGGTAGACGCCAATGGCGACGCACAGAAAGGCGGCTATGCCCATGGCCCAGAGCATGTTGGCGGGGGCCTCTTCTACCTTGTGGCCCTGATCATGGGCAAAGAAGGTGAAGAAGGGAATCTTGATACCGGAGTGGTCCATCACACCCGCCGAGGCCATCAGCAACACGCACCAGACCAGCCAGAGGTGTTCTTCGGCGGCGGCGGTGAGGATCATGGATTTGGAGACAAAACCCGAAAACAGCGGAAAGGCCGAGATGGACATGGCGCCGATGATGCAAAAGAAGGTGGTCTTGGGCATGGATTTGTAGAGCCCGCCCAACTCGGATGCCTTGATGGTGCCGACCCGGTACAGCACCGCGCCCATGGACATGAACAGCAGCGCCTTATACAGAATGTGGCAGAAAGCATGGGCAGCGGCGCCGTTGATCGCCATGTCCGTGCCTATGCCCACGGCGACCACCATGAAGCCGAGCTGGTTGTTGAGGCTGTAGGCGAGTACGCGGCGCAGGTCGTTTTCGATGACGGCGAAGAAAATGGGGAAGGCGGTCATGGTGGCGCCGATCCAGATCAGGATCTCTTCGCCAGCAAAACCGCGTGCCAGTGCATACACCGCCAGCTTGGTGGTGAAGGCCGAGAGTACAACCGTGCCCGTGGGAGTGGCCTGAGGGTAGGCGTCTTGCAGCCAGTTGTGCAGCAGCGGAAACGCACACTTGATGCCGAAGGCGATGAAGATCAGCTTGCCGGCGGTGCTGTCCAAACCGATGTGATCAAAGGCGATGCTGCCGGTGGTGTTCAGCATCAGCAGCGCACCGGCGAGCAACAGCACGCCCGAGCCCACTTGTATGATGAGGTAACGGATACCAGTTTTGATCGCGGTCTCGGTGCGGCTGGCCCAGATCAAAAACACCGAGGAGATGGCGGTCAATTCCCAATAGACGAATAAGGTCAACAAGTCCCCGGCGAGCACGGCGCCCACACCGGCGCCGGCGTAGATCAATCCCGAGGCATCTTGCAGTCGGCCGAGCTCTGCGCCCTGGCGCAGGTGCTGGCTGTAGAGGCTGTTGATGCAGGCGGCGACGCAGAAGATCAGCGCCCAGACGAAGGACAGGCTGTCGATGCGCACGGTGATCAGCTGGTGGCCGAAGACCTGCCAGAGCACGTGGTTGCCGCTCTCCATCAAGCAGAGCTGAGCGAGGGCGGCGATGGGTGCGCCAAAGAGCACGATGTTGCGGCCATTGCGCGGCAGCAGGGGCATCAAGGCCCCGCCAAAAATAAGGATCAGGGCGGGGCTGAGATCATCAATCATAGTAATTCTCGTCGCGCTTCAGCAGGCGCCGCAGTTGCTTGGCACTGAGCACGATGAAGCAATAGGCGACGAAGCCATAGACCGCGTAGAAGCCGGTGATCTCTTCAAAGTCGAAGTGGCCGTGGCGGGTCCAGACAAAGTCAGCCAATACACTGAGGGCGCACGCGATCGCAAGCGCGTAGACCAGTTTGTCCACGTTCTTGGGGTGATCGAGCCAGCGCTTGTCATCTTCGTTCATGGTGAATTACTCGGTGTTATCGCAGCGGAATCAGCTGCACGAAGCCGTAGATAGCGTCGCCCATTAAAAAGGCCAGCAGGCAAAAACCGGCAGTGACGCAAAGTGGCAGCACCATCAGCATCGGCGCTTCGTCCATGCCCGCTTGCTCCTTCTCCGCGGTGGGTTTGAAGAAGCCGTTGGCGACGATGGGCAGCAAGTACGCGATGTTGAGTAGAGAGCTCACTATCAGTGCCGCGGCCATGACCCAGTGTTGGGTTTCGAAGGTGGCGGTGATCAGGAACCATTTGCTCCAGGCGCCGCCGAGCGGCGGTAAACCGATGATGCACAGGGCGGCGACAAAAAACGCGCCGAAGGTAAAGGGCATGCGCCGACCGAGGCCGTCGAGCTCGCTGATCTTGGTTTTATTGGTGTGCACGTAGATGGCGCCTGCACAGAAGAACAGGGTGATCTTGCCCACCGCGTGCATGACGATGTGCATGGCGGCGCCGTAGATACCGGCGGCGGTGGCGAGCATGGCGCCCAGCACAATATAGCTCAGCTGGCCGATGGTGGAGTAGGCGAGGCGCGCTTTGAGGTTGTCCTGGCGCATGGCGATGATTGATGCGGCGGTGAGCGTGAAGGTAGCGACCCACATGATCGCTTCACTGGCACCTGTTTCGGTCAGGAAATCCACACCGATGATGTAGACCACCACTTTGGTGATCGTGAACACGCCTGCCTTGACCACCGCGACGGCGTGCAACAGCGCGCTCACGGGGGTGGGGGCCACCATGGCGCCAGGCAGCCAGCGGTGGAAGGGCATCAGCGCAGCTTTGCCGACGCCAAAGGCGAACAGCGCCACCAGCCACGGCAGGTAGACAGGGTCGATATTGCCCTGCAAGATGCCGCCCGGTTTGAAATCCAGTGTGCCCGCCACGCCCCAGGTGATGATGATCGCCGGCAGCAAAAAGCCGATGGAGGTGGTGAGCAACAGGGACAGATAGGTGCGGCCACCGTGGCCCGCAGCGGCTGTGCGCTTGTGTGTCACCAGCGGGTAGGTGGCCAGGGTCAGCATCTCGTAGAAAATAAACAGCGTGAGCAGATTGCCCGCCAGTGCTATGCCCATGGTGGCCGCGATGGAGACGGCAAAACAAAAGAAAAACTGGGTGTGGTGCTCTTCTTTGTTGCTGCGCATGTAGCCGATGGCGTAGAGCGTTGTGGGGATCCACAAGACAGCTGCCACCGTGGCGAACAGCAAGCCAAGCGGCTCTACAGTCAGCCGAATGGCGATGTCTTCGATGGGGGCGAGTAGCACCCAATCCAGCTTTTCACCGCGCAGCGTGGCGGGGAAGAGCGTGATGGTCATCAGCAGTAAGACAACAGTGCCCACGATGCTGATGCCGTCGCGCACATTGGCGCGCGACATATTGGCCGCCGCCAAGAAAGCCACCAAAACCGGGATGGCGATCAGCAGCGCGGGGGATATGCTCTCTACTATCATGGTGCCGCTCCCAGCAGGGCTTGCACTACGCGGTCGGCGGCGCCTAGCGTGACACCCGTGTCTATGCCGAAGTAGATGCAGGCAAAGCTGAGGATGCCTGCGGGTATAAGGATGGAGCGAGGGGGCTTGGCGCCGTGCGCCTTGACCTTCTCAGACATGGGTTTAAACCAGAGATAATCCACCATGCGCCCGACGTAGGCGACGGCCATCAGAGATGAGATGACCAGCACCATGGCCAGCGGCCACCAGCCGTGTTCGATGACCGCCAGAATCAAATACCACTTGGTGATAAAGCCCGCCGTCAGCGGCACGCCAATGAGTGCGACACCCGCGACGACGAAGGCAGAGACAGTCCAGGGCATGCGTTTGGCCGCACCGGCGAGGTCCTCGAGCTTGGAGGAACCGACCGAATACACCATGCAGGCCACACAGAGGAACAGGGCAGTCTTGACCAGTCCGTGGTTGAATATATGCACCACGGTTGCGGTCAGGCTGGTCTCGCTGGCGATGGAGATGCCCAGCACCATGTAGGACAGCTGCGCCACCGAGGAATAGGCCAGCACTTGTTTGATGTCGCTCTGGTAGATCGCCGCCATGGAACCCACCATGATGCCGAGCACGGCCATGGGCATGAGGATGTGCTGCACTTGCAATTGCACAAAGGAGAACTCGACACCAAACACCGTGAAGACGAATCGCAGCAAGATGTACATCGACACTTTGGTGGCGGTGCCGGCCAGAAACGCCGTGGCGATTGAGGGCGCATAGGTGTAGGCGTTCGGCAGCCAGTAGTGCAGTGGGTAGAGCGCGATCTTGATGCTCACGCCGAGGATGAAAAAACCG
The DNA here is from genome assembly GCA_033852095.1 of Granulosicoccaceae bacterium. GTDB lineage: Bacteria > Pseudomonadota > Gammaproteobacteria > CALCKW01 > CALCKW01 > CALCKW01. The sequence continues at coordinate 10,273 of JAWSVD010000283.1, read as the reverse complement.
AAGGCGGCCTGCATCACGCGGTTGTCGTGCAGCGGCGGCAGTCGCTCGGCCAGATCGCTCATGTTCAGCGTGCCGGTGAGCTGGTAGAGCAGGCCGATGCTGATCAGAATAAAGGTGGCGCCAATGGTGCCCATGATCAAATAACGGTAGGTCGCCACCAGCGCGCGTCTGTCGCGGCCCATGGCGATCAGGGCGTAGGTGCTGAGTGAGGATATCTCCAGAAAGACAAATACATTGAAGGCGTCACCGGTGATGCTGATGCCGATCAATGCGGCCAGAGACAGCAGGTAGGCCGTGTAATAGAGCGGGATCTTCTCCTCATCAATCTCTTTGAGGATGCTCTCGCGCGCCGCCGCGATGACGATGGATGCCAATCCTGTCACCAATAACAGCACCAGGGCATTGAGGCTGTCAATGCGCAGCTCTATGCCCCAGGGCGGCGCCCAGCCGCCCACGTGGTAGCTGAAGCTTGTTTGCTCGATCACTTGATAATTGAGCACGATTGCGACGATGAACGCAGCCCAAGTGGCGACAGCTGCAAATGCCCAGGACAGTTTTTCATGCCGAATCAGCGCGCACAGCGGGGCGGCTATCAACGGCAACAGCAGTTGCATGATGGGCCATTGATTCATTGCTGTGCCTCGTCGGCTGCCTGGATATCCGACTCTTCTATGCTGCTGTAGGCCTCGCGGATGCGGATCACCAGTGCCAGCGCGAGCGCGGTGGTGGCGACGCTGACCACGATGGCGGTGAGGATCAACACATGCGGCAGTGGGTTGCTGAACACGGTGTGTCCCGCGCCGCTGATGGGCGCAGTGCCACCGGCGACCTTGCCCATGGTGATAAACAAAAAGAACACGGAAGTTTGAAAAATATTCAAGCCGATGACTTTCTTCACCAGATTTTCGCTGGCGATGGTGGCGTAGAGCCCCATGAGCATGAGCGCGAAAACGACCCAGTAATTAAAATAGGCGCTCATGTGTTGCGGCCTCCACCGACGAAGGAATAGAACAACATGATCATGACGCTGGCGACGGTGATGCCCACGCCCAGTTCGATGCTGAGGATGCCGTAGTGCTGACCGTGCAGCGGGTCGTGCACCAGCACACTGTAGTTGAGGAATTCGGCGCCTTTGAGCATGGAGACGAGGCCGGTCAGCAAATACAGCATCCAGCCAGCCACCGCGCCGTAGCGCACGGCGTCTGGGGTGATCATGCGCTGGGTGACACTGACGCCAAAAATCAGGCCGTGCGCAATGATGGCGACCGCAAAAATAACCCCGGCCTGGAATCCGCCGCCGGGGCCGTAGTCGCCGTGCCACTGCACGTAGAGCGCGAACAGCAGGATCGGGCCCAGCAAAAGCACCGTCACGCCCCGAATGATGGGGTTGCCGATGAGTGAAGCGGGTTTATCCAGCATCGGATTTCTCCTGCTCGGACGCTGCGATGTCTTTGCGGTAGCGCCGCCGCAGCCCGGGCCCGAGCAACAGCAGCACACCAACGCCTGCAGTGAATACAACACCTGTCTCGCCCAGGGTGTCGTAACCGCGGTAGCTGGCCAGCACCGAGGTGACCATATTGGGCGGCCCGACCTCAGAGGGCGAGTCATTGAGATACCGCGGTGCGACGTGGCTGTGCACCGGGGCAGTCGGGTCGCCGTAGTGCGGCATGTCGAAGCTGGCGTAGATCAGCAAGCCCGCGACCAGGGTGCAGATCATCAGCGCCGGCCAGGGTTTGTTGCGGGGTTTTCTCTCGACGCGCCCTACCTGGGAGAGGGTGGCGAGGAACAGCACCGTGGTGATGCCCGCGCCCACGGCCGCTTCGGTGAAGGCGACGTCGACCGCGTCTTGCAGCATGAAAAAGCAGGCTGATAATAAACTGTAGATGCTGGTCAGCATGGCCGCGGCGAAGAGATCGCGCAAGGCGATGAGTGCAGCACCCACCACCAGCAGCATCAGCAGCAGTGCGGTGTTGATCAGGAGTTCGATGAGGGGGGCTCCTTGTCGGTTGGGGAGGCGGGCAGTAATTCCACGTCACCGCTGTGCACGGCGGCGCGCGCCAGAGCGTGTATAGCGGCCGGACCTGTCAGCAAAATAAAGGCATAGATAAAGAGCAGCTTAATCACCACCAGGTAATCGGGGGCCTGCAGTGCCATGGCGAGGAACAGCAGCCCCACCCCCAGCGAGTCCATGATGCCGCCGGCGTGGGTACGGCAAAAGAAGTCGGGCAAACGCAGCAAGCCAAGCCCTGCGGTGAGACAGAAGAAGCTGCCCGTGAGTGCGAGCAGCCAGCTGAGGGCGTCGACAATGATAGCCATCAGTGTTTGCTCTCCGTGTCTTCGTCACTGAAGCCGAGGCTGCCGTATTTGAAAAATTTGAGCACGGCGATGGTGCCGACGAAATTGATCAGCGCATAGACGAGAGCAACATCCAGAAATTCGGGTCGTCCTGTCAAAAAGCCAAGCACCGCGATGAAGAGGATGGCCGAGGTGCCGAAGGTGTTGACGGCGAGAATGCGATCGTAGACGCTCGGGCCCATCAGTGCGCGGGCCAGTGCCATGACCATGGTGATCAACACGGCGAGCATTGCAACGCTAAACATGGTCTATTGCTCCAGAGCGGTGACCCGCTCATCCATGTCCCTGAAAGCGTCGCCTTCGAAGCTTGCCGCTTCCAGCGCGTGCACCAGCACGGTGCCATTTTGTGCGTCCACACTGAGCGTGCCAGGCGTGAGGGTCACGGAGTTGGCGTAGATGACCAGGCCGAGGTTGCTGTTCTGGGTGGCCCGGACTTGCTCCACAGCCGGGCTCAAGCGCATGTCTTTGCGCCAGAGGATCTTCGCCACGGCGATATTGGATTGTACGATTTGCCAAAACAACCAGGGCAGGTAGCCGGGCAGTTTCAGGAAAATTTTCAGTGATTCGGGGGGGAGGTCGCTCACTTGCAGGCGAGCCAACAGGTAGTGCACAAACAGGCAAGAGAGCAGGCCGAAGCTCAGCATCAGCGGGCCAAAGTGGCCAGACCACAGCAGCCAGGAGGCCATCAACAGAGCCAGGGTTGCAAGCTTTTTCATAAAGAGGTCGAATCCTCGGGTCGAGATTTCATCTGTGTGCTTCCACCGACGTAGGCTGCTGTGAATTATATTTCGAACGACACCATGTTAATGGTAAATCCGTGCCAGCTCAATTGATTGAAGAGCCAGTACGCTAGAGATATTGTCTGCTTATCTGCCAGGCTCGGTGCTTGGGGTTTGTATGTACCCGTGAGCGTTTGGCACTGTTAACGCCTCTATCAGCCCGTTCAAAAACGACTACCTACTGCGAGCGCGCNNCTATTCGCCTCAATCAGCGCGTAAATCTACCTCAAACCAGCACTCTCTCGCGACGGCACCTGTTCTTGAACGGGCTGCTATGGGCGGATGGGCTTGTTAGGATACGTGCGAATTCCGCCCGAAATGTCACTGCTGGGGCTCACCACTGAGCCATTGTTACAGCTGTGTTTTTTCATTCGACTGGCCCAATTAGCTTCTTTTTTATCCTGCATCCAGATCTTTAGACGCGCATCGGAGAGAGTTGCATCACTGTGCAAAGGGGATGAGCGGCGGTTTCTGATTTTCAAGCGCCGCTAACCAGGTCTCAGCCAGCAGCTGTTCCCCTGCGATATTGGGGTGCAGGCCATCGTAGCTGTGTGTTGCTACTTGGTACGCAGGGCTTATGGTTGCCATGCTCACGGCGCTGCTGCTGGTGCTCCAGCGCGGGGCCGCATCACGCAGCTGCCGACTCAGTGCCTGCAGGCAAGTTTGTCCTTGCCATGAGGTAGGCCCCAGCGGATAGAAGATGATACTGATGGTGGGCTTGTGTTGTTGCAAGGTGGTGGTGATGGCGGATAATTCAGCCAGTGTTTCTGCAGGCTCTTGCCCTTGCAGGCAGTCGTTGGTGCCCAGGTGCACCAGCGCCACATCGGCGCTGTAATGCGGCAACCAAGTGGGCAGCTTCGCCAGCACTTCATCGCTGCGCCAGCCCCAGTGTCCCTGGTGGTTTCTGTCAAAGCTGGTGGGGTATTCGGGTGTGGAGTCGTGGTTGCTGTCTTGGGTGCCGACAAAATCAATCGCCAGGTCTCGTTCACGCAAGCGTTGCCAGAGCCAAAAACGGTAGCTCTTGTGCGCGCCATCGGCCTGGGTGATGGAATCCCCCAGAGGCAGGATGTGCAGGGCCTGTGGGTTGTCGCTGTGAGGCCCGTGTTGTTTCGCGGGGGTATCGCTGCAACTGACAGTAGGGATAATCAGGCTGCAGTAGGCGATGAAAGTAGCAAGTCTAGATGTCATGCCACGAGACTAACACAGCCCGCAGAGGGCAGGCTGTGGGGGTTGCGAGAAGAGCGCGCCCGAGCCAAGCTCGGGACACCTTCATGATCAGACCTAGATCAGTGCGAGAGGATCTGGCTCAAGAACTTCTGTGTTCTCTCTGATTTCGGGTTGTTGAAGAATTCTTCAGGTTCGTTTTCTTCAATGATCTGGCCCTCGTCCATGAAGATAACCCGGTCGGCCACTGTTCTGGCGAAGCCCATTTCGTGGGTCACGCAGATCATGGTCATGCCGGTCTTCGCCAGCTCGATCATGACGTCCAGAACCTCTTTGATCATCTCCGGATCGAGCGCAGAAGTGGGCTCGTCAAACAGCATGATCTGTGGGTTCATGCACAGCGAGCGCGCAATCGCCACACGCTGTTGCTGCCCACCGGAGAGTTGTCCCGGGTATTTGTTGGCTTGATCGGGGATCTTTACCCGCTCCAAATACTCCATTGCCGTGGCCTCGGCCTCTTTGCGCGGGGTCTTGCGCACCCAAATAGGGGCGAGGGTGCAGTTTTCCAGCACCGTGAGGTGTGGGAAGAGGTTGAAGTGTTGGAAGCACATACCGACGTCGCGACGAATCGCCTCGATGTTTTTTAAGTCCCCCGACAGCTCCGTGCCGTTCACGGCGATCAGGCCGTCCTGGTGTTCTTCGAGGCGGTTGATGCAGCGAATCAGTGTTGATTTGCCGGAGCCAGAGGGGCCACAGACAACGATGCGTTCCCCTTGTTTGACCTGCAGGCTGATGTCGCGCAGCACGTGAAACTGGCCGTACCACTTGTTCATCTTCTCAATCTTGATCACAGGCTCATCAGAATCTGTTTTGTTGTTGTTTTCAGTAGTCATGGTGTTTGTCTCAGCGTTTGTGGCCAGTGTCGAGCTTGTGTTCCAGGTGTTGGGAATAGCGCGACATGGAGAAGCAGAAAACCCAGAACATCGAGGCGGCCAGTAGGTAGCCGGTCGGTGATGTTACAGGTGTGGCCCAAGCTGCATCAGAGAAGGCCGACTGGATAGCGCCCAGTAAGTCAAACAATCCGATGATCAAGACCAGGGTGGTGTCCTTGAACAATCCGATGAAGGTGTTGACGATGCCAGGGATAACGATTTTCAACGCTTGTGGCAGGATGATCAGGCGCGTCATCTGCGGGTAGGATAGCCCCAGCGCCATGGCGCCTTCGTACTGCCCCTTGGGGATTGCCTGTAAGCCACCGCGCACAACCTCTGCCATGTAGGCCGCAGAGAACAGTGCCACACCGATCAAGGCGCGCAGCAGTTTGTCGAACTCCACGCCGTCGGGCAGGAACAAGGGCAGCATCACCGAGGACATGAACAGCACAGTGATCAGCGGAATGCCCCGCCAGAACTCGATAAAGCCAATGCTTAAATAACGAATAAGTGGCAATTCAGAGCGTCTGCCCAGAGCCAACAGAATACCCAGTGGCAAGGACGCGACAATACCGGTAATGGCCACCACTAGCGTGACCAGTAGCCCGCCCCAATTGGATGTCTCCACGTGCACCAGGCCCAGATCGAGACTGGTGACGAACATGGTGAACAACAACACGGCGAGGAAGCCGCCAAAGACAATGAGAAAACCCGAGAGGGCAAACATGACTTCGCCCAACAGGTTCCTCGCTGCAATGAGTCCGCCGCCTAAGAACAGGGCCGTCAGCACAATCAGGGTTGTCCATGTGCCACTGCTGTACTCTACACCACCACCGGTCAGCAAAACAAAGGCGATCAGTGGGAAGGCGGTGAGCATGAAGGTGCCGACCTGGCTGCGGAAGGGGGCTTTGTCCCATAACAACCAGGCAATACCGACGGCGAGACCGATGAACAGCGCGTCGACACGCCACAGCTCTTGCTCGGGGTAGCGGCCGTAGACGATGAGCTTTCCCTTCGCCTCTACAAAGGGCCAGCAAGCACCTACTTTGCCCTCGACGATGCCGCCTTGGGCAACCGTGGCGCAGACACCGCGTTTGAGCGTGTCCGGATCGGTCCAGATGGCGTCAATCAACGCAAAGTTGATCAGTGACCAGATGACCGTTGCACCGAAATAAAACAGCGTGACGGTGAGGAGAATAATCAGTATCGATTTGATCGCGGAGCCGATGCTGCCAAAGTTGGCCATGGACGAGAACATGTTGTCCCACAGCCATTTCCGCCACCCAACTTGTGAGGAGGGCGGTGGGAGTTCCGGCGCAGCGTCAGTGCGTAAATATGCTAATGAATCAGACATTTTGCAAGCCTCCTAGCGCTCAACCAAACGCATTCTATTGTTAAACCAGTTCATCAGCGATGAGGTGCCAACGCTCAGAATCAAATACACCAACATCATCATGAAGATCATCTCGATCTCCTGCCCCACTTGATTCAAGGCTGTGCCCGCGAAAACCGAGACAATGTCCGGGTAGGCAATGGCAACCGCCAGGGATGAGTTCTTGGTGAGATTCAGGTATTGCGAGGTGAGCGGGGGAATGATGACCCGCATGGCCTGGGGGATGACAACCAGTTTTAAGGTGTTGCTCGATTTGATGCCGAGCGCACTGGAGGCTTCGGTCTGGCCGTAAGGCACAGCCAATATGCCAGCCCGAACAATCTCGGCGATAAAAGACGCCGTGTACAGAGAGAGAGCCAGCCACAGGGCGATCATCTCTGGTTTGATCACCATGCCGTTGTTCTGGAAGCCGCGGCGCAGGATCGGGCCAGTCTCTTTAAAGACGGGCATGTCCCAGGTCAGTGGGGAGCCATTGATCAGGTGCACGATCAATGGCAGGCCGATCAGCAAAGCCAGAGACAACCACAAGACTGGAAGGCGTTTCCCCGTTTCCTCTTGCAATCGCCCGGCGTATTTCACCAGGCCCCAGCACAAAAACACAGCGGCCAAGAGGGCGTACATCGTCCAGCGGAAGCCGTCTTCGGGGATTGGCTGTGGACCGTAGAGGCCGGTGATGTTGATCGCAAAACTGTCGCCCACCAGCTCGAGCTTGTCACGTTTGCTGGGCAGTGCGCGCAACACGAAAAAATACCAAAAGAAAATCTGTAATAACAAAGGGATGTTGCGCAGTATTTCAACGTAAACGGTGGCGAAACCCTTGAACACCGCATTGTTGGAAAGGCGCATGACGCCCATCAAAAAACCGATCACGGTGGCGAGTGCAATACCCATCACCGCGACGATCAGCGTATTGACCACGCCGATAATAAAAACATCCCAGTAGGTAGAGATGCCTGCCGTGTAACCGACAACGCTGGTACCCAGGGTGGTGAGGATCTGAAAGCCTGCGGTCTGGCCTAAAAAGCCAAAGCCGGATTTTTTATCTTGTTCGCTGAGGTTGTCGAGGGTGTTGCCGACGATCCACCAAACCAGTGATATGAGTGCGACAGCGACCACGATTTGGTAGACGATGCCGCGGAATTTTTCATCATAGATGAGGGTCGACAGGGGGCGCCTGCCTGCTGCTTCTGTTTCTGCTTCTGCCATAAATTTCTTCCGGGGTGATTGCGTATAAAATGCAAAAATGTGAAAAACACAAATGTATGATTTGTATTGATCACGACGCGAGCGGGGAATCACCTTGCCGTTGATTAAAAATTGAATATAAAAAAAGGCGGGTCAATTTGACCCGCCCTGTCAGGACGTCACTGTTGAATTCTTGCAGCACACGGCAAACGAGCTGTGATGCGAGGGCAGAGCAAGGCGTGAACGGTTTGAGAAAGACGGTTGTCTTGCTGAGAAACAGTGTTCATACAAATGCCTTGTCTGCTTTCGATACGGAGTCCTGATCTGGCCTAAGCCGTTATTAACGAACGGGTGGGGCGTACATCAAACCGCCGTCACTCCAGAGCGCGTTGACACCACGCTCAAGCTGCAGCGCAGTGTCGGGGCCGACGTTGCGGTTGTAGCTCTCGGCGTAGTTGCCGACCTGGCTGATGATGTTGAACGCCCAGTCGTTGCTCAGGCCCAACTCACTGCCGAACTCACCTTCGGTGCCAAGCAGACGCTTGATGCCGGGGTTGTCGGATTTCGCCATCTCTTCAGCATTCGCAGCGGTAACACCGAATTCTTCGGCGTTGATCATCGCGTTGTGAGTCCACTTCACGATGTTGAACCACTGGTCATCACCCTGGCGAACCACGGGCCCCAGGGGCTCTTTGGAGATGATCTCTGGCAGAACGATGTGCGCAGTGGGGTCTGTCATGCGCAGACGCTGTGCCGCGAGACCGGAGCGGTCAGTAGTGTAGATGTCACAACGGCCTGAATCATAGGCCTGTACAACTTCGTCTGCTTTTTCAAAAGCAACAAGCTCAAAGCTCATGCCGTTGGCGCGGAAGAAATCGGTGATGTTGAGCTCAGTGGTGGTGCCTGTGTTGGTGCATACAGCTGCGCCGTCGAGCTCAGTCGCGGAAGTCACGCCCAGCTCTTTAGGCACCATCATGCCCTGGCCGTCGTAGTAGTTGACGCCAGCGAAGTTCAGACCCAGCTGGGTGTCGCGCGTCATTGTCCACGTGGTGTTGCGTGACAAGATGTCAATTTCGCCAGAGGACAGTGCGGTGAAGCGCTCTTTGGCTGACAGTGGGGTGAATTTTACGGCGTTAGCATCGCCGAAAACTGCAGCAGCTACTGCGCGGCAGAACTCGACGTCCAGTCCTGTCCAGTTGCCTTTGTCGTCGGGGTTTGAGAAGCCAGCCAAACCTTGGCTCACGCCACACTGCACGTTACCGCGGCTCTTGACGTTCTCAAGAGTGGTCGCGGCTTGTGCTTGGCTTGCCATCAGGCCTGTCATGGCGACTGCCAGTGCGATCTTCTGAATTGATTTCATTAAGTGTTCTCCAATCTAACGGACTAGCGGCCCTTTCTGGGGCCTCGGGTTTTTGACCTTTTGTAAGGCCTTCGACGAGCAAAAATAACACATCTGAATGGGTGAGCAAACGATAATCGCTGCACTATATAGGTACGCAAAACGGGGGGTGTTCCGAAAGGAAAACATATTGTGCAGCGCACAAAGGGCGGATATTGCCTCAGAATGCAGCAGCTGCACCATTTTTGAGCGGTTCAGATGGTGTGCTGCAACATTGTGCCTGCACAGGGGTATTTAAAATGCAGTTGTAGCGGCACCGCGCCGGCTGGCGCGGAGGGTTAGTCCTCGGCTTGTAAAGCTGCGGGTTGAGGCGGTTTTTTCTGCGGCAGAATCTCGATCAGTTCACCGCTTTCTTTGGAAAAAAGTGCGAGTGCGCTACCGTAAGTGCTGCGCATGGCGTAGTAGCTCACACTTTGGTCAATCTCTCCAGCCAGCTTGTGTTGCAGGGCCTGCTCGGAGAGTGCCGCCTTGGCAAAAGTCTCGCTGGCGGTGTGACGATCTTGGTATCGGTCTGCACGGAAGGGCAGCTCCAGGCCACCGTTGAGGATAGACGCGAGGTATTCACCGTATTGATCGCGGGCAATCGGCTCGGCAACCACCACGGGGGGGAGTTTGCTGTCGAGAGCGTGTGGGTATTTGATGTCGGCCTTGTCGGCTTTCAGTGTTTCGAGGGCGTCTCTGTGCTCGGAGGCGGAGAGTGCGATCAGCTGACCCTCGGCCAGCACCAGTGCCGTGGGGTGCTGCGAATACACGGCGAAGATGCCATAGCTCATTGCGGCGAGCTGCACGCAGGCGATGGCAGTCAAATCAAAAACGGCGCTCTTTTTGCCCTGTTTGTAAAACAAAAAGGTCAGCACCGGTCCCAACACCATGTCCACAGGCAGCAGGATCTTTAGCCCTTCCCAGCCACCGGCGACGCCAAATAAGCCTTTGGGGTACCACCAGAGCAACATCACACTGAGCAAAATCAGCATCAGGGTCGTGCTCAAGGCGATGTGGATCAGTAGAACTTTGGGTTTTGAGGTTTGCATGGGCTGCCTGGGTTGTTCGTGAGCGATCACCGCTT
>JAWSVD010000282.1:0-2693 GCA_033852095.1 Granulosicoccaceae bacterium | reverse complement strand
GCCAGCGGCCTGAGCATCAACGTAAGCGCTGGATCCAACCCCCACTGGATTCAGCCCCACAGATCTAATGGTTGAGACAGATTCTGTCTCAGGGCTTTGGAATCGCGTCGAACTTTTCCCTTGCCTGCTGCGGGCTCAATGCCCACGGTAGCAACGCTTCGATCTGCTCTACTGTTGTGGCTGATGGCAGCTCACACAGGATAGCGGTCAGGTAGCGGTGTGGCTCGTGCCCGTTCGCCCGCGCTGTCTCCAACACGCTCATTAACATCGCGCAGGCTTTTGCCCCTGCCACCGTGTCAGCAAACAAGAAGTTCTTGCGCACCAGTGCCACCGTCTTCGCCACGTGTTCCGTGTGGATGTTGGAGATCGGCAGACGTCCGTCTTCGCAGTACCGCTGCAGCCCCTCAGCGTGCTTGAGTAGGTAGCTCAACGCCTTGCGCGTGTCGGTGTGCAGCACGCCGCCCGTTTGGCATTTTCTTGCCCACGTCAGGAATCGCTCCCACTTGGGCACCGCGAAGCGTTGCCGCGCACGCAGGCGCCGCTCGGGCGGAAAGCCTTTGAGCCGTTCTTCAATCTTGTACAGCCGCCGATAGTGCCCGATGGCCACCTCGGCGATCCGTTTTCGTTTGGGCTTTTGTTTGACCTCGGGCTTGGCATTTTTCATGTGCCGCAGCGCCTCTACAAATTTGCGCCGCCCGTGGTCGTTGCACAGCACGGTCGTGAGCCCATAGGCTGCCACAGCTTTGTTAAAGGACGGTGCTGCGTCGCACACCAAAAAACCGTTCGTGCCCGCAAGCAGTTCTTTGACGGTCTCACCGCTTTCGCTGCTTCTGTAGTCGAGCAGCACCACCGGTTTGTCCGGTGGGCCGCCCCGTCGTATCCACAGGGCGCTTTTGCTCTGCGCTGTTTTATCCTGTTCTTTCAGCACTTGCAGCCGCGTGCCGTCAAAGCCTGTGATGTCATAATCTTGTTGCTGGTCCAAACACAGGTTGTACAGGGGCTGTAAAAGTTCGCTGGTGCGGATGTGCGCCCGAGCGAGCTTGTCGCGCGGCAGTTCTACACCCTCGCGGGCGGCCATCTTCTCTTGCCGGTACAGCGGCAAGCCGTTGAGGTACTTGTCGACGATGCTGGCGGCGATGAGCGTGGGGTGCAGAGAACTGCCGGGCAAGGGTTGTGGTGGCTTTTTTGCAGTGACCGGCGCGGCGCCGCAGCGGCACCCGTAGCGGTGGCAGATGTGGCGCACCACGTAGTAGCGGTTCGGGATGACCGCCAGTTGTTCGCTCTCTTCGGTGCCGATCTCGCGCAGCGGCTCGCCGCAGCTGCAGAGGGCGTCCTGGCCTTCGAGCCCGTGGTGCACGTCAACACGCGGCAGCTCTGCAGGGAACGGCTTGTTCGTCACGCCCTTGCGTGAATGCGCGTTGACCGGGGTGCGCGGCGGCTCGGGCGTCTCATCCATGATCAGCTCTGCCTCATCGACAAATTGCAGCTCACCCTGATCAGGGTTTTTCTCGGAGCTGGCACCAAAACGCGCATGTTGCAGCCGGGCGAGTATCGATTCGAGTTGTTCGATGCGTTCGAGTTGCGCGCCGATTTGCTGCTCTCGGTCGAGCAGTACAGCGTTCAATCGTGTGTTTTCTGCCGTGAGTTTTTCTTCCGTGCACGCACTGTTCACCGTTGCCTCAGCAGAGGCGTTGCACGTGGGGGAGGAAGAGTCGGGGCGGCTGTTCATGGCCTGTATTTTACAGGCACAGCCCTTCCAATGCCATTGTTGCAGTGAGCAATCAAGCCCAGCGATCTACGCGACCTGGGTGAAGCTCAGTTCTCGGTGCGGCCGCAGGGCGTTGAGATCCACGCCGTCGAGCAACTGACCGAGTTGCTCTGTGCTCAGGCTCAGTGACTCCTCTTCAAACCAACGCGGCCAGGCAAAACGCTGCGATTCCAAGCGTTTGTACAACAGCCAGAACCCGTTGCGCTCCCACAGCAGGCACTTCAGTTTCCGGCGATCCGTGCTGACGAACACATACAGCGATCGGTCGCACGGATCACGCCCGAGCTGGTCAATCACCAGCGTTGACAAACCGTCGATGGCTTTGCGCATGTCGACAGGCTGACGGTAGAGAAACACGCGCTCGGGACGCCAGCGTTCATGCACGGGCCACCGCCTTGAGCAGAGCGGCGAGCTCGGCAGTGGGCATGGCGGGAAGTTCAAGGTGCATGTGGTTGCCCAGGTGCAAAGAGAAACCGTCTGAGCACGACGAAGGGGGTGCTCGCTGTTTGAGCTCGACGAATCCTTTGGGCTTTGGGCGTCGCTGGATCTTGGAAGAGAACTGGTAGCGCCAGCGCTGGAAGGTTTTAGGGTTGACGTCGTGCTGCTGGCAGAAGGCATCTGCTGTGGCAGAGCCAGCATCAAACTGACCAATGAGAACCTTCCATTGTTCGGCGGTACGGCGAGGACGGCGGGGCATGGCATATCTCCGGTGTGGATTTGTCGGAGACTATGACGAAGCAAACCATTCGGCGGTAGTGTGTGCTGGATCCAGCGCTTACGTTGCTCCACGGCACAACTTTCGATTTAACAACAAACTCTATTCACTGGACGCATCGACAATCGACTTGTGTCTTGCGGCCTTCCCGTGGGCTGATTTTCGCACCACCAAGGGGGCGGTGAAACTACATGTGGGCCTGGACCATGG
>JAWSVD010000026.1:0-33962 GCA_033852095.1 Granulosicoccaceae bacterium | reverse complement strand
GGCAGCAATATGCCCATGACGATGCAGAGGATCGCCGCACCCATGATCAGTACGATGGTGGGTTGCAGTATGCCCAGCGCCCCAGATATCGCGGAGTCTTGCTCTCGCTCTAAGTGACTCGCTGCCTTTTCCAGCATGTAGCCCAATCTGCCGGAGCCCTCGCCGCTGGCGATCAAGTGCAGCAGCATGGGCGGGAATTGTTTGCTGTTTTCCAGTGCCACCGAGAGGGACGTGCCCTCGCGTACCTTGGCCGATGCCACCAGTACCGCTTTGCGCATGGGACGGTTGGCGATAACTTGGCTGGCGATGTCGAGTGCTTCCAGCACCGGGACGCCGCTGGCCGCAAGAATGCTCAGTGTGCGAGCGAAAGACGCGGCATTGGCGCTGCGCACCAGTTTGCCGGCGATGGGCAGTTTTAAAATAAACTGGTGGACTCTAAATTTAAAACTCTCCGTTTGCATGGCGCGAGAAAACGCCATCACGCCCAGTGTCATTGCAATCACCACCATAAAGCCCCAGTTCTGCACGAAATCGGAGGCGGAGATCAGTGCCAACGTTATGGAAGGCAGTTCTTGGCCCAGGTCATCAAAGGTCTCAACAACCTTTGGCACCACAACCGCAAGCATACCGCCCACAATCAAGATTGAGACAATGACCAGAAAGACCGGGTATATCAGTGCTTTTTTAACCGTGGCCTGGGTCGATTGGCTCTCTTCGGAGTAGTCCGCCAGGCGGTCGAGCACACCGTCGAGATGGCCAGATTGCTCGCCGGCAGCGACGGTGGCCCTGAACATTTCGGGGAATACCTTGGGGTACTGGCCCAAGGCCTCGGCAAAGGTGTGGCCCTCCATCAGCTTGCTGCGCACGGTCAGCAGCAGGCTTTTGACGCGGTTCTTCTCGGCGTGTTTAGCGGTTGCCGCCATGGCTTCTTCAAGCGGCGTGCCGGCGCCGGTCAGGGTGGCGATCTGTCGAATGATCAGCGACAGCTCGGCGGTTTTTAGGCTGCCCCTGAAGCTTTTGACTGTGCCGTCTTTGCCCGAGGCACCGGTCTCTTTTTTATTCGACTCTTCGACCTTTAAGGGCGACATGCCCTGATCGCGCAGCTGACTGCGCACCTGACGCGCGCTGTCGCCTTCTAGGATGCCTTTTTTTTCTTTGCCCTTGGCGTCCAGGGCGACGTAGTCATACGCAGGCATTTAGCTTAACTTCTCATTCAGTGGGGTGGGGGCCAAGCAATGGGCGAGGGCTTGCACTAGCGTTCTCGGGTGACACGGAGCACTTCTTCGAGGGTGGTTTCCCCCGCCAGTACCTGCCGTTTTCCGTCTTCGAACATGCTCGGTGACAAGGATCGCGCGTAGAGTTCCATCTCGTGCTCGCCGCTGCCGTCGTGGATGAGATTGCGCATGGTGTTGTCGATGGGCACCACTTCGTAGAGGCCGCCTCGGCCAGCGTAGCCCGTGTTCTTGCAGGCAGAGCAGCCTTTGGGGCGGCAGACTTTGAGGTCTGTGTCCACGGGCAGCTCCAACAGCTCACATTCTGCTTCGTTGGGTTGCTCCGGCTCGCGGCATTCTTTGCAGAGCTTGCGCACCAGTCGCTGTGCCACCACGCCGGCGAGTGAGGATGAGAGCAAGAAGCGTTCGACGCCCATGTCGCGTAGTCGTGTAACCGCGCCCACGGCGGTGTTCGTGTGCAGGGTCGACAGCACCAGGTGACCGGTCAAGCTGGCCTGTATGGCAATTTCGGCCGTTTCCAGATCTCGAATTTCACCGACCATCACGATGTCCGGATCCTGACGCAGTATGGCGCGCAGCCCACGGGCGAAATCCAGTTCCACCTTGTGGTTGACCTGAGTTTGACCAATGCCTTCGAGGTAGTACTCAACCGGGTCTTCGACCGTGAGTATGGTGTTTTTGCCGCTGTTCAGGTGGGTCAAAGCCGCGTACAGCGTGGTGGTCTTACCGGAGCCGGTGGGGCCCGTGACCAAGACAACGCCGTGCGGCATGGCCAGTGCGTCCCTGAGAACTTTCAGACTCTTGTCGGCCATGCCCAAGTTGTTGAGATCGAGCCGGCCCGCTTGTTTGTCGAGCAGCCGCATGACCACGCGTTCCCCGTGGCCGGAGGGTAAGGTAGAGACGCGGACATCGACAGCGCGTCCGGCCAGGCGCACGGATATGCGGCCATCCTGCGGCAGACGCTTTTCGGAGATGTCGAGCTTGGACATGACTTTGATGCGCGAAATAATCAGATTGGCGATCGCCCGCGGCGGTTCGATCATGTTGAGCATGATGCCGTCGACGCGGTAGCGGATGCGCAGGGTCTTTTCAAAGGGCTCGATGTGCACGTCGGAGGCACCATCCCGAATCGCCTGGGTCAAGGCGGCGTTGATCAGGCGGATAACCGGCGCCTCGTCGGAGGCCTCCATCAAATCCTCTGGCTCGGGCAAGACATCGCCCAGCTCGCTGAGATCGTAACCTTCGCCCAGATCATCGATGATGTCGGAGCTGGCGCTTGTGCCGCCCTCGTAGTATTCGGCGAGTTCTGCGTCAAAATCCTCTTCGGGGATCTCAAACAGCGTGGCCGGGACGCCTATCTTGCGCTGTGCTTCCACGATGGCGGTGGTTGCCGTCTCTGTGCTGTAACACAGCACGGTCTGGCCGTCTTCATAGTGTCTGGCAAACACGCTGTGCCGCTTGGCAAAGCTGTAGGGCAGTTTGACGCCCGCGACTTGGGCGGGTTGGCCATGATCGTCGCTCAGGTCGTCGATGAAATCATCGCCGCCCATGAGCTCGTCGTCACCAAACAGCTCTTCTTCCAAGCTGTCTGTCGCCAGAGACGTATTCACCGCTTAGCGCCCATGACGGCGGGTAGCAGTGCCTTTCTATCTTTTCTCAGGGCTGCAGCAGCCGGTTTTGCAGCGCCGATTCGACGCCCTTTGAAGTACACATCCAACTCAGGTAATACCGACATGGTGCTGCGATCGCCAAAGCCGTTGGTGCTTGTCATCAATTGCTGGGACCGCAAGAAATTGTACTTCTCGCTGGAATAGTAATTGGCGGTTTCGCTGTCACGCAGAATAGTGGGCCGGATAAAGACCATCAAGTTGCGCTTTTCACGCTGCCTGGATTTGTACTGGAACAAGCGACCAATCAGGGGGAGGTCGCCGAGCAGGGGGATTTTCTCACGCGAATTGCGCGAGTTGTCGTCGATCAATCCACCCAAGACCAAGGTCTGTCCGTCATCGATCAGCACAGTGGTATTGATCGTTCGTTTGCTGGTGACAATATCGGCGGCGCCGGCGGAGGAGTTGGCTTCAACAGCGGAGACTTCTTGCTCAATCACGAGTTTGATGGTGTCGCCCTCATTGATTTGCGGCTTGATCTTGAGCTTGATGCCCACGTCCTGCCGTTCGATGGTCTGAAAGGGGTTGTTGCCACTTGAGACTTCGGAGCTGGTGATGATCGGCACGTTGCTGCCGACCACGATGGACGCTTCTTCGTTGTCCAGCGTCACCAGCGAGGGCGTGGACAAGATGTTGTTTTCAGAGTCGGAGGCAATCGCGCGGATCATAAAGGCCATGTTGGTCTTGCTGCCTTCGCTGCCGAGCAGCAGGCTCAGGCCGCTGCCCAGTTTGGCGGGGTCCGCGAAGGCTGCGGCAGCACCCGACAGCGCGCCGCCCAGGTTGCTCGCGGCGACGGGGTCGCCCGTGGCACCGCCGATCAACGCGCCTGCACCCAATTCGCGTGCGGTATTCTCGGAGACTTCAGCGATGATCGCTTCGACCAACACCTGGGCACGGCGAATGTCGAGCTGACGCACGACCGCCAAGATGTTCTTCATCTCGCCCGGTGGGGCGGTGATGATCAGGGAGTTGGTCTGGCTGTCGGCCTGGATGTCGATGTTGCTTTCGGTGCTGACCTGGATATTGCCCTGGGTGGTGTTGGTAATCTGGGCGCGCGGCGCCTGGCCGCCTTCACCACCGGGTTGTGGGGCAGCTGCAGGAGCGCCACCGGGGGTTCCGGGATCCACCGAGATTCCAATTTTCGACTGCCCTTGGGAAACGCCGGTCAATATTTTAACCAGCTCCTCGGCTTTGGCATACTTCAGGTAGATAACCTTAGTATTGCCGCCCGTGTCCAAGGGCGTATCCAAATTTGCTATCAGGCTGCGCACTCGCAGGCGGCTGGCTTTGTCGCCGCTCAGCAGCAGGCTGTTGGTGCGGTCATCGGAAGCCATTTTTAAGCTGCTGCCGTCTGCGCGGTTCTGGCCTTCGAGACTGTTGATGATGCGAATAATCTCAGAGGCTGAAGCGTGCTTGAGCTTGATGATCTCGACTTTGCCGCTGTCACCCACGTCGATGCGACTGATGATTTGCAACAAGCGGTTGATGTTGCCCGCTCTGTCCGTGATGATCAGCGAATTGGTGGCGGTGTAGGCCGCCAGGTGACCTTGCTGCGGCACCAGAGGGCGCAAAATAGGGACGAGCTGCGCGGCTGGCACGTTTTCAACTTTGATCACATGTGTGACCAATTGGTCGCTGCGGCTGCCGGCGGGCATGTCGGTGAGCAAATCGGGCACGGGGCCGGTGCGCGCGGTGACTTCCGGCAATATTTTTATCAGATCGCCGTGCGGCACAGCGGCAAAACCGTGCACCTGCAACACCGACAAAAACACTTCGTAGAGTTCGCTTGCGTTCGTCGGCGTGGACGAAATAACCGTCACTTTCGCTTTGACGCGCGGGTCGACGATGAAGTTTTTTCCGGTTCGCTGCGAGACCAGGCTGATCAGCGCGCTGATGTCAGCGTTCGGCATATTCAGCGTGAAATCATCGCTGTTGTCGGCAGGCAAACCCAGGTTATCGTCACTGTAGCCAGGGGTTGCTATTAGCAAGCCGGCTAGTAGGGATGCAGCAAGGCTCTTCTTATGATTTTTCATATGTCTCAACTGCTTGATTCCACTGTAAATTGCGCTGCTCGACAGCGTTGTTGAAATTTAATTATACAATGATTAATCGGTCGAAACCTAATGACTGTATCAACAATGTTACAAGCTATTGTAGCGAGATGCTGATCGGTATTTCTGCGCCGTTACGCAGCACAGTCATGTCCACTTGTTGTGCGGAGACCAGCTGTCGCAGGGCTTTTAATCCACGCCGTTGGTTGTCCAGTTTTACCCCGTTGAGTGCCACCACAACGTCACCTGGCTCTATGCCAAAATTGCGCATAATCGAAGCGTCTTGCTTCGGGTTCAATTTGTAGCCCACCACACGTCCGTTTTGTCGAAAGGGGCGAACATCCATCAGTTGTTGCATAGTGGAGGGGTTGCGCACCATGTAGTCGCGCAATGCCCCAGGTGTCTGTGGCAGTTGGCTCATATCAACAGCGCTGCCCTGGGGCGCCCGGGCGACCGGGTCTGCACTGGTGGCTGGCCTGCTGCCGCCCCCCGAGGCCGGACTGCTGCTGGCGATAGAGCCACCCGTGCCGAGCTTCGGATTCGGTAATTCGATGCGTTCGCGTTTGCCGCCGTTCAAGATCACTATGTGGAAGGGATACACCTCTTCCAGCGTGGCGCGTTCAATTTTCTCGCCCACAGCCACTACCTTGTCTTCGCGCCCGCCGCCGATTAGTGCATGGCCCATTTTGGGATCGCCAGTCGCCATGATGCCCGCCAGTTTGACGTTGAGCCGAGATTTAGGGGCTTCGGCGGCTTTTTTCGCCAGCGGGGAGGGTTCGGGTTTGACATTCTCTGCCCCAAACAAGTGTGCGCTCACTATCTGCTGCGAGAGTGATTCAACGGTGTTGGGGCTGGATGACTGGCGTGCAGTCAGGGGGCGGGCCACTGCTTTTGAGGCGGTGTTTGTGGGCAGAAATTCGATAACGAGCAGGGCAGATGCGTATCCCAGCGCGCCGATCAGCAGCCAAGTACTGGCAGAGGCGAACGCCGCGGATAGATTTTCGCCCTGCAGCGATTTCATTGTCGACAGTGGTGCCATGCGTCCGAGAGCCTCAAAAATTAGCTGAGTTAACAATATATTGAACAATTGACGGCGGGACCGAAGGTCGATGCTGTCACTTGGTTTAGATTGTATGGCCTCGGTGGCTTTTTCGCTCTAGTTAATAGCGATTATCTACAAATTGGTCATGAACCTGTAAAAGTCTTGCACGGCCTTTGGATACCGGCCGTGCAAGGGCGTAGCTTGTTGGCTACACCATGTCTTTCAAACCCTTTAGCGGCGCAATCTTGATAGCCTTGCGCGCCGGTTTTGCAGCGATCATGATTTCTTCGCCAGTGAAAGGGTTAACACCTTTACGAGCTTTGGTGGCAGGACGCTTGACAACTTTAATCTTCATCAGGCCAGGAACAGTGAAAAAACCTGCAGCGCGAGGCTTGAGGTTTTTGGCGATCAATCCGCTGAGTGAATCGAGCACCGCTTGCACGTCTTTGCGGGTGAGTTCTGTCTCACCGGAGATGTGGTTGAGTATCTCTGTTTTTGTGGGTGCTTTTTTTACGGCGGGGGTGGTCGTCGCCGCGACCTTTTTTTTGCTGGTCGCTTTCTTCTTTGCAGCCATGATATTGCTCCTGAGTATGGGTCTATTTTTGTGCGAATTTAGCGTCTACAAAGCCTGATGCCGATCACCAAATCGCGAGCGGAAGATAGCACAGAAGGTGGGCTTCGGTGAGAGGGATTTAGCAAAAATAGCGTTTTTTCAGGGGTTTTGACCGTTAGTGCAAGTGTGGAGAGCTAAATAACGGCATTCAGGGCAGGGTTTGGCTGAAAGTGAAGCGCTGCGGCGGTTGGCCCAGGGCGCTGCTCGAGAGCTCGAAATCCATCTTTTCTCCGGGCGAATATTGAAATTCCGCGGCGTAAAAAAGGGCCTCATCTTCGCTCTCAATTTGACGCAATACAAGCGACCGCATCAGCCCAGAAGCGCGCTTGATAATGACCTGAATACGGCCTGTTAGGGTGAGCCCGTCGCTCTTGTTCAGCAGCATGATATTGATCACCCCAGTCGAGGGGCTCACGGTCACGCCCAGCATGTTTGCGGAGGCCTCGCTGAGCTTGCTGCTGGCAAGCACACGGTGTCGAAGCACGTAGGGTCCACAGTCATGCGTAGCCGCCGCCCACAGTGCACCACTCGTCGTGAGTAGTAAAAATATGGCGAGCAGTTTGACTTTGGTCACTGCGGGGCTCCAAATGAGTGGTGTTTTTTCATGCTGTTTACTAAGAGCATGGGCAGATTTCGAAGTTCCCTTGGGCTCAACCGAGCACGGCTTGCATCAGCGTGCCGATGAGGATGATTTTTAGCACCTGTAAAAGCACCAGTGCCACCAGCAGCGAGAAATCCATGCCGCCCATGGGTTTGATCCAGCGCCGCACGGGCTCTGTCACGGGGCGCGTGATGTCGGAAAGCACCTCCGCGGCAGGGTTCTGCCCACCGGGGCTGATCCAGCTCATCACTGCGAGTATGACCATCGAGTAAATAAACACGTTGATGAACAAATTGAGCAGATCGATGGGCGCGAGTATGCCCATCAGCGGCAGTGTCAGGGCGGCGGCCGAGACGCCGTATCCGGCGATGTCTACGTTGCCCAGTGACAGCAGCTTGAAGACCATCATCTTCAAAATGATGAGCAGCAGGCAGAGCACGAGTGCCGCGAAGTCCTGGCCTTTGAAACCGGGGATGATCTTGCGCAGTGGCACCAGCACCGGGGAGGTGAGCTTGACCACGGCCTGCGCCAGCGGGTTGTAATAGTTGGCCCGTGTCACCTGCATCAAGAAGCGAACTGCTACAACCATGATGTAGAGGTCAAATATGATGCTGATCAGAAAGTTCAGCGCTTGAATTGTGGGTCCCATCAGGAGTCTCCGGTCGCATTGGCGAGTTCATCGGCGCGGCTGCAGGCCGCTTGCATGGCATCTGCCACGACATCACGGAAGCCAGCCGCCTCAAAGACTGCCAACGCTGCAGCAGTTGTGCCACCCGGGGAGGTAACTGCTTCGCGCAGTGCGCCAGCGTCTCGGCTGTCCTCGCGTGCCATCACCGCCGCCCCCAAAAGGGTCTGTGTGGCGAGGCGGCGTGCAGTTGCTTCTGGCAGGCCAAGTGAGGTGCCTGCAGCCTGCATCGCTTCGAGCAGCAGGAAGCCGTAGGCCGGGCCACTGCCGGACAGAGCGGTGACCGCATCGAGCTGCACTTCCGTGTCCACCCATTCGACGATGCCAGCGGCACCCGCGATGTGTGCTGCGAGCTGCCGTTGCGCCTCTGATGTGCGCTCGGTGGCGTACAGCCCGGCTGCCCCTTCACCGTAGAGAGAGGGGGTGTTGGGCATGCAGCGCACGATGGGCTGCTCACCACCCAGCCAGTGGTCGATGTCCGTGCAGCGCAAACCGGCGGCGACTGAAACGATCAGCGCCTTTTTCTTAGAGAGAGGCTCCGCCAGTGGGCTGCAAACCCGCTGCATGATTTGCGGTTTTACCGCCAGCACCACCGCATCGGCGTTGCTAACGGCCTGGCCGTTGTTGTCACTCGTATTGATAGAGAATGAATCACGCAGAGAGTTTCGCTGCGCTTCACTCGGGTCACAGGCCGTGATGCAGTCTGCGGCATGGCCGCCGGCAATCAGGCCGCCGATGAGGCTGGTGGCCATGTTGCCACCGCCAATAAAACAAATATGCTGGCTCATGATTTAGGCGTTTGCCTTCAGTTTGGCGCGTTTGTCATCAATGACTTTTAGTAGGTTGTCGAAAGACGCGATGAAGGAGTCCACGCCGTCTTTTTCCAGCTTGGCGGTGATGCTGGCCAGGTCGATGCCCAGCGCGGCAACCGCTTGCACGTGCTCTTGGGCCGCGCCGATGTCATCGGCCAAAGTCGCCTGCGGTGCGCCGTCTTCACGGTAGGCTTTCAGCGTGGCCGGTGGCAAGGTGTTGACGGTGTTGTCGCCAATCAGTGCTTCGACATAATAGACCGCGGGCAAGGACGGGCTCTTGGGGCTGGTGCTGGCCCACAGCAAGCGCTGTGGTTTGGCGCCGGCGGCCGCAAGTTTGGCCCAGGCCTCGCTGCCAAACAGATTCTGGTAGTGGCCGTAGGCGAGCTTGGCGTTGGCCACGGCTGTCTTGGCTTGCAGTGTCTCTACCGACAGTCCACCGAGCTTTGTCAGCTCTGCGTCCACCGCGGCGTCCACCCGTGAGATAAAGAAGCTCGCCACCGAGGCGATCTTGTCGACCGGCTGGCCGGCGGCCAAGCGGCGCTCCAGCCCGCGAATCCAAGCGGTGGCGATGGCCTGGTAGCGCGAGACTGAAAACAACAGCGTGACGTTGACGCTGATGCCTTCGGCGGTAAGCTCTTCAAAGGCTTTGACGCCCGCTTCTGTGCCCGGCACTTTGATCATGGCGTTGGGTTTGTTGAGTGCGGCGTGGAGTGCGCGCGCTTCCGTCAGTGTGCCTTCGAGATCGTGCGCGAGGGCGGGGGAGACTTCCAGGCTGACCATGCCGTCGTCGTTGTCGTCGGCGTGCACGGCGGCGAACAGGTCGGCTGCGTCGCGGATGTCGGCAAGCGCCAGTTCGGTAAATACTTGGGTGGCCGTGCGCGCGGGGTTCTCCAGATCCAGGGCGCGGATGTGGGCGTCGTATTCTTCGCTGCTGGCAATCGCTTTTTCAAAGATCGCAGGGTTTGAGGTCAATCCGCGCAGATCGTCTTCGTCGATCAGGCGCTTCAGGCTGCCGTCTGCCAGGAAACTCTTTTGGATAAAGTCCAACCACGGGCTCTGGCCTAGGGTGCGGAGTTTTTGCAGGGGGTTCAATTCGGTCATGGTGCAGCTCGCCTGTGGTAATTAGGTGTTTTGGTGTAGGGGTGTTCAGTCGGTGGAAGGTCTGGCGACCCGGGCACCGAACAGGGCGGTGCCGATGCGCACCAGGGTTGAGCCCTCGGCCACCGCGGCCTCCAGGTCGCCGCTCATGCCCACTGACAGGGTGTCCATTTGCGGAAGCTCTTGTTGAATTCTAACAAATAGTTCGCGCAATCTGCGGCAGCTGTCTCGCTGCTCGTCGAGTTGCTCGCTGGCGCGCGGGATTGCCATCAGGCCGCGCAGCTGCAAATGTGGCAGCGCCGCCACTTGCTTGCACAGCGTCAAGGTTTCTTCCGGCAGCGCGCCGCCCTTGCTGCTCTCGCGGTCGATATTGACCTGTACACAAATGTTTAACGCTTTGTCACTCTCGCGCTGCTCGCTGAGCCGCCGCGCGATTTTCAGGCGATCCACGCAGTGAACCCAGTCAAAATGCTGCGCAATGGGCTTTGTTTTGTTGGATTGGATCGCGCCGATGAAGTGCCAGACGCAGCCTTGGCCTGCCAGTTGCTCTATTTTTGCCAGGGCCTCGTTGAGATAGTTCTCGCCGAAGTCATGTTGACCGACAGCCAGTAGGGCTTTTATGTCGGTGATGGGTTTGGTCTTGCTGACGGCTAATAACTGCACGCTTTGTGGCGCGCGGCCGAATTTTACTTCAGCTTGAGCCAAACGTTGCCGAACTACTGAAAGTGAACGACTGGCGTGCTCTGCATGTTCCATGGGCTTGGTGCTGTGGTTCCGGCGCTTCGCGCGTCTTGAGAAAGAAGGGTATTTGCGGTCGTCTTCTATTAAGTACAGGGTAACATGATGGATATAGCTCAGCTTCTCGCGTTTTGTGTCAAACAAGGCGCTTCTGACTTGCACTTATCGGCTGGTTTGCCGCCGATGATCCGTGTGGATGGCGACATGCGCCGCGTCAATTCACCGGAGATGAACCACAAAGAAGTGCACGCCATGATTTATGACATCATGGATGATCAGCAGCGAAAGTTCTACGAAGAAGAGCTGGAGACAGATTTCTCCTTCGAATTGCCTGACATTGCCCGTTTTCGTGTCAACGCCTTTAATCAGGGCCGCGGTGCTGGTGCGGTGTTCAGAACCATCCCCAGTGAGGTCCTGACCCTCGAAACCCTGGGCGCCCCTGATATATTCAAAGAGATCTCGAGTCTGCCGCGCGGCATTGTGCTGGTCACCGGCCCCACGGGCTCCGGAAAATCCACCACCCTGGCTGCCATGGTCGATTACAAGAATGAGTCGGAGCTGGGCCATATTCTGACCATTGAAGACCCCATCGAATTTGTGCACACGAGCAAAAAATGTCTGATCAACCAACGAGAGGTTGGGCGAGACACACACAGTTTTAGCCACGCACTGCGCTCCGCGCTGCGGGAAGATCCCGACACCATCCTGGTCGGTGAGATGCGAGACCTTGAAACCATCCGCCTGGCACTGACAGCTGCCGAGACGGGTCACCTGGTGTTCGGCACCTTGCACACCAGTTCCGCCGCTAAGACCATTGACCGTATCGTCGATGTGTTCCCCGCGGACGAGAAATCCATGGTGCGCGCCATGTTGTCCGAGTCCCTGAAAGCGGTTATCTCGCAGACGTTGCTGAAGAAGGTCGGCGGCGGGCGAGTGGCGGCACACGAAATCATGATCGGCACGCCTGCGATTCGTAACCTCATCCGTGAAGATAAAATCCCGCAGATGTATTCGGCGATTCAAACCGGTCAGTCATCCGGCATGATCACCCTGGATCAAACCCTGCGTACCTTGGTGGCGAACGGCGTGGTTGACCCACGTGAAGCGCGCCGCAAGGCGGTCAACCCAGACACAGTGGCTTCAGCGGCTTAAGTCTATCTAAGGGCGAATATCATGGCAGAAGAAAATTCCACCGATAAGGCGAGAGCCTACGTATTTGAGCTGATGCACTGCCTGGCACGGCAGGGCGGTTCGGACTTGTACATCACGGCGGGCTCGCCCCCCGTGGTGCGGGTCGGCGATGAGCTCAAGCGTGTCGGTGAAGAAAAACTGATGCCGCCGCAGACCATGGCACTGGCAACGTCTTTGATGGACCAGCGCTTGCGCGATGAGTTCATGGAGAGCAGCGAGTGCAATTTCGCCGTCAGCGTGCCCAATGTGTCACGCTTTCGGGTCAACGCCTACATCCAACGCGGCAGCGCATCGCTGGTTATTCGCCAGATATCGACGAATATTCCCTCGTTGGACCAGCTGCAAATGCCGCCGATTCTGAACGATCTGGTGCTGGCGAAACGCGGGCTGGTGATGTTGGTGGGTGCGACTGGCCAGGGCAAGTCAACCACCATGGCGGCGCTTGTCGATCACCGCAATCAGAACGTCGACGGTCATATCATCACCATCGAAGATCCGGTGGAGTTTATCCACACGCACAAGCGCAGCTTGGTCAGTCAGCGTGAGGTCGGCACCGACACCGAATCGTTTGCGAT
Source organism: Granulosicoccaceae bacterium (assembly GCA_033852095.1). GTDB lineage: Bacteria > Pseudomonadota > Gammaproteobacteria > CALCKW01 > CALCKW01 > CALCKW01. The sequence goes on along the minus strand of JAWSVD010000026.1, from coordinate 21,657 downwards.
TGCGCTGAAAAATTCGCTGCGGCAGGCGCCCGATGTCATTTTGATCGGGGAAATCCGTGACCGCGAGACCATGGAGCGGGCGCTGGAGATAGCGGAGACCGGGCATTTGTGCCTCTGTACTTTGCACGCCAACAACACCAATCAGGCGATGGAGCGGGTGGCGAGTTTCTTCCCGGCAGAGCACCGCCCGAAGCTGATGTACGAGCTCTCGCTCAATTTGCGGGCTGTGGTGTCGCAGCGTTTGATTCGCCGTGAGGATGGCACCGGCCGTGTGCCGGCGGTCGAGGTGTTGTTGAACACACCATTGATGACCGAGCTGATTGCCAAGGGTGATTTGATGGGCGTGAAAAGCCTGATGGCCAAGTCCCGCGAACTCGGCATGCAGACCTTTGATCAGTCATTGTTCGACCTGAGCAAGGCGGGATTAGTGGAGCCGGAAGAGGCGATTCGCAACGCGGACTCGGCCAACGACCTGCGCCTGAAATTCAAATTGGACCAAGCCGACCAGGGCTCGTTGGAAGATGACGGCAAGATCCAGCTTGAAGAAGTGGACGATCCGGAGCAGGGTTCGCCGAATGCTTTTGGGCGCATGATCGGTCGCTAGATCTGCTTGAAGTGCTTGTATAAGAGGGCCATTGAATCATTCAATGGCCTTTTTTTTGTGGCTGCGAATTTGTCTGCTGTGAATATCTGAGCGGCTCAAATTGAACGTGTATCAAATTTCCGAATGAGCACTTGCTCAGGTGCTCATCCACTTCCCGCGCAGGACGACGCCGCTGCAGCGACCGGTCAGGGTGGTGTTGAGCCAGGGGCTGTTTTTGCCCTTGCTGCGCATGTTGTCGGCGCTCAGTACCCAGCTGCTCTGTGGGTCGAGGATACAGATGTCCGCTGGGGCTCCAATTGCCAAGGTGCCGTAGGGCAGGCCCAGTGCCTGTGCTGGCTTGCTGGTGATCCAGCTCAGGCACTGACTGCTGCTAGCACCCAGCGAATGGCCCAGCGCCAGCACCTGCGCGCTGAAGCTGTCAAAGCTCGATGCGCCGTAGTTTGCCGAGTCAAAGGGCACGAGTTTGTTGTCGGTGCTGACCGGGCGGTGGTCGGAGCAGATGCCGTCGAGCGTGCCGTCCAGTAGCGCCGCCTGCAAGCCGTCTCTGTCCTGCTCGCTGCGCAGCGGCGGCAATAGCTTGCAGTTGTTGTTGTAGCCGGTCAGCGCCGTGTCGGCCAGCAGCAGCTGGTTCAGGCTCACATCGCAGCTAATGGCGTGGCCGTTTGCCTTGGCCTCTCGTACCAACTGCGCGCCGCGAGCCGTGCTCAGGCGCGAGAGGTGTACCCGCGCCCCGGTGTGTACCGCCAGCTCGATGATCTGAGCGATCGCGACGGTCTCCGCCGCGCTGGGGATGCCGTCGAGGCCGAGGCGCTGTGCCGTGGGGCCCTCGTGCACGCAGCCGTCCGCGCGCAGCCAGTTGTCGCAGGGTTGCAGTACCAGGGGGATCTTGAAATTGGCGCTGTACTCCATGGCGCGCCGCAGCACTCGGGTGTCTGTCAGCGCGGTGTCAGCCTGGCTGGCGGCAATACAGCCCGCGTCCATCAGGGTTTTTAGCTCGCTGAGCTGTTGTCCTTCGAGGCCTCGCGTCAATGCCGCGTAGGCGCGCACTCTGGAAGTGCCCGCCTGGCGGCTCAGTCGGCGGATCAGCTCCACTGTCGCGGTTTGATCCAGCGTCGGTGAGGTGTCGGGCGGAATGCACACCGTGGTGATACCGGCGTGCGCCGCCGCGGTTGTCTCACTGACAATATCGCCGCAGTGGCCGATACTGGGGCTGCCAGGTCTGGCCCAGAGATCCACCAACCCAGGGCAGACCAGCTTGCCACTGGCGTCGATGTCGTGCTCGTAGTCAAACGATGGGTCGGGCGTCGCAATGACGTCGCCGTGCACCGCGATGTCGCTGAGTTCGTCGCGGCCACTGGCAGGGTCCAGCAGGCGGCCGTTGCGTATGATTAAATTGCTCATCAGCTGTGCTCCCCTGCCGCTGTGTTGCCCATGGCGATGGACATCACCGCCATGCGCACGGCGATACCGTAGGTGACCTGCTGCAAAATCACGCTCTGCGGGCCGTCGGCCACGGCGCCGTCAATCTCCACGCCGCGGTTTGTGGGCCCAGGGTGCATCACGATCGCGTCGGGTTTTGCGTGTTTCAGGCGGCGCTCATCGAGGCCGTAGTGGCGAAAATACTCCTGCGTGCTGGGCAGCAGCGCGCCGCTCATGCGCTCGTTTTGCAGCCGCAACATGATGGCGACATCCACGCCCGCCAGGCCCTTGTCCATGTCTCTGTAGATGTTTAAGCCCATGTGGCGCAGCTCATCGGGTAGCAGGGTGGTGGGGCCCACAGCGCGTATGTCCGGCACGCCCAGTGTTTTGAGGGCGTGTATCTGTGAGCGCGCCACGCGCGAGTGCACGATGTCGCCGACAATGGCCACGCTGAGTTGTTTGAAATCCCCTTTGAAGCGGCGAATGGTGAACATGTCCAGCATCGCTTGGGTGGGGTGGGCGTGGCGGCCGTCGCCGGCGTTGATCACGCTGACGTGGGGTGCCACATGCTGGGCGACAAAATGCGCGGCGCCGGATTCGGCGTGGCGCACCACAAACATGTCGCAGAGCATGGCTTGCAAATTGTTGAGGGTGTCCAGCAGGGATTCGCCCTTGGCCGTTGCGCTGCGTTGAATGTCGATGTTCAGCACGTCCGCCGAGAGCCGTTTGGCAGCCAGTTCGAAGGTGGTGCGGGTGCGGGTGCTGTTCTCAAAAAACAGATTGGCCACCGTGCGGCCGCGCAGCAGGGGGACTTTTTTCAAGCCCTGGTCGCTGGCGCCCATGAAGGATTCCGCGGTGTCCAGAATGTGTGTCAGCGTCTCGTTGCTCAGCCCCTCCGTGGTGAGGAAGTGGCGCAGCTTGCCATCGCGGTTGAGCTGGATTTGATCGAAGGCCAGCTGTGCCTCGGCTTGATTGACGGGGTTCAAGGGTGGGCTCCTGCGGCTTTATTGTCGCTGGGTTTTGCCTGTGTGAGCGCGACTTGCAGCGGCTCGGTTTGCAGTTTGATGTGCTGATCGGGGTCCAGCTCGATCGACTCGCCAACCACGTCGGCGCGGATAGGCAGCTCGTGGCCGCTGCGGTCGATCAAGCACGCCAGCAGGACCCGCGAGGGCCGGCCGAAGTCGAAGATCTCATTCAGGGCTGCGCGTACCGTGCGGCCGCTGTACAGAACATCATCCACCAGCACCACGGTGCGGTCTTCGAGTTGGGCGGGCAAGTCGGTCGCACCCACGGTGGGGTGCAGGCCAATGCGGCTGAAATCATCGCGGTAAAAGCTGATGGAGAGCATGCCCAATGGCACGCTGAGCTCGAGGCGCTGGTGCAGTGCCTGGGCGATGTCGACGCCGCCGCTGCGGATGCCGATCATGGCGCAGTCCTGCAATTTGTCGCCCAGTTTCTCGCGCAATTTTTCGGCCATCTGGTCGAGCATTTCTTCGGTGCGTGCGGTATCGGCGAAAATCATTCGGGTTCTCCTGCTTCCAGCCAGTGTTGCAATATAAGTGTGGCGGCGATCTTGTCGACATCGCCCTTGTTGCTGCGGCGGCGTCCGCCACTGCCGCGGTTGTCGCGGATGATCTCTTCCGCCTGCACGGACGTGGTGCGCTCGTCTGCCTCGTGCACGGGCAGTGCATAACGTCCGTGCAATTGCCGTGCAAAGCGTGCGGCGCGGGCGGTCATTGCGCTGTCTGTGCCGTCCATGTGTCGCGGCACACCGACCACCAGGGCCGCCGGCTGCCACTGCTCTATCAGTTTGGCGATGGCCGGCCAGTCGATGGCGCCGTCGCGGCTGTGGAGGGTGGTCAGTGGGGAGCACAGCTGGGTCTCTCGGTCGCCGGTGGCAAGGCCAATGCGGCGCTCGCCGAAGTCAAAGCCGAGCAGAGTGTTGTTGGCCATGATCAGGCGTGCCCCGCCTGGGGGTCGAGCTGTGCAGGGTCAATGCCCAAGGTGGCGACTGCTGCTGCCCAGCGCTGCTCGGGGGGAAGCTCAAAGATAATCGACAGATCAGCGGGGGCGGTGAGCCAGCTGTTGTCGGCGATCTCTTGTTCGAGCTGGCCGCTGCCCCAGCCGGCGCGCCCCAGCGCGAGCAACATGTGCTCCGGGCCTTCGCCTTGCGAGACGCACTCCAGCAGATCGCGAGAGGTGGTCAGTGTGATGTCGTCGCCAATGACCGCGCTGGCATCAAAGCGGGCCTCGCCGCGGTGCAGCACAAAGCCGCGCTCCGATTCGACCGGGCCGCCGAGCATCACCGGCAGCTTGAGCGGGGTGGGGGAGACGGGCAAGGAAAGCTGCTCCAAGACCTGATTCAGGGACATGTCGATCGGGCTGCTGAGCACGATGCCGCTAGCGCCTTCGTCACTGTGTTCAACGATGTAAGTAACGCTCTGAGCAAACCAGGGGTCGTTGAGAGCGGGCATGGCGATCAGAAGTTGGTTGCGTAAATCCATGCCGCCAATTCTACGCGTGGCTGCGGCCCAAGTGATGAAAATTTCTCCGATGGAGAAGGGTGTTGCGAGTGGATTTGGCCGTGGCTGGTCTGGCGCTGCACTGGGCGAGCTGTGGCGCGGCGGTTTCTGTCAGGTTGTGCTCCGTCGTGCCCGTCGTGCCCGTCGTGCCCGTCGCGCCGGGGGTTCGCAAGCGTGGGTTGCCGCAGCCTGCTGGTGCTCGCTTATTTCTCGCTGCTCAGGCCGTCTTTGCTGTCGAATTCCCAGGTGCGGGTGATGTAGAGAATGTCGGTGCGCTCACGCAGGTCGCCTTTGAGCGGGGCGAAGGGGGCCGCCAGGCGCACGATGTTCTTGGCGGCCTCGTCCAGCGCAGGTTCGCCTGAGGAATAACGCAGGTCCATGTTGGCGATGCTGCCGTCCTTTTTGATGCCCACGGTCAGCAGCAAGCGGCCGGACATCTGCTTGATGCGGGCGATCTCGGGGTAGTTGAGGTTGCCCACGCGCTCCACCCGCTCAACCCAGTTGAACATATAGGCGGCAGCGCTGGCCTCCTTGGTGCGCGCGGAGATGAACTCTTTGCGCGGGCGCTCGGCGTATTGGTTCAGGATTTCATCCAGCTCGGCGCTCAGCCGCGCGATCTCCAGATTGGCGTCGATGTCGAATTCGCTGATCTTGAGTTTGGGGGTCGCCTCGTCGCTCGAGGCCTTCTCGGTGCTGACCTCGTAATCGGAGAACAGCTGGGTGAGCACCGTCTCCTGCTCGTCCTCTTGCGGTGCGGGCGCGGAGGCCTCGAGCGGGACCGGTGCCACGCCGTTGGTGTCGATGCGCTCGGTGCCCTGAAAAGGGGTGGTGGGCCTGTCGCGGTCGTCGGTGTTGCCACCGCCCTCTTGCGAGACCTGCGCCAAGTAGTTGGCGTCCTCCGGCTCTTCGTCACCCGCGGACTGCACCAAAATCACTTCCAGGGTGGGCGGCACCTGCACCACACTTTTGATCGCCACAAAACCCAAGCCCAGCACGAGGGCAGCGTGCAATGCTGCAGCCATCGTCATGGAGAGTGTCAGAGGGTCTGGTTGAGTGAAGGTGCGCATAAGTCCGCTGAAATTAAAAAAGTTCTGGCAACTCCAGAGTGTAGTTCGCCCCGTGCCAGTCGTGATGCCTGCGAACGAAGATAAAGCGCATTTTGAGCACTAAAATACGTGGCCCTTGCGCGTTTTAAGGCCAGGAAAGGGTTTGGGTCTGTCGTGGTACTGGGCTGTGCTGGCGCAGCGCAAGCCCTAAGTCACTGATTTTAAAGGCAAGTGAAAGCTGTGGTCTCACTTGTCGAGGCACCGGCCGCGGCTCCGGAAGGGCTTGAACCTATTTGTGCTCGCCCGCCTGCAGCTTGGCTTCGATGGCGTCCATCAGCAGGCTCGCGATGTCGAGGCCGTAGGCGCTGTCCAGCTCGCGGATGCAGGTTGGGCTGGTGACGTTGATTTCGGTCAGCTTGTCGCCGATCACGTCCAGGCCGACAAACAGCAGGCCACGGCGTTTGAGCTCCGGCGCCACTGCGTCCACCAGCGCTTGCTCAGCCTCGGTGATCGGCATGGCAACGCCCTTGCCCCCGGCGGCGAGGTTGCCGCGGGTCTCGCCCTTGGTGGGGATGCGGGCGAGGGTGTAAGGCACGGCCACGCCGTCTATCACCAGCACACGCTTGTCACCGTCTTTTATCTCCGGCATGAAGCGCTGCATCATGCACTGGCGCTTGCCGTGCAGCGTCATGTGCTCGAGGATCACGCCGATGTTCGGGTCGTCTGCGCGCAGCCTGAAGATAGACGCGCCGCCCATGCCGTCCAGCGGTTTGATAATGGTGTCGCCGAGCTCTGTCAGCGTGTCGCGCAGGCGTTGCTGCGAGGCACTGACCACGGTGCGCGGGCAGTGCTCGGGGAACCACGCGGTGAACAGCTTCTCGTTGCAGTCGCGCAGGGCGTTGGGGCGGTTGACCACCAGTGCGCCCGCGGCCTCGGCGCGCTCCAAGATGTAGGTGATGTAGATGTAGTCCATGTCGAAGGGCGGGTCTACGCGCATCAGAATGGCGTCCAGCTCACCCAGCGGCCCGTCGGTCTCGGCGCCGAAACTGAACCAGTCTTCCTGGTCGTCGCGCACGGTCACTGTCTGGCAGCGCGCCCGCGCCTCGCCCTGGTCCAGGTAGAGTTCATTCGGTGCCAAATAATAGAGTTCCCAGCCTCGGGCCTGCGCCGCTAACATCATCGCCAAGGTGCTGTCTTTGACTGGTTTGATGGACTCGATAGGGTCCATCACTACCCCGATTTTGACTGTCATGAAGTTCTCCAGTGAGCGCCGCCGGCGCGTGCGAGCAGCCGCGGTGGCAGCTCTGATTCAGGCTATATGCGTCTGGCCTGAGCAAATCTCAAGCGTAACTTAGCAGCAAAAATCAAATAAGGTGTCCAAGGGTCTGAAATCCATTAAGATACGACAGGGTAAAGGGCGCGGAGTTCGACGCGGATTTGCCGCCTTGTCAGCCCTCAGATACCGTCGCCGTGAGCCGCTTGCTGCGCGGCGTTGATGGCCGGCGGGCAGCGAGTGCTGCGCCGACAAGCAGCCCCGACCCGCACGTTGTGCACAGTGAGCGCGTGTCTCGCAAAACCTGAACAGCTGCAGTGGCCCAAATGGCCTGTGCGCGCAGGTGAATCGAGGCCTCAAGATCAGCTTCAAAACGAAGCTGAGTACCGCTGATTTAAACGCCAGAATATTTATGGAGAACACGCCTGTGACCGCAGCAGCGCCCACCAATCTCAACAATGTCAAAGTGATGGTCATTGATGACAGCAAAACCATCCGCCGAAGCGCCGAGAGCTTGCTCACGGGGGCGGGTTGTCAGGTGGTCACGGCATCCGACGGTTTCGAGGCCCTGGCGCGCGTGGCGGAACACCGCCCCGACATCATCTTCGTCGACATCATGATGCCGCGCTTGGATGGCTATCAGGTGTGTGCTCTGATCAAACACAACGTGAGCTTTCGCGGTATCCCGGTGATCATGTTGTCCAGCAAAGACAGCATCTTCGACAAGGCCCGCGGCCGTTTGGTGGGGGCGGAGCACTACTTGACCAAACCCTTCTCTCGCGAGGATCTGTTCGCTGCGATTGTGGCGCATCTGCCAGCGCTCGCGGAGGAAGTGTGAGCGGCACAGCCAAAATCAAGGACACCGCGCCGGTGGTGTTGATCGTCGAGGACAGTGCCACCGAGACGCATGTCTACAAAACTATTTTGCAAGGCGCGGGTTACCGCGCGCTGGCCGTCGCCGACGGGGCCCTCGCCGTGCAAGCGGCGCTGAAGTTTTCTCCCAGCGTCATTTTGATGGACGTTGTGATGCCGAAGACCAACGGCTTCCAAGCGACCCGCGAGCTGCGGCGCCAACCCGCGACATCGCGCATCCCGGTGATCATGATCTCCAGCAAAGACGGCGCCTCCGACCGCGCCTGGGCCATGCGCCAGGGCGCGCGTGACTACCTGACTAAACCCGTCTCCTCAAAGGATTTGCTGCGCTGCGTGCGCGAGCAGCTCAGTGTCAGCGCGGAGGCGAACACATGAGCAAGCAGTCCCCCATCGATTTGCTGCGCCACATCGATACCCGCGCGCGGCGCTTGGTGCGGCCGAGCAGTGTGGGCGGCGTCAACAATTGGCAGGCCATGACGGTGTTGGTGGGCGAGCAGGAAATGCTGATCCCCGCCGGCGACATCTCTGAAGTCATCGACGCGCCTAATTGCTGCCGGGTGCCAGGCACCAGTGAGTGGTATCTGGGCCTGGGCAATCTGCGCGGGCAGGTCTTGCCGGTGACCGATCTCAGTCGCTTTATTTTTGGCGTGCGCGGTTTTCGCGCCGCCGAACACCGCGTGTTGGTGCACGGGCGAGGCGAGGCGGTGGTGGGTTTCAGTGTGGGTGAGCTGCGCTCCCTGCGGCAGTTCACCAGCGCCGTCGAAGTTTCCACCGCCTCTGTGAGCGAAGCGCTCAAACCCTACGTCAAAGGGGTGGCGGTGCAGGGCGAGCAAAGCTGGCCGGTGCTGTCTTTGTCGGCCATCGCCAACAGCGAAGCCTTTTTGCAAGTGGCGCTTGAACATTGATGTTGCGGCGTCGCTCGACTACCCAGGGGATCTATGCCTGACACGATCAAACAGGACCGTTTGATAGAGAACTCACGCTTGCTCTCGTGGGGTTTGATCACGTTGGTGGTGCTCTCGCTGCTGGTCGCGCTCGGCTGCGCATTCACTATCCTGGCGCAGGGGCGCTACTACCCCAACTACGCACAATTGGCGCTGCAGCAGCAGTTGATCGCGCAGCAGCTGCACCTTGACAGCCTCTCCTTGATCAAGGGCGAAACAGAAGCCAGCCAGCGCGTGGGCAACGGCATGGCCCGCTTTGATCAAAACCTGCAAACCTTGTTACTCGGCGCTGGCGCAGTGCCCGCCGCTCCGCAGGTTTTTGCCGAGCCACTGCAGTCGCTGCAGGCGCATTGGGAAACCGCGCACGGCGATTACAAAGCGCTGGTCAGCCGCGCTGAGCGCGAACAAAAGCAACGCGCAGAAGTGCACCGCCTGGATTTTCAACTGAGCCAGTCTCAGTCGGTGCTGGACAGTCACCTGCGCAAGGTATTGGCAGAGGACTGGGAGTTGCCCGCGGCCCGCACCGCGCTGGCGCGCACCGCACTGAATGTCGGGCAGCTGCGGCTGGCCCTTTTAGGTGTGGCTGCCGGCGACACCGATCTCGCCGCGCTGCGCCGCGACATCGATCTTGACCTGAGAATAATGCTGGATAAAAACTTGGCCGACGAAGCGCTGTTCGCCCGCCGCGGCGTGCGCGAGGGGCTGGCCACCGTACGCGATGTGCTGCTCAAAGCTTCCTCTAATATTGACACGCTCAGTGCCACTGTGGCCTCCGCCTCCGCTGTGCAGCAGACGTTCAGCGATCACCGCGGCGCGCTGCTCGACGACAGCCAGCAGCTGGCACAATCGCTGGCGGCCGAGCAGAGCAAGCTGGATTTGCTACAGACAGTGGCGATTATCGCCGGGCTGGTGATGTTGCTGGCGCTTTTGTTGTTGGCCGGCCTGGTGTGGCGCGGCTCGAACATGCAGGTCTTGGCCAATGCGGCCCAGAGCCAGAAAAACCACCGCGCTATCATCCGCCTGCTGGACGAAATGACGGACCTCGCCGACGGCGATTTGCGGGTGCACGCCACGGTCAACGAAGACATCACCGGCGCGATCGCCGACGCGGTGAATTACGCCGTTGAATCCCTGCGCGATCTGGTGCAGACCATTGGCCAGAGCGCGTCGCAGGTGCGCTTCGCCGTGCGCCACACCGACGCCAACGCGAAGGGTTTGGTCGACGCCAGCGCAGTGCAGGCGCGCGAGATAAGCGACGCCAGCGGTGCTTTGGATGAAATGGCCGGCAAGATGCGCAGCAGCGCAGCGCAGGCGGACGCCGCCGTGGAAGTGGCGCTGAACTCCGTGGACACCGCCGCGCGCGGCGCCGATGCGGTCAGCCACATGGCGACGGGCATGAGCAGCATACGCGAGCAGATCCAAGAGACCGGCAAGCGGCTGAAAAGGTTGGGCGAGAGCAGTCAGGAGATCAACGACATCAACGGCTTGATCGAAGAGATCGCCGGCCGCACCACGGTGCTCTCCTTAAATGCCAGCCTGAAATCGGGCGGCGGCCACGAAGAGGGTTTCGCCCAGGTCTCGGCTGAGATCCAGCGCTTGGCCGAGCGGGTTGGCGACGCCACGCGCCGGGTGGAAGAGATCGTCAACAACATACAAATAGACACCTCCGAGGCGATGGCCTCGATGGAGCGCAGCACCGCTGGCGTGGTGCGCGGTGCCGAGCTTGCGCAGAATGCGGGCAGTGCCTTGAGTGAGATAGAGACGGTGTCGCACAAGCTAGCAAGTTTGATCGCCGAGATATCAGAGCACTGCAATCAGCAGGCGCGTGTCGCCAGCAGCGCTTCCAAGACCATGAACGTCATCCGTAACATCAGTCAGCAGACAGCCGAAGGCACGCGTAACACAGCGTCTGCGGTGGGCAAGCTCAGTGCGCTGTCCGACAAACTCAATCACAGCATCGCCGGCTTTCGTATGCCCGATGCCGAGACTGACTCCGATGACAGGGCAGTGATGCCCACCCGAAATCAAGCTGCGCAAAACCGCGCCGGCCAACCGGTAGCGTAAGGTGACTCAGTTGAGAGCTAAGCAAATTGTGAACAGACCACAGCCACTTCGCAGCGTGCTGCGCGAGCTGATGTCGCTGATCAGCACCCTTGAAGGGCGTGTTGCGGATTTTGCCGACACCGGCGCCAACCCGCACCAGCTGGCAACTGTGCTGCCCGAGCTAATCCAGGCGCGTGACGTCTTCACCCTGGTGGAATTGGCGGGGCCACAGTTGCTCACCGAAGAGATGGCGGAAGTCGTTGAAGGGTTGATCGAAGAGCGATTGGAACTGCGCGACCAGGCGCTCGAGGCGCTGATGGCCGCCACCGTCGAGCTGCCGAGTTATTTGCAGCGCGTGGAAGCGGGTGCCGCGGACGTGCCGCTGGTGCTCTTGCCGCTGATCAACGACCTCAAAGCCGCGCGCGGCGCGAGCATTATCGCCGAATCGGCCATGCTGCTGCCCGACATGCGGCTGCCCCGCGACAGCGGCGACAAACGGCCCACCGCAGGTCAGCTCGAAGAGACCATCGCGGTGGTGCGCCAGCGCTACATGCGAGCCCTGCTGGCGCTGTTGCGCGGCCAGGAGACGGAAAAGGCCATCACGGTATTGGCCTGGTCCTTTAAAGAGCTGCGCGGTGCGTCTGCGCTGCGTTCGACCCGCATGTTCTGGCTGATTGGCCGTGGTTTAGTGGATGGCCTGCGCGCCGGCACGTTGCAGCCCACGCCCGCTATCAAGGCTATATTGGGCCAGCTCGACCGCTGCATGAAAGTGGGCGCCAAGCACGGCGAGGCCGAGCTGAGCCGCGCTATTCCGGGCGCACTGCTGAAAAACATGCTGTTTTATTGTGGCCGTGCGGGCGACGAGAGCGACGTGCTGAAGTTGATCCGTCAGCGCTACCGGCTCGATGCCTTGATGGTGTCGGAGGCCAGTCTGGCCGACGCTTGTGCGCGGCACCAGTTGCCCACGCGCGCGCTCTTGTCCGCCGCCAGAGATTCCTTCGACGGCGAGCTGAGCCGAGTCAAAGACACCATTGAAGCTTATGTGCACAACGAAGAAGCCAGCGGTGAAGACCTGCTGCCGCTGCACCTGGTGGCGTCCAAGCTCTGTGATTCGCTGGTCGTCTTGGGCTTGGGGCAGTCCCGTGGCCTGCTAGAAGCACAGGTGCCGCTGTTGCGGGTTGCCGCCGAGCTGAGCCGCAGCGCCGCCGTGCCCAAATTACACCAGTTGGCGCAGGCGCTGCTGGAAGTCGAGCGCAGCATCGACATCGAAATCGACGCCCTGCTGCGCTGCGATGACGATCTGGATGCAAGTCAGGAAATCGACGTGGAGCAGTCCACCCTGGCGTCCTTGCCACGGGAAGAGTGGCTGGGCATGGTCGGCAGTGTCTGCAGCGAAATGCTGCACCTGAGCGCGCGCTTCCGCGAAGCCTTCCTCGCCTATATTGGCCCTCAGGCGTCTATCGCTGGGCTGCAAGTGGTGATGCCGCAATTCCGCGACGCGGTGGGTATTGTCACCGTGCTGCCGCTGCCCAGTGCCCGAGACGTGCTGGGCCGTTTGGCCGATGTGATCGAACGGCGTTATATACGCGCACAGGTCAAACCTGGCACCGACGAGCAGCGTTTTATCGCCGATGCCGTGGCCAGCTTCGAGCTCTACTTGGAATCCTTGCGGGCGGGTGAATTGGGCGGCAAAGCCTATTTGCGGGTGTGTTTTGACGCCATGCAGCAGCTGGAGCACTTGCCTGTGGGCGCGCACTCTGGCTTGGCCGAGGTCACGGAGCAGACCGGCAATCCCGCCGTGATGGATAGCGAGTTGCTGGAGACCTTTATCGACGAGGCCCAGGAAGTTACCGGCGATATCGAAGAGAATTTGCAACTGTGGCGCGAATCCGAGGGCGGCAGCGAAGCGCTGCAATCCCTGCGCCGCTGTTTCCACACCTTAAAGGGCAGCGGCCGTTTTGTCGGTGCGCACCAGATAGGTGAGCTCGGCTGGTCGATCGAAAATCTCCTGAACCACAAGATATCTCAGGGTGATTTTGGCCCGGACCCGCAGACAGTGGCGTTGGTGCGCGAAGCACTGGAGTCGCTGCCGGCGATGGTCTCTGCGCTGGTGGAACCGCAGACTGACAACACCGGTGCACACGCGGTGATCGAGAAGGCGAACCGCATATCTGCATCCGCTTCTCCGGGCATAGGCGCTCCTATGCTGGACGCCAGCGTGGAAGCCGCCGGTGATCTGACCAGCGAATTGCCGCGTTTTCAGCGCGATGCCGTGCTGCGCGATATCTTCGTGCGCGAGTGCCGAGCGCACCTTAAAGCCGTGCAAAAACACCTGGCCGACCGCACCGACAGTGCAGGTGGCCTGATGCCAGACGAAACCGTGACGCACCTGCTGCACACCCTCAACGGCAGCGCACGCACGGCACAGGCTGGTGCTGTGGCGGCACTGGTATCACCGGTGGAATCCCTGCTGTCGCACTACCGCGAGAGTCACCGCAACGTGCCCGCCATCGAGATGGCGCTGGTGCACCGTTCCTTGGCCTCCATCGCAAAATCGCTCAAATTGATCGAGCGTGGCGACGTGGGCGATGTTGACGCTGAGCGGCTCGTGCGCGAGCTGCGCGGCATATTGGCGCAGCTCGATCGGGAGCGCGAGCAAAACCGCGGCCCTGTCAGTGACGAGCTGCGCGAGGTCTTTCTGGAGGAGGCTGTCGACCTGCTGCAAACTGCCGAAGGCGCACTGGCGCATTGGCGCGAGCAGCCCAGCAGTGACGAGCCGGAGGAGCGTTTCAAGCGGGTGCTGCACACCCTCAAGGGCAGTGCCCGCATGTCCGGCTACCAATCCCTGGCGGATGTGGCCCATGCCATGGAGTCGGCCATCGCGCGTGCCTCGCAGGTCAGTCATGTTTTCAGCGAGAACGAACTCGGGCGCTACCAAGAAGCTCTGGACGCGCTGAGCATGTGCCTGGATGGCATGCACAAGGGTGACCCTGTTGTCGATTTCGATTGGTTGCTCGCCGCCCTGGACGGCAAGCCGCCGGCACAGCAGACAGCGCCCTTGGTGCGCGCAGTGCACAGAGAGCCGCAGGCGCCACCGTCAGCAGAAACTGCCCGTACGGCGGAGTCAGTGGCAGACGAAGCGCTGGAGCCACAGCCCGCAGTGGCGGCCCGCAGCGCGGCCAATGAACAAGAGGCGGCTTCCGATCTGCTGCGCGTCAACGCCAGCACCATGGGGCAGCTTATTCAGCGCGCCAGCGAGATCAATATCCTGCGCGCCACCCTGGCTGACAGCCAGGTGGAAGTGCAGAGCCAGCTCAACGAGCTGAGCCAGACGATTAAGCGCATGCGCGAGCAGATGCGCTCGCTCAACTACGTGTCTGAAAGTGATCTCTCTGTGGGTGAAGCGAGCTTGGACGCCACCGGGTTTGATCCGCTGGAGATGGACCGCTACAGCCGGCTGCAAGAAATCACCCGCGGCCTTACCGAAAGCGTGGGGGATCTGGAGGAGCTGCAGGGCAATCTGCGGCGCCAGATGCGCATCAACCGTGCAACCCTGGACGCCCAACAGAGCGCCGGTACAGATCTTCAGGAAGAGCTATTAAAGACCCGCCTGGTGCGTTTCGATAGCCTCAAGCCCCGCTTGCAACGCATTGTGCGACAGACCTCCAAAGCCAGTGCCAAGCAGGTCAAGCTGGTTTTGGAGGGCGGGGATGCGATGCTGGACCGGGTGCTGCTGACCCACCTCACCGCCCCCTTGGAGCACCTGGTGCGCAACGCGATCGTGCACGGTATCGAGTCGCCGAGTGAGCGCACCGATGCCGGCAAGCTGGCGATGGGCAGTATCATCGTGCGCGCCCAGCAGGAGGGCGGCGACGTCAAACTGCGAGTGGTCGACGACGGCGCGGGATTGAACATCCAGCGGATCCGCGAGGTGGCGGAGGAGAAGGGGCTGTTGCTGCCGGGCCAGGCTTGTGATGACGATGAACTCGCGCAGCTGCTGCTGGTGAGCGGTTTCAGCACCGCCACCGAAGTCACCCAGGACGCGGGCCGCGGCGTGGGGCTCGACGTGGTCAACCGCGAACTCAAGGCCGCCGGCGGCGCGCTTTCTATTCAGAGTCAGCCGCAGGTAGGTACCCTGTTCGAGTTACGCCTGCCGCAGAGCCTCGCCATCGAGCGGGTATTGCTGGTGCGCGGCGGCGGCGACAACTTTGCGTTGCCGCTCAAATCGGTCACTGCCGTGCAGCACGTGGCGCCCGATATTGTCAGGAATGCCTACATCAACCCCTCGGCCAGCTTCAGCTACGACGGCCACAGCTACCGAGTCTTGCACTTGGGTGAGTTGTTGGGTGTGGGTGACTGGCTGCCCAATGCCGCTGAGGACAGCGTGGCACTGGTGCTGGTCGATACCGGTGAGCAACGGGTGGCGCTGCACGTGGATGCGCTGGTCGGGCGACGGGAGATCCCGGTGCGGCCCGGCGGCGAGCAGTTGCGCACACTGCGCAGTTTCAACGGCGCGAGCGTGCTCGCCGACGGTCAGGTGGTGTTGGTATTGAACATCGCCGGCATGTTGCTCGAACGCAGCGGCCGCATTGCCAGCGTGGAAGTGGGGGACGGCACGCAGGTGCTGTCGGTGATCGACGAAAGCCTGCCCACGGTGATGGTGGTGGACGACTCCATCACCATCCGCAAAGTCACCAGCCGCATGCTCGAGCGCAACGGCTATCGCGTGATCACGGCGCGCGATGGCCTGGAGGCCTTGAACGCACTGCGCCACCACCAGCCCGCGGTGATGTTGTTGGATCTCGAGATGCCGCGCATGGACGGTTTCGAGCTCGCCGAGCGGCTGCGGCAGAGCGAGGACACGCGCGATCTCCCGGTGATTATTATCTCCTCGCGCACGGGGCACAAACACCGCGAACGAGCGCGTAGCTTGGGCATCACAGAATTTTTCGGCAAGCCCTATCAGGAGCAGAAGCTGCTGCAGACCCTGGCCGACTTAGTGGATGATCGGGCCGAAGAGGCAAGCACATGAGTGGGCCAGGAGCGATCAGGAGTCTGCTGCTGCCGCTGACAAACGGCTTGCTGATCGTGCCGGCGTCTGCGGTAGAAGAGGTCCTGTTTGCGGAGCCTCTGGATTTGCCGCCGCCGGCTGCACCCGCGTGGTTGGTGGGCGAAGTGCACTTGCGCCAACAGCCCGTGCCGGTGGTGTCTTTTGAAGTGCTCACAGGAGCGCCTGCCGTCCCCGTGCCCGCTGCTGTGCACGCAGTGGTACTGAAAAATCTGATCGTCGACGCAGAGCCCTCTCTCTACGCTTTGCAGCTGGTGCGCGCGCCGCGGGTGGAAGAGCTGGACACAGGAACCCTGCAGCTTGCTGCTGGCGAACCGTCCGACAGCCCCTTCATCGCCTGCCGTGTGGTTGTCGAGGGCGAAGAGGGTGGGTTGCCTGCGCTGGACCTTATTGTGGAAAAACTGCAACACTATTTCGTCGGTGTCTGATCGCTGACAGCGACTTTTAAATTGCCCAGGGGTCGGGGCAGTGGCTTTTGGCTTCTATCGTCTGGATAGTTTGACTGGTGCTTACATCGGAGGTTTTGTGCGAATCGCTGTGGCTTTGTTGGTGTGGTGCTGTTCGACCTTTCCCGTGGCTCACAGCGCGCACGCGGAATACAATCACATCGTCTGTGTACCCCAAGTCCCCTCCATTGCCGATCTCACGGTCGCGACCTCCGTCTTCGACATTGAATTGCTGTCGGCCTCACTCTACGACAATCTAGTGCAACTCGATGGCGATGGTCTGCCGCAGGCGGCTCTGGCCGAGCGCTGGCAGGTCTCGGCGGACGGCTTGTTGTACCGTTTCAAAATCCGTCGGGGTGTGAGCTTTCACTCAGTGCAGGGCTTTCGGCCGACTCGGCCCATGCGTGCCAGCGACGTGGTTTTTTCCCTCAACAGGTTGCTGTCAGCGGATGCCTTTTTTGCGAAAATCGGTGATCGCCATGCTCTTGCAACAGAGTTGCCCGTGGAAAAAATCGACTCGGTGGTCGCGGTGGGCGACTGGGTAGAAATTCGGCTGAATAGCCTGGACGTGGAGTTCGTGGAAAAGCTCACAGGCCACGACAGCCATATCCTTTCATTTGAGTACGCGCGTTTTTTGACCGCTGAAAATAGATCAGAGCAGTTCGGTCAAGTGCCTATAGGCACAGGAGCGTTCAGCTACCTCAAACACAATGAAGACGAATACCTGTTGCGGCGCTTTGATGATTATTGGGCAGGAGCGGTGGAATTCTCCGCTCTGACTTTTGTGAATGCTGCCGATGAATTGGACAGATTTAGCAAGTTGCGCATCGGTGAGTGCGCGCAGGCCATAGACATTGGCCCTCAAATTCTTGCTAAAGCTGATCGTGTTGAAGGCTTTGAAATCCAGCGCGGACCAATTCTGAGTGTGTTTTTTTTGGCGCTGGATACAAGGCTGGCGCCGTGGGATGAGGTTCGTGCCAGACGTGCGTTGTCACTGGCGATAAACAGAAAGAGAATATTGCAGCTGCTGTTCCAATTCACCGGTGCGGAGTACGCTAATTACTCTGTACACCCTGATCTTCTGGGCATAGGGCAGGCCAAAGAGCCTGAATACAACCCAGACCTCGCGCGGGAATTATTGCAACAAGTTGTGCCGCAGGGGCCGATCAGCTTGACGATCTCCACGGTCGACGCGGCTCGGCCGCACAACCCGAACCCACGCCGAATGGCTGAACTTGTGGCGCAAGATTTGAGCGCTGTCGGCGTTGACGTTTCAGTAAAGTGGGTGCCTCTGGAGAAAATTTTGGCGTTGGCCATTGATCTTCAGGAAAGAGCTTACGAGAGTCTGTTGTTGGGTTATTCAGTCAGTGCACCGTTAGTATCGTCCTTCTCGTCAAATCTGCTTGGCTGCGAGGACGGTGAGCCCAAGCAAATGAATTTGTCACGCTTGTGTGATGCTCAGCTCGACGAATTGTTGCTCAGCGCTTCACGCCAGCCTGCACTTGAAAAGAGGCGTGTGCTCAACCTTGCAGCGGCTGAGAAATCGCTGTCGCTGATGCAGTATGTGAACATTCTTCACGCGGAACACGTGGACATTATCCGCGATGACATCAAAGGCGTGCAGCGGCGAGTGACGGGTTTTTTGGATTTTCGTCAAGGGCGCGTGGAGCATTGAGCGCTGGATTTGGCCGCGTCG
Source organism: Granulosicoccaceae bacterium (assembly GCA_033852095.1). GTDB lineage: Bacteria > Pseudomonadota > Gammaproteobacteria > CALCKW01 > CALCKW01 > CALCKW01. The sequence goes on along the minus strand of JAWSVD010000026.1, from coordinate 3,723 downwards.
ATGATTGCCGCGCCAGGGTTGGGCGCTAGGCAAAGGGCTGGAATAACAGCAGGGCCCAGATGATCACGCTGATGCTGAGGAATGACAGCACGGTTGAGGGCAGTATTGCTGCGGCGCAAAAATCGCCGCGTCCGCACTGCTGACCCATCACCGCGAATATACCAAACATCGGGGCGCTGGCGAGAATAACCGCGGACTGCGCCAGCTGCGGGTCCACGCCAGGAATCAACAAAAACGCCGACAACATGGCCAGCGGGTGGATCAGCAATTTCGACGGCGCGATGGCGCTCAGATCAAGCAGTAGCGACCCGCATGCCCACTAGCATGCTGCCGCTGGCAAGCAGGGCGGTGCCCGTTGCGTTGCTTGCCACGAGATCCATGATGCTGTTGGAGCAACAAGAGCCCATGCCGTAGAGCGCGGCGGCGCTCAGTCCCTGTTGGCGGCTGGATCTCGCCGCCGCGGAAAAATCGCTGGAATTGATGCAATACGTGAATATTCTGCACGCGGAGCACATGGGCGTTATTCGCCAAGACATCAAATCAGTGCGGCGACACGCAACCAGATTTTTGGATTTTCGCCAAGGCAGGGTGGAACGATAACGACTATGTCGTTTGTTCGGTTTTATCGGTCGAACACAGCGCCAATCTCTGGTGGGCTAAGCGCTAAGGTCTAACGATTGCCAACCCTTGGGAGTGACCGCGAGATGTCTGCCCACTACTCGATCGATCAACCAAAAATAGACCCCTCACGGCGGGCCAGCTCACAGCTCAGCGCTGACGCCCGCCCCGACGGCAGCCCTGTTAATCCCGATCGCGTGGAGACAGGGCCAACAGCGCTCGCGTTTGCCGAATGGGCTAAGGTCGGTATCACCGTGCCCAATCTTGCGCGGATGCGGCAGACACGTTTGCAGCGCATTGTCGCGGAATTGAGCGATCGCGACCTGGGTGGTGTGCTGCTGTTCGATCCGCTCAATATCCGTTACGCCAGTGACAGCAGCAACATGCAACTGTGGACGGCGCACAATCCTGCCCGTGCTCTGCTGGTCACCGCCGATGGCCACATGGTGCTTTGGGATTTCCACGGTTGCGATCACCTCAGCAATTATTTGCCCCTGATCAAAGAAGTCCGTCACGGTGCGGGTTTCTTCTATTTTGCGGCTGGAGATCGCGAACAATCACTGGCGACCGATTTCGCGGCTGATGTCGACAGCGTCTTGCGCAGCCGGGTTGGCGATAACAGGCGGCTGGCGGTGGATAAAATAGAAGTGAGTGGTTTGCGAGCACTCGATGTTCTCGGTATTGAGGTGAGCAGTGGGCAGGCCGTGATGGAACATGCTCGATCGATCAAAAGCGACGATGAAATCAATGCCATGCGCTGTGCCATCGACACCTGTGAACGCGGCATGTACGCCATGCACGAAGCTGCAAGGCCTGGCGTGGCAGAAGTGGAATTGTGGGCGCTGCTGCACGCGGAGAATATCAAGCGCGGTGGGGAGTGGATTGAAACGCGGATCTTATCCTCGGGACCGCGGACTAACCCCTGGATGCAAGAGGCGGGGCCGCGTGTTTTACAAACCGGTGAATTGCTCGCCTATGACACGGACTTGATTGGTCCCTACGGCATGTGTGCCGATCTGTCGCGCACTGTTTATGTGGGTGAAGATGAGCCCAGCGCCGAGCAAAAACGTCTTTATCGCGTTGCTCTTGAGCACATTCAACACAATATGCAGTTGCTGGGGCCAGGCGTGGATTTTCGCGAACTCACCGAGCGAGGGCAACGACTGCCGGAGGAGTTTGTCGCGCAGCGCTACGGCGTGATGATGCATGGCGTGGGCCTGTGTGACGAATGGCCAGCCATTTTCTATCCGCAAGATTTCATCGAAGGCGCTTTTGAATATACGCTGAAACCGGGCATGGTCTTGTGTGTCGAAGCGTATATAGGCGCGGTGGGCGGAAACGAAGGGGTGAAACTGGAGGACCAAGTGTTGATCACCGAAACGGGCTTTGAAAATTTGACTCGCATCCCCTATGACGAGCGTTTGCTCTCCTAGCTGTAGCTGAGGGCGATTGGCTTTAGCCAAAGGGCTGGAATAACAACAGGGCCCAGATGATCACGCTGATGCTGAGGAATGACAGCACGGTTGAGGGCAGTATCGCGGCGGCGCAAAAATCGCCGTGTCCGTACTGCTGACCGATCACCGCAAATATACCAAACATCGGGGCGCTGGCGAGAATAACCGCGGACTGCGCCAGCTGAGCGTCCACGCCGGGGATCAGCAAAAACGCCGACAACATCGCTAGCGGGTGGATCAGCAATTTCGACAGTGCGATGGCGCTCAGATCGGGCAGCAGCCCACCCACTCGCATGCCCACCAGCATGCCGCCGCTGGCAAACAGTGCGGTGCCCGTGGCGCTGCTTGCGACGAGATCCATGATGCTGGATCCCACGCTCGGCAGGCTGAGGTCCATCAGCGACACTGCCAAGCCCAACAAGATGGCGACAATGATCGGGTTCTTTGCGATGGTCGGCAGGATGCCCAGCACGCGACGGCCCAAACTCAGGTGCTGCAGCCGGCTGCCATCGGCGATGCCCAGTGTCAGTGGCATGATCAACAGGTTTTCCACCAGCAATGTCAGCGCCAGCGGTATCAGTGCTGCCTCGCCGTACAGGGCCGTGATGATGGGAAAACCGACCATGATGCTGTTGGAGCAACAAGAACCCATGCCGTAGAGTGCAGCGGAACTCAGTCCCTGTTGGCGGCAGCGACGAGCAAAGGCGAAACAGAGAAAAAAGGGAATCAGTGAGCCGAGGCTGTATGCGATCAGATAGGGGGTGTTGAGTATCTCGCCTAGATCGCGTTCCGCCAGGGCGCGAAAGATCAGTACAGGGATGGCCACGCGGGCCACGAATTGACTGATGCCCTTGATTCCCTGGGCGGGGAAGTAGTTGCTTTTCACTGCAAAAAAGCCCAGCGCCATCAACAAAAAGATCGGGGCAGTGATGTTCAGTGTGGCGATAAAGCCGGTCTCTGACAGCATGTCTTTGGCTTGGTCCATTGATCCGAATGAAGTGATCAATCATAACAAATGCCACGTGTGGAAATGATTCAGCTGCTCGGCAGAATCCCCGGCAGGTCGAGGCCGTGCTCGCGGGCACAATCCAGCGCGCTATCGTAGCCCGCGTCTGCGTGGCGCATCACGCCCGAGGCCGGGTCGTTCCACAGCACACGTTCTAGGCGACGTGCGGCCGCGTCTGTGCCGTCGGCGCAGATCACCATGCCGCTGTGCTGTGAAAAGCCCATGCCGACCCCGCCGCCGTGGTGCAGGGACACCCAAGTGGCGCCGGAGGCGGTGTTGAGCAGGGCATTGAGCAGCGGCCAATCGGACACCGCGTCAGAGCCGTCGCGCATGGCCTCTGTCTCCCGGTTGGGGGAGGCCACTGAGCCGCTGTCCAGGTGATCGCGGCCAATGACGATGGGCGCTTTGAGCTCGCCGCTCTTGACCATCTCATTGAAGGCGAGACCTAGGCGATGCCGCTGTCCCAACCCAACCCAGCAGATGCGCGCGGGCAGGCCCTGGAAGGCGATGCGCTCGCGCGCCATGTCCAGCCAGTTGTGCAAGTGTGCGTCGTCTGGGATCAGTTCTTTGACTTTTTGATCAGTCTTGTAGATGTCCTCGGGATCGCCGCTGAGCGCCGCCCAGCGGAAGGGGCCGACACCGCGG
>JAWSVD010000281.1:0-11082 GCA_033852095.1 Granulosicoccaceae bacterium | reverse complement strand
TATTAGTCAAGGCTATGAACCCATTGCTTTTTTAGATTTTTAGCTTGTTGGTCTCCGGAGCGACAGAGGAGTCTTTGCCAGCAACTCTTTCATTTCTTTGTTGTGGGAGAGAATGGCGGCCTCGGACCAGTCCCCCTGGTGCGCCATCATCCTGCCTTGTTTGAGGCTGTCGTAATCGCCATTAGTGTAGTGACTTTTTTTCCCTTCTGGCAGCAGGTTAGTCAGCTTGGAATTCTTGGCATGACTGATTAAACAGAGGTTTCCAAAACTGTGCAATGCGCCTTGATTACTCATTAGGTCCGATTCATTGATTGGGTTCTGGGGATAATGGTGCTCGACCGAGCTACGGAAGGTGAATTCGAAATTGGCGTATGGTGCACCGTCCTTGGCACTTTCCAGCCACAGTAGATAGTCGAGGTAATTGAAGATGAAGTTACTTGCGATGTGACCGTATTTCAGTAGTGCGTCACAAATGTCATCCCCGTTGGTAGGTTTGTTAGCACCAAGCTTTTTCGATTTAAATATCGTTGTATAGTAAAATTCTTCCACAAGTTTCGGCTCCCCATCCTTGTTGCTAGACGGCCCTACGGCTGCACCCGAAATATCTCCTGATGGCTTAGCCAAGTATCGGTCGAAGACGAAACTTTGGGCTAATGACTCCAAGTAGTTGAGGTATTTTGTTTTGCACACATGACTTTCATTGGTGTTTTCGCTGGATGTATTGCGATACAGCCAATCAATCACGCCGGTGAGCCAGTGTTTGTATGATTGAGTTGGAAATGACACGTGCATAGCAGTCGTTAGCATGCGTAACGATTGGTTGCTAGGGTGTTCACTGGGTTTGATTGTGTAAATATTCTTCCCAGTGGCATTGGAGTCTTTTATATATTGTTTTAGGCTCCAATTGCTTTTGTTGCTCACTGTCTCGCGTTTGATAACATAAGTGTCCAGCAATAGCCGGCAGCGGAGCAATGCAAATGTAAATGCTTTGATCTTTTTTTCGGCTTCACCCATTTCATTGAATATGTGGATGTCGAACTCTTTAAGCAGGTTTTTATCGTCGAGGCTTACATTTTCTCTCGTGTAAACGCGCAGGACCTGAAGTAAAAAATTAGGAAAATTCACAACTCCACTGTAGTTCGACGATCCATACGACAATGTCCGTTCAATTGGTTTGTCTATATTTCTCGTGGTCAAATCTTTGATTGAATAGGGGGTTGCGTCTTTTGTTATCTCTTGATTAGCACTTTCAGAAAGGGCGTAACTTATGCTTTCAAAATTGCAAGTTACCAAATAATTCCAGTCATCGCCAAACAGGACAGTGCGCTCTTTGGTCTTGAATGATTGCTGAATATATCCTTCCATGTTGGAACATGCCTCCCAGACACGGGATAGGCAGTCGGTGCTTTTTACATCAGCAGACAGCTTTTCGAGCATCCTTGCCTTGAGTATCTCGTGTTTCTCTAGTTGCTCGCCGCGGTTGTTCATGATTTCGAAATAGTGGTTGAGATTGGTATCAGATGGAACTACTACATGAGCGATGGTAACTTGCTCGTTAAGGAATTTATTAAAATCTCCTAGATTCTTTTTGTGTTCACCTAGCTTTTTAGGCAATTGATCTTTGATTATCAGGTAGCCTCGTTCAATATCGCGGTTCAGTTCCTTATTAGTTAGAGATTTAACGGCTGTAGATGTGTCGTTAGATGAGTGCAGCGCATCAAATGTTCGCTGTGAACGTGGCCGGTTCTCAAAAAGCAGGTAGATGTTTTTTTCCTGATTCTTATCTCTTGTTCCCCTATAAGAGTGGTGGCGAAGATAATTCGTTAGGAGCGCTAGTGTCGTTAATCGCTGTTGTCCGTCGATTACTTCATAATGACTGTCATCGCGACGATGCAGTACGAGTGTGCCGATGTAGTAGGGCGTGTTTGGGCTCGTCATTGTGTCGATGATATCTTGCAATAATTGCGTTACTTCGGCTTCCCCCCACGCGTAGTTTCGCTGGTACATGGGCACGACGTAGCTATGTTCTTTGGAAAGAAGATCGCCGATTTTTAATATCTGTGGAGCGAGATTTTTAGTTATTGTGTTCAAAGTATTTCATCTCCTTAAATAATTTTATCAGCCCGGTCACTTTTTCTTGGTTTCCCTTAATATCTTTTTCGATCAGAACGGCGGGGGTATAGGAGAGAAAATCATTTGGGTGAGCGGCTTCACGTAGCTGAGCAAAGAGATTGTTCGCGAGTACATACTTGTCCACGCTTGCAAGGCTTATCCGAGAATTGGTTAGGCGTAAGGAGTATGCATAGACAAATACTTTCTCAACCATCAGCGCCACGTGGGCATCACCGAATCTGTCGGTGTAGTACACCTGCAGACAATCGAACAGCATCCGGACAAATTTATCACCTGTGCGATTTTGACCGAGATAGTCTTTCTTGCTCTCCTTGTTTTGCGCCAGTATGTCTAATATTGAGATAGCCCGTCTGTTGTTATCCGATTCGTCAAGCAGTTCTCGCAACCGTTCGGAGTCTTTCTTGGCCTTACGTATGCGTTTCTCGTAGTAAGCTGCCCATTCAAAAAAACGTCGTCCATTAATGATAGGTTGATCCAGTTGGAATGGGAAATCTAGGTGCTGCTGGTCTACCCCACGTTCGTATTGTTGGTTGTAGTGATCGACAAATCGATGAACAATACGCTGTGGCTCGGAGAGTGGATATTCAGAGGTGTCGATATCAATACCTTTGAAAATTCCAATTTCGGCTTTGCTGAAGTGGCGCGCTGAACGGTGGGTTGACCATTGCCGGATACGGTAGAGGTAGTCCGAGAATAAGTGAGACAGGAATGTGTTTTCGCAGTTTTCCCATGAGCTTACACATATAGCCTGTTGTTCAATCTCGTCTGCTGGAAAACCCCGAAGGTGATAGGCCTTGAGCAGGTCGTGAGGTACTAAGTCTTTGCCTCGGGCATTTTGCGAATCAAAAAACTGAAAGGCTTGTGACAGCTCGTTTAGAGTAATGAGTACCACTTCGCATTTGTCGAGAAAGAATGTCACCATTGTCTTGTCGAACGACGGGCGAGAAACGATGCGTTCGATTTCGAGGTAATTCTGATGAATGTTGTATTGGCTGTCTTGGTTGTCGAAGCTTGGATTGGGGAGGTCTTTGTCAGGTGGCAACTCCACGCCCTTGAGGTGATCCGTTTTGCCGTGGTCGACTTGGTTGATAAGGGCACGTACCGTCAACAGTAGGGTGATGGTGCGTTGCTGGCCGTCTACGATGTCGCGGTGGCCGCCGTTACGGTGAAGAACAATCGTACCTAGTCGGTAGGCGGATTTGTCTTTGTGCATTTGGATGTCGGAAAAAAGCTGTTGAACATGATGCTGTGTCCATCGATAGGGACGTTGATAGTCAGGAATTCTGAGCTCTTTAGAGCTGACAAGATCGCGGACAGTTAGAATTGTTGCTTCCACATGTAGCTCCTATTTCGTGAGACCAAGCGCAAAAGCTTAGCTTGTAGTTACTGATCCCCCCATCGACACTAGTAAAGACTCGGTGCCTTCGTCGAGCTGGAACAGCTGCTGAATTTTTGTTAGACATGCGTGTCAGAAAATTACGAGAATTTGCAACAAGTCAATATCAAGCACTGAACTCAGTCCAAGCCTTCCTAAAACTGGCCCAGTAAATCGGCATGATAATCCTCAGTCGTCAACTGGAGTCCGTTCTCTTTGATTCTAGCGCTCAGGCGCTCAGACTTGTTCGTCAAATTATTCAGCGTAATGGAGTTGTCATCCAGTTCGTACAGCTGCTTTGATCCTTGGTACATGTAATTCATCACAATCATCGCATCGACATGATTGTCTTCTATTAACGGTTCGATCTTGCGTTGTTTACGGTAAATGCGATTGAGTTGGTTCTTTAGTTTCCATACATAGACCAGCTCCTCCATGAACGCATAGTCTCGGAAATGATAAAGCGCGTAAGCCGATAACAAGCCCGCAAACGCGACACCGGTCATGTTCAGGATGAGATGGGTTTCGTCCGGCGTGCTGAACCAGCGGATGAGCAGGGTCGAGCTGGCAATTGAAATGATAATCAGCGCAGTGGCGATAGCAGCGAACACAATCTTGTAATGCTTGCTGTAGCGCTGTTTGTCGATTTCTCTGAGCTTCATACCACTGTCCACTTCAAAAAGCGTATTTTACCCAAATGGGCGCAGGAAAGCAGCGGCAATTATTGTGGTGGCGATGCTGGTTTTTCTCGGGTAGAGGGTGGTGTGTTAGCCGTGCGGCGGTGCTTGAGTATCGAACGGGTGGCACTTTTTTCAGCGCCAAAAAAAGCCCCGCACAACCCGCGAGATTTTCGCGGGGTGGCGGGGCAGTGGCTTGCTGGGGAAATTACACCATATGACCCAAGGCGACGAAGACGATGAAGGTCGAGATCGTCAATTGCCATTGGATTGATGCAGGAATTGAAAACGGCGTTGGATGGAAACAATACCCTAAACCCAGGGAAAATATTTCTATCTCAGGGTTCTTAACCGCCCGTTCAAGAGCAGCGGTGCTCGCAGCAGGTAGTCATTGTTGAGTGGGGTCTATGGAGACTCGTATGGGGAGTAAGCCACTATTGCCACCACCTCTTTGTTCACTTCCTTAAGATTTTCTCCTTGAACAAGCAATTTCTACACACCGAGCTCTTCACCGCCGCTCTTGGCCTTCAGCCCCCATGGCGCGTGGATGACATCCGCTTTGACCCCGAGCAAGGGCGGATCGATTTCGATGTCTCGTGCCAGTCTTCTCGGCTAGATTGTCCCGCCTGTGGCCTGGCTGATCAACCTGCGCACGACCGCGAAACCCGGCAGTGGCAGCACCTGCATTTCTTCCAGTACAAAGCCTTTATCAACGCGCCGGTACCACGGCTGCGTTGCAGCAGCAGGAAGTGACTAGCCTAAACTGAATGGATAACTGGTCTTGACTTGGGATCCACTTAAGTCGATCCCGAGAGGTGCACCATTTTTGCCTGGAGGTTTATGCTGATAACCACAGGGCAATTCGAGCTTATGAGAAGTCTGGATTCAAAAACAACCTAATAGGAATGTGTCTCTCGGACGATTGATGGTGAGGCCGAGGGGGGTCTTGAACCTCGTCATTTTTGAATGGGGATGTGTTCAAGTGTACGGTTTCAGCGGTGTTCGACAGCCAAGTGTCTGGGGCAGGGCAGCACATATTCCTTGATCCACCTCTACTTGTTATCACGGAGTATCCCCCCGCATTGCGTTGCACTTCATTTAGGCTACAAGTTGCGGGCTGGGAGTTTGTAGGTCGGATACAGTAACGCAGATTCTGCGGCTGCTAGGCCACTTGACAGCATTTTGCACACACGGGATGTGTGTCATTGATTGTTCCGCTCACTTATAATCTATTCAAAGTTGCTCGCGCCGGGTCGCTGTGAGCTGTGTTTTCGACTCCAGCCTTTCGTTTCGTCGCTTGTTGAAATAAGCCTAAAAATTCGGTGTCTGCATGAAAATTGTATCAACAAATATCTCCCGGGCGAAAACTGTCCGGTACAACGGAAAAGAAATAAAAACCGGTATCTTCAAGGTGCCAACCACTGAGCCGGTGGCGATTGAAGAGCTGAACATCGTGGGCGATGAGCAGGCCGATCTGATCAATCACGGCGGGGCGCACAAAGCTGTGTACGCTTTTTCCGCTGAGCATTACGATTATTGGCGGGGTGTCCTTGAGAATGGCAAGCTGTCGGCGGGTGTATTTGGCGAGAATTTCACCGTGTCCGACCTTTCTGAGGACGCGATAAGAATAGGGGACCAGCTGCGCTTTGGCACGGCACTGCTTGAAGTAAGCCAGCCGAGGGTTCCCTGTTTCAAGCTGGGCATTGCGTTGGGCAACAAAATGGCGCCGAATCTGTTCACCAGGAATTACTGCACGGGTGTCTATTTCCGGGTGCTAGAGCCGGGGGTTGCCAAAACAGGCGATGCGGTAACACTGGTAAAACAATCCGCGCACAGTATCTCTGTCAGGGCGCTCTTCCAATCCTATTTTGATAAAGACTTTGCTGGGGCCACAGATGTGCTGTCTGAAGCGTTGGGCCTGGATGAGCTTGCGCCGGAATGGAAAGTTAAATTGACAAAGCGGCTGTCGAAGATTAATTGAACAGTTGTATCTGGCGTAGCGCAGGGCTGTACGCCGAAGCATTGACTTGCGGTGGATGAGGCAAGGAAGGGCTGCCGTGGAGATGTTCGACTGGCAGCGTTCAGGCCCGGACGCAAAACTAACAAGAATATAGCCTCAGCACTGCGGGCTGAGGCAATTTAAAGTATCAATGTCTAGAAGAGATCGCTGATGTATTCTTGTATCTTACTCGGCAGCCCAGTGACGTAGTTTGCAATACTCGAGACCGTTGAGGTGATGGTGGAAACAGTGTTCTTCACCGTAGTGATAACGGAACTCACCACATCGAGTACATTCGTTTTGATGTACTGAAACGCTGTGTTCAGCCCGTCAATGGTGCCGGAGAATGCACTGATAACGGAGTTCATCGTGCCCTCTACACGGTCTTGTACTATGCCGAGGGTGTCGACGGAGGTCTGCAAACCGCTGATGGCCGTGTCGACGGTATCGGTGGTTGCATGCAGCTGGTTGTTAGCCAAATTGACCAGTAGTTCAACCTTTGCGATGCTGTTTGTCAGGTCTTCAACCTTGGACAGCGCGGTTGAAATGTACTCGCCCGTGTCGTCGATGGCGTCCAGCAGTTTTTGCTGTGCAGCGGCGGTGTCTTTGACATTGTCACACACCGAACTTAGCGCTTCTGCACCGGGCAGGCTGCCCGAAGCCTCATCACAGATCAGGTCAATGCCGTCGACCATCTGCACCATGCGCTCTGAGACAATTTCAGGCAGGCGCAGCATTTGGGTTTCCAGCGCATGGGGAATTGGCAGCGCCTCAACCATGTCTTCCATGGCGCCGACACTCTCGTCCAGCAGATCCAGCCCTGATAGATCACCCGTCAAAGACCGCACATGCAGCTCTTGCAACGTGGCAATGGGCACCAGGCTCTTGCTTGGCATGCGCACGTTCATGCCCACGGTATTAGCGTAGGTCAGCATCTCCGCGCGTATGTTTTGCAGGCGCGCTTCATTGAGTGATTCAGTGTCGCTGGAGAAATACAGATCGACGACGGCCTGATCCTCCGCTGAGAGGTAGCCGAGCTTGCCAGCACGCCATTTCTCCGCGAGTTTAATGGTGTCAACACAGACTTTGACGGTGAACGAACTGCCCATGCCGGATTGTTGGTTGAGGCTGAGCAGCGGCAGGGTGACGGCCTGATCGCCCTTGCCGTAAGCCACCATTGTCCACTGGGCGCCGCCCGCTATGGTGACGTCGGCCGCCACTTTAACGGTTGTGCCAAAGGATACGTTTTGGTCCACTTGAGCGCACAGATCTTTGGAGACATTCGAAGCCGCTTGAGCTCCATTGGCAAAGAATGCGCAGAGCACGGCCAGTAGTTTTAGGGTGATCTGGCATCTGGCTGTGGGCCTAGAAAAATCCTTGCTCAATGTCAGCATATCGAACTCCCCAGAATATCTTTGACAGACACGGTCGTAAGGCCGAAATCTTTTTCGAAACTACACACAGATTGAATCGCTTCTCTGCTTGCGGTGCTCGCCAAGTTGCTCGCAGTGGATTTCAGCGATGAGGTAGTGCCGTTCAGCGAGCTGACCAGCGTTTTCCCCTGCTGCGCCGTGCTCAGCGCGCTATTCGCCACGCTCTGGACTGAGTTTTTGGTGTTTTCAACTTGATTCAGGCCCGCGTTGACTACCTGCTCGCCCGATTCAATCGTGCTCACGATGCTCTCGCCAGCGACTTTGATGGAGTAGGTCGCCTCGTGGATCTTGTTGCTCGCACTTTCCGCCGTTGAGGAGACCAGATCACTCACTGAGCCGAGCTCACCGATACTCGACATCAGTTGGCCGCCCAAGGAGCTAACGTCGTTGAAGGCTACTTGCAGCTGCGGGATGGCGTCCTCACCAATGCTCTGAATTTTATCCAGCTCGTCGGCCACTTCATTGATCAAGCTGTTGTAGACGTCGCACCCCGCCAAGAACTGTTGCTGCAGATCGACGGACAGGTGCGTGATTTTTCCCGCGTGTATGTCGTCACAAGAGCGGGAAATCGCGTCGAAGCTGGCCAGCTTCTTCGCCATGGTGCCCTCTATGTCTTGCATCGCCGCCACCAGGCTTGGGTGCAAGAAGTCCTGCAGTTTCACTGCGGTGGTCGCCATGCTGTTGACGATTTCCAGCGGTCCCGCGTTGCCGGATAAAGTCTCAGTGGCCAAATCGATAACATCGGACACCATGTCCAAACCAGCGCCACTCTGCTTGTTCGACAAGTTAAAAGAGGGGGCTGATTTCAACAGACTGATGCCGATCTGATCCAGGTTAATCTGGCTACTTTGTGAGGGGTATTGAACGCCAAATTCCGACATCAGCGCGTAGTAGGCTTCCCGCATTTCCGCGCTGAGTTCATTGGCGTCAAGCCCGAGCATATCCACACAGGTTTCGGAGACAGCTTGGCTGCTCATTTTGACCGCTGCACTGAGTTCGCCTTCGACTTTGATTGCTACAGTTGCCTTTATAAGCGCGGCTTCGCCCCAGCCAACGCCACCTTCACCTTCCATCGAACCTTCAGTGGCTGTGTCTTGAACCAGGGCCATTTCGATGTTGGTAGAGCTGCACAAGCTGGCCGATACTAGGCTTTCAACTTCGTTGCCGTGGGCCGCGTGGCTGCCCGCGAATGCGAGGGCCAGGGCCGCTCCCAGTCGTTTTTTATTGTCTTTGATTCTCATGAGCGCCTCCCCTTAGAATTCGTATGAAACGCCAGCTTTAATCACAACGTCGCTGTTGCTGCCAAAACTGCTGGAAATACCAAAATCGACGATCAAGGTCTTTTCGTATTCGGTGTCGACCCAGTGTGTGAGGCTCAGGGACAGGGCTGACTCCTTTTGGTAATAACCAACGCCAGCGCCGATGGTTGTCTTGCCAGGGGCTGATGGTGTTGCACTGGCGCTGGTCATCGCGGCAACACCCGCCACAGCACCGTAGACACCCTGCAATTGACCAAAGGTCGCTGCGTCGCTGCTGTTCACGCCAGGCGCTACATTGGTGATGCGTCGTTGGGAGCTCGAGGAGCCTACCGAAACAGTGTTGACTTGGTCTGCCACGGATCCGGCGCCAAGAGCAACGGAGCGATCGGCAGTGACTTGTGTATCGTTACCTAAAGCGACACTTTGCTGCGAGGTAACGGTTACGTTGTCGCCAACCACTGTATTAGCCGTTCCCGCGCTGACGCTCGCTGCATCACCGACGACAATATTTCCTTGCGTTGTGATGTTTGTATTGTCATTGCCTAGAACAAGATTGTCCCTAGCGTTTGACGATAGGCTGTTATTTGAACCAACAATGACGTTATCTCCGCTGCTGCCACCTGCCGCGTCGGCCGAGAGTGCCGCTGAACCCGTGGTTGCCTCAGTGGAAATTTGATTGCCAGATCCCAAGACGAGATTGTTGCTTGAGGTGACGGTATTGCCGTCACCTATGACGCTGTTGTCAGCTGCGCTGATGTTGTTGCTGTTGCCCACAGCGAGTGCCTGACCTTCGTCATCAATGCTGATATTGGTGCTGTTGCCCAATACGATGCTGCCACTGCCGGAAACGGTTGAATTTTCCCCGTTCAGTGACATCAGTGTCTCCATGGAATCTCGCATGCCTTGGTTCAGATCATCGAGGGTGATGGAGCCATTGGCGATTTCATCGCTGCCCACGGCACCGTGAGAGATTTCTGCTGATCCGACCGCATTTTCCAAAATCGCGTCGCTGCCTACTGAGCCGCTGGCCAGCTCGGTCGCTGTGACCGCGTTGGCTGCTATCTCGTCCGTGCCAACCGCACTGGATGCGATTTCAGCTTGTGTTATCGCGTTGTCTTGAATGGCAGAGCTACCGACCGCATCTGATGCAATCTCACTGGCAGTGATGGCGTCGGTGGCGATTTCATCGCTCCCTATGGAATCATCTGCTATATGGGCCGCAGTGATGGCTCCCAGGCTCAAATGCGAGCTTTCAATCGAACCGTTTTTTATGTCATCCGAAGCGATAGATCCCACTGCGATGTTGCTGTCGTGCAGGACAGATCCGCTGCCGTAGATGGTCTCACTGGCGATCTTGTCTCCGGTAACCGCCGCGTCAGCAAGGTTATCTTCCACGATTGTGCCGTCGGCTATTTTGTTGCCAGTGACACTGTCATTAATTATGTGCGTGGTTGTGATTGCGTCGCTGGCGATTTTGCTTCCAATGACTGCACCGCTGCTTATCTTGTTTGTCGTTACCGCGTCATTTCCAATTTTCGAAGAGCTCACGCTGTCTGTCGCGAGAATGGAAGTGGTTACGGCACCTGCCGATAAATCCTGCGTGGTGATGGTGCCATCCTTGATATGAGTTGTATCCACTTCTTCAGTCAGTAGGGCGGCACTTGCGTTAGTTGCGATCAGACTTAAAACAATTACAGGTAATCGGGTGGCGAGCTTGCGATTCATTGAATGTTTCTTTTTGGTAAGATTAATGAGTAATAGGCCATTTGGGCTATGAATATCGATGCGTAAGGCATAGCAGAGTTTATGCCAGTACTACGTAGTATCATGAGGAGCTACGGGGCGAAAATACAATGGTGGGGAACAGAGTCGTGGGTGGTTTTTTCGGCTATTTGTTTTTCAGCAGCATTGATATCTGGGCTGAGAAATTAAGATAATGTATTTGGATTGACTCACCAACAGGGTATTCACTGCAGGCTCAACAGCACTTACCGGCCGAGCCAAACACCGGGGCCGTGCGGTGTGTCTCGAAGGGTGCCGTTGAGCGAAGCGAAGCGCACCGGCATCTGCACCATGCTCAAGCTGAATATAGCGTAGGGGTAAAGACACGCACGGTCCGTTTCGCGGGCTCAATAGCATCCTACAGGCAGTAACAACGGGTGCCGCACGGGTCGTGGTGCGACACGTAGGATGCCGCTGAGCGCAG
>JAWSVD010000640.1:0-579 GCA_033852095.1 Granulosicoccaceae bacterium | reverse complement strand
ATTAGGCGTGAACGCTTACCTAAGCTTCCGGCTGTGTTGGGGGGGATCTGCTTGGTCTTGGCAACCAGTGATTGGCTGGATGGTGTAGCAACATCACTTCAGCAAACCCGCCTCACGGTAGTACTTTTTGGCGCCTGGATGCAGCGGCACACCGATGCCAACAAGTGCCGTCTCAGCCGTGATGTTTTTGCCTTTGACGTGACCCGAATCGAGCAGCATGCGCGACTGCTCATTCCAGAGTGCTTTGGTGATGTTGTAAATCAATTCTTCGCTTTGTTTGGACGAGGTGAACCACTGCGCTGTCACCGCGACTGTGGCTGTTTCGGCTGAGCCCTCGTAGGTACCCTCGGGGATGGTGCTGGTCGTCAAAAACTTGTATCTCTTGGTCAGTGATTTTGCCGCCTTGCCGTCAATGGGGATCAATTTAATCGCAGCATCCGACGTTAACTCTACCAATGAGCTAACAGGATAGCCCGCCACAACAAAGAATGCATCCAGCTTGCCGTCGCGCAGTGCTATGGAGGCATCACCTGCGTTGAGCGCTTCGGTGGAAATATCGTTGATGCTCAGGCCGCTGGC
>JAWSVD010000280.1:0-8130 GCA_033852095.1 Granulosicoccaceae bacterium | reverse complement strand
TCGGCGCCGTTGCTTTGGTCTACTTTTGACAACGCCGTGAACACATCATCAAAAACCCCTTCGTCGTAGTCGCCGCTGTAAGGTGTTGTCCCGATGTCTACGCGGGAGCCACCGGGGTTGAGCGGGTGCCCTGCCCAGAAATTCCACTCCTGGTAGCTTCTTTTTAAGTTGATCTTCAAAGCAATGGGGCGGTCCAAGAGATCCGATAGCTTGTATTGTAACTGCCGCTCAACTGAAACAGATTGTTCACTGTTGGGGATTTTAGTTGCCGCTGTGTGCGGCAAGCTGCAGGCAGCCAACAATGATGCCATTGCTGCAAAAAGCACGCAGCGCAAAACACGCAGCTGGCATCGGCAGTCGAATCGTTGAATGAACGTGTCTTGCATAAGTCTGTGTCAGCTCAGGGGGATGAAAGAGACAAAATCATAGTGCGTATTGGACAGGCTGCGTTTGCGCTCGCAGGCCTCGTATCCCTCGCGGCTGCCCTCGTCGTTGGTATTGCCCTCGATGGTGTGGAACACCACGTTCTTGCCCTTGCCGGAAGCTGCCAGCGCGATGCCCGTGTGTGTCCAGTCGTCGCTGGTGCGGCGTCGCAAGAACAAACACGCACCGCCAAATGCGTCCCATGAGACTTTTTGAGTCTTTATTTTTGATTCGCTGACAAAAAGCCCTTTTTGCTTGCCTTGGGCGCTCAAGGTATCGCAGGAAACCGATCCTTTGATAGGGGTAGATTCGCCTCGGTAGAAATACGCTTGCTGCATGATGAAGCTGACAAAGCCTGCGCACCATGCCCAATGTGAACCGTCGTTGCCGTCGCAATACAAGCGCACCCAGGGTCCGCTGTTTTGGCCGCCTATTTCGTGCGGGTTTTGCTGTACGTGCTGTCGCGCAATTTGTTCAATTGTTTTTGGTGCGCTGTCTGTTTTAGCGGTGGTGGGCGCGGCCAGCGCTGCTGTCATGGGCGCGACCAGCGCTTGCCAGGTTGTTTTGTCCACGTTGCCGCTCACTTTCAAATTGGCTTTTGTCTGGAAGTCTTTCACGCATTCGTGAGTGGCGGGGCCGTATTGTCCGTCGATCCCTGTACGGCATTTATGGTATTGCAACCACTCTTGTACTTGTCTAGCCTTTTGCCCGCGCGACCCGCGTTTTAACGCTTTTTTGGGCGGATCAATCTCTCGGCGAATATAGCTGGGGACTTTCTCGAAGTTTATGGCCATGTCGGTTTTCTCCTAATCCATTAAAGAAAATCTAGCGACGATCAAAGCTTTCCAGAGGCATGTCAGTTACTGCGTTTGTATTATTTCTTGAGTATAAAAATGTTTGTTTTTGTCGATTGCTCGTTGCCAGTATATGGTTTAATAATGGACAAAAGGAAATAAAATTCATTAGATTCAGCAGTTCTGCAAAGGAGTTGTCATGGCGGGTATTACTTTTGAGTTTCAGGGCGAGCGCCGCGAGGAACATGGCAGCCGACTGTTCCCCGCGAGCAGTGACGTTAAATCTACCGTGTGCCAATTGTCGTCTGTGCGGGACGGCGGCAGCACCGCGACCATCGAGATAGCCGTTGGTGCGCTGCTCGAAGTCGAAACCGATGAAGGTGCTTGGCTGCTGACGCGGCAGCAATATTTTGCGCTGAGTAACTTGGATGAAAACGGTTTTGAGCGCAATGCTGATGGCAGCCGTCAGCAGCAAACCACCGGCAAGCGCCAACTGCCCAGTGTGGTGCAGCTGGACAGCGGCAAGCGCGGGTTGCTCAGTTGGGTACTGAAAGCCCTGCGGGTGCTGGACATCGACCTCGCTGGGTACCTGGTGCGCAAGGCGGCGGCCAAGTTGGATGCTTCTTTGGTGCACAACGATCAGGTGGGCATGTACGCAGTGGGCCGCGACGGCGAGATGATACGCGCGGCGCTCAAACCGGGTGGCGACCCGGTGTTGCTGCTGGTGCACGGCACAGCCAGTTCCACGCTCGGCGCGTTTGGTGAGGTAGTGCCGAACGAAGGCTTCAGCGATTTCCAACAAAAGCCGTGGCAAGAAATCTACGATGCCTTTGGTGGCCGTGTCTACGCCTTTGAACACGCAACGCTCACGGTGCCTGTCGCCAAAAACGCCTTTGATCTGCTGACAGCGCTGCCGCAAAAGCATTGCCCACCGCTCGTGATGCTGAGCCACAGCCGCGGGGGCTTGGTGGCTGATTTACTCGCGTCGGTTCAGCACGCAGAAAACCACGACGAGTTGTTCTTGCAGTCGCTGCCCGCACAGGCCTTGGGTGAAGATCGAGACGATTCAGAGGAAGTGAAATTTCTGCTTCAGCTGTATCGATTGGCGGCTGAGCGCGGGCTGTCGAATCTGCCGCGTGTCATACGCCATGTGCGGGTGGGCTGCCCCGCGGCGGGCACCAGCTTGGCAGGGCCCAACACCAATATTTACCTGACGGTGCTGGCCAAGTTGTTTGGCAAAATACCGGATCTGCCGGTCTTGGGCTTGATCGGCGACCTGGTAGAGGCGTTGTTGAAACTCGCGGCGGCGGTGGTCAAAGAGGGATTGCAGCCCGGGGCTCTGCCTGGCATTGGTTCCATGAAGCCCGACTCCATTTTGGTCAAGCTGCTCGACGGCATGGTCAGTCCCGGCGGTGAGCTGGTGGTCATCAGCGGCGATGCCTCGGGCGTGGTGGATAAGCTCTTGATGCCTATCTTTTTAGGGCCGCACGATTGGGTGGTGGACACGGCCTCCATGAGCTTGGGCTATCAATACCCGCATTTTGATGAGCGGGCGCTGGTGGGTGACGGGGTCAGCCACACGCACTACTTTGAGCGCCGTGACGTGCAAGAGCGGTTGGTGCAGAGTCTGAGCCCCGTTATTGCACTCGCAGAGGAAAGATCCAGGCGTGGGCTCAGCCTGTCCAGAGGGCGGGTGCCGGGCGCCAGCGTGCAGACCGCACTGGACAAGCCGTGTTTGTTCTTCTTGCCGGGTTTCATGGGCAGCGAACTGTCGATCAAAAGCGGCGAAGATTCGCACGATATCTGGGTGGACTACTGGCGATTGGTGCGTGGCATGGGGTCAGAGATGTCAATCGACAGCGAAGACATCGCTGTGACGGGTGTGCTCGACGATGTGTATGAAGACTTCCTGCATTATGCCGACCAGCGCGCCCACGTGGTGCCTGTACCCTATGACTGGCGCGCCACTATCGAAGCGCCTATAGACGACTTCGACGGCTTGGTGACGGCGCGGCTGAACAGCTCAACCATGCCGGTGACGATTGTCTGCCACAGCATGGGCGGCTTGGTGGCGCGTGCCTGGCGTCAGCGATTCCCCGATACCTGGCAGCGCGTGGTGGAGCGAGGTGGTTACATGGTGCAGGGCGGCACGCCCAATCTCGGCACGTGGCAACTGCCCAAAATATTTGATGGCAGCCATGAGCTGCTGCGCAAGCTTGCGTTATTTGATCTGCGCAACTCCCTCAAAGATTGGCAGAGTTGGCTTGCCGATTTCCCCGGACCCGCGCAAATGGCGGTCTACGATGACGCTATGTTTGACGGCGATAAGCTGGACTTGAGTAAAGAGAGTGGCTGGAAAGCTTTGGGCGCAAGCAGGCATTTGCCTAGCACTGCCATTCGCAAGCTCGCGCTCAAAACAGCCGTCAGGCGGGCTGAGGATGGATTTGCCGCAGACAAAAATATTATTTACGTGGCCGGGTGCGCTGCGAGCACGCCACAGATTGAAAAGAAAAATAACAAGTGGCGCCTGATCGAATCGGGCGAAGGTGACGGCCTGGCGCTGTGGACCAGCGCGGGCAAGGCGCCGGATTATTACATCGATGCAGTGCACGGTGATATCTACAACAAGACCGATGCTTTTGATGCCCTGTTGGATATTGCGCTGAAAGGGAAAACCAGAGCTCTATCGAGGACACAGCCAGACAGCAAATCACGTGGCGCCAAGGAGGAAGCGGCTGGGCAGGTGCGAGAAACCCTGAGACTCGGACACGCGCAGGGGCTGCGCAGCGGGTCGCAGCAGTTGCTGGCGGCTATCACCCACGGCGGCGGCAGGCGCAGTGATGCGTCCCGGCAACGTGTGTCTACGCAATTGCAGGTAGAGGTGCTGCACGGCAATTTGATGTTCTGCAACACGGCCGTGTTGGTGGGGCACTACAGCGGTGATCGAATTGTGCGTGCCGAGGCCGCACTGGACAGCCAGCTGGGCGGGGTGCTGCACCAGCGCTGGCAACTGGGGCCTGATTTCTACACCAGTGCGCCGGGCACCAGCCAGGTCGCGCTGGCCAATACACGCCTCAATGCCAACGGCCCCTCGGGCGCCATAGTAGTGGGTCTGGGGCGCATGGGCGAGCTCTCGCAGGGCGATTTAACCCGCACTGTGATGCGCGGTGTGCAGCGTTACTTGCAGACGCGTCTCGAGGCGGGGCTCTCAGGTGAAGATGTGCAAATAGCCGCGCTACTGGTGGGCAGCGGCAATGAGGAGCTCAAGCTCAGCGAAGTGCTGGAGGGTATCCTCAACGGGGTCCAGTACGCGAACGACGCATTGCGGAGCCGCGACGGTGACGGCAGCTGCAGGGTTGCCAAAGTACAGTTTGTTGAGTGGCATTTTGACCTGGCGCTGGAGGCGCGTTGGGCACTTGAAGAGCTCAATAAGAACGATCAATTCTCGCTGCAATTAAAACCCGGTGTGATCAACAGCGGCGGTGGAGTGCAGCGATTATCGCGAGGTGACAACGATCAATGGTGGACGAGCCTGGGCATCGAGTTCAAGGAAGACAAACATGAAATACCGGAGCCGGGCTTAGAGCGACTTGTGTTCAGTGTTGCGGGCAACCGAGCCATGGGCGTGAGCGGCAGAGTTCTGGTGAGCCGCGATGAGATCGAACGCCGACTGAAGCCGATTTTCGGTGGGGGCAGTGACGCGGCCACGCAGGCACAGCAGACACTGTTTGAAGAGCTGGTGCCCAGCTGCTTTAAACGCTTTGCAGGTCAGCAGCGCAACCTTGTCTTATCGCTTGATCCAGAGGCCGCTTTTATCCCTTGGGAATTGTTGGTCGATCGCAACAGCATTCAAAACAAACCCTTGTCGGTGGATGCCGGCATGTTGCGACGTATCGACTACCGGGACGGAGAAGACAGAACGCCCAAGATACTCTCGGACTCGCGCCTGGCCTTGGTGGTGGGCAATCCGCCGGCTACCCGTGCGGGTTACCCCAACCTCGACGGCGCGATCACGGAGGCGGAAAAGGTCTTGCATCGAATCCAGCACTCGCCGCCTTGGCGTGCCGAGGGCTTGATATATGGCCTCGGCGAGGATGGCGTAGGTGCCGAGCGCGAGATCATGGCGAAAGTTCTCACGGGTGACTACCAGATTCTGCATTTTGCCACCCACGGTGCTTATGTGAAAGGCGCTGTAACACAAAGTGGGGTGGTGGTCGGTGAGCAGAAAGATCAAAACGGTGAGTACATCCCACTGTATTTTCAAACCCGCCACATCGAGCATTTTCGGTTGATGCCTTCACTGGTGTTTCTGAATTGCTGCCACACGGGCTCTATAGAACAGGGCGACGGTCAGCATCACCACCTCAGTGCCAGCATGGCAGCCGAATTCATGAAGGCCGGTGCGCAGGCGGTAGTCGCCGCGTCCTGGGCCATCGATGACAGCGATGCCTTGAATTTCGCTGATCATTTTTATGAAGCAATGCTCAGCGGCAAACCATTTGGTGATGCGGTCAAGATAGCGCGGCGCGCGATCTACAACGCTGAGAAAAACACTTGGGCCGCGTTCCAGTGTTACGGCGATCCTGGTTTCACGCTCAGTGGCGCTAATCCCTCCGGTGGGTCTTGGCCCAAGTCTTATCAAGCGGTGGAAGAGCTGGTCACGGAACTGCGCAACTTGGAAATAGAGCTGAGAGCCTATAGAACAGCCAAAAACCCCGTGGATAACCGATTGCGTGAAAAGCTGAAGCGCATAGAAGCGGCAGCTACGCAGACGCGCAGTGATGCGAATCCGCCCCGCTGGGCTGATGACCCCCAGGTGGTCTACGGCTTGGCACTTGCCTTTGGTGAGCTGGGCGATTGGCCGTTGGCGCATGACTGGTTGCTGCGCGCTCTGGATGCGGACAGCAGCAAGAACTCGCTGGAAGATGTGTTGCGGGTGCGCAACTATCTGATCCGATTGATGGAAGCCCAGGCGAGCAAGTGGGACATTAAAGAAAGCAAAGCTGGCGATGAGTTCATCGAGTCCTATCGTGTGGTCTACCAAATCACACGTTCGATTGATGCGATGGTGGCGGTATCAACCGCGTCCGCCGTGTTGCACGAGCACCGCGGCAGTGCGTGGAAGCTGGTGGCGATGATGGGCGAGGCCTTAGCGCGGGGCAAGGTGGATGCCTCGGCAATTGTCCCCGGCGCACCTGATCCCGCAGAGTCGCTCTTGTATTGTCGAGATGCGTACTTGCAGGCTTATCAGTTGAAGTTGGCTGCCAAAGAGAGCAGCACTTGTTATGCGGGGTCGAACGCCTTGTTGCTTGAGGCCTTGGTCCGATCCGCGACTCGGCGGAAGTCCTCCCACTTAGACGACAGTGATGTCGATGAACTCAGCGCTGGTGTTGAGCAGCTGCTCCGTGCGCAAGCAGGCGCCTTGAAGCCCGATGTCTGGGCGATGCTCGCGCCACAGGATTTCGCGTACGCGCGTTGGATCTACGACAAGGGCCAGGGCAGCAATGAGCTGAAAACGATTGAGGACACCGTCGTGGATGTCTTCGCAACCTATGGCTCACCGGGTGAGCGAGATTCAGTGATGAAACAATTCCGTTTCAGTCTGTTGTTTATTGACAAAAAACGGCACGCTCAGGTCGAAGATCTGATCAATGCGCTGCAAAAACAGTTGTGACGGAGGGCAGGCTGGGTGAGCAAGTCGCCCGGTCTTTCTCTACATGTGCTGAGGGCCAGCTCATAAGCCCATCCAGGGGTTGTCGTGGTCAGGGGGGCGTGTGATTTTTTGTTGCGCGCGCTTTGGATTCGCTATAATATTTCTTTGATGTTGAATTAATCAATTCAGAAGGAGATTTTTGATGATAGTCGTATCCAACGCTCGGGCAGCTTGCGCCTGATTGTAGGATTTTGCTTCGCACCGCGGTGACTTTGTCACTATCAGTGCTGTGTTTGCATAACTCTAACTAAAGCTGCCTGACTTAGAACTGAGTTGATCGACTGATCAACGCAGTGTTTCTACTGTCTGTGGATTTTATTTAGAAATGACATCATCAAATTATTCTCTCGGTGAGTTGGGTTTCTCCGCTCACTTCCGCTGCCAGCTCAACCTTGAAGAGCTCGAACACCTCACGCCTGTGCGCATCACCGAGGTGCAGCGCGACCGCCTGCACGCGGTGGGCGAGGCCACACAAGCCGTTCTCTCGCCGCCTGCGAATCAATCCACCGGTGACTTTGCCGTGGGGGATTGGGTGTTGCTCAATGCCGAGCAGCGGTTGGTGCGCCGCTTGGCGCCGCTCAGCTCGCTGCGGCGACGAGCGGCGGGCACCGACGCCTCTACTCAGCTCATCGCCAATAACATCGACACCTTGTTTATCGTCAGCTCTTGCAACGCGGACTTCAGTGAGGCCCGGTTGGAGCGTTACTTGGCGCTGGCGCAGGAGGCCGCCGTGACGCCGGTGGTGTTGCTGAGCAAAGCTGATCTGGCGGAGAATGTGGAGGAGCTACGCCACAGGGCAGAGGCCTTGATGCCGCGATTGGACGTTGTTCCTTTGGATGCCACTGATCCTGCAGCGGTGGCGTTGTTGCAACTCTGGTGTGGTGCAGGACAAACTGTTGCGCTGTTGGGGTCATCGGGGGTGGGCAAGACCACTCTGCTGAATCTATTGAGTGGTGATGCGTTCGCCACGCAGGGCATACGCGAGGACGACAGCAAGGGCAGGCACACCACTACATCGCGCTCCATGCGGCCGATGTCAGGCGGCGGGTGGGTGATCGACACCCCCGGCATGCGCGCACTGCGCTTGGTGGACACCGCTGACGGTATCGATGCGGTGTTTGAGGAAATAACCCATAGCGCAAGCTTGTGCCGATTCGTTGATTGCCAGCACAACGACGAGCCGGGCTGTGCCGTGCAGGC
>JAWSVD010000279.1:0-2980 GCA_033852095.1 Granulosicoccaceae bacterium | reverse complement strand
CTGGGTGACCTGGTCATCGAAGCCGAGGGCATCAGCAACAGCTACGTCGACACGGTGCTCTACGAGACCCCCTCCTTCCGCCTGCCTCGCGGTGGCATCGTCGGCATCATCGGCCCCAACGGCGCGGGTAAAACCACCCTGTTCAACCTGATGACCGGCCAAGAGAAACCCGACAGCGGCACCTTTAAAATGGGCGAGTCGGTCAAGATTGCCTACGTCGACCAATCACGCGACGCACTGGACGACAAGAAGACCGTCTGGGAAGAACTCTCTGACGGCCAAGACCTGATCCAGGTCGGCACCTACGAGACATCGTCGCGCAGCTACGTCAGCCGCTTCAACTTCAAAGGCGGAGACCAGCAAAAGAAAATCGGCGACCTCTCCGGTGGAGAGCGCAACCGCGTTCACCTGGCCAAGCTGATCAAAAGCGGCGGCAACCTGCTGCTACTCGATGAGCCGACCAACGACCTGGACATCGAAACCCTGCGCGCCCTCGAAGAAGCCATCCTCAACTTCGCCGGCAGCACCGTGGTCATCTCGCACGACCGCTGGTTCCTCGACCGCATCGCCACGCACATCTTGGCGTTTGAAGGCGACAGCCACGTGGAGTTCTTTGACGGGAACTACAGTGAGTACGAGGAAGATTACAAGCGCCGGCATGGCGATGAAGGGCCAAAGCGGATTCGTTATAAGAAGATTGATGCTTGAATTGTAGGTAGGTTGGAATCAGCCGTTCTTATTAGAGCGGCTGATTAGTTTACGATCTGTAACAGCATTTCTTTGAGATACACCTTTACTATTTAGCATCAGAAGACTGATTCCGAGGAAAACTAACTCCATGCTAAAAATAACTCTAGATTCTAACATCTATGACCTTATCGCTCTCTCCCCCGAAATAAAAGACACAGTCAATTCACTTTCCGAGAGAGGGGATATCTTAATACAGGCTCCAGAGTTTGTAGTGCGAGAGCTTGAAGATAGCCCGTTCTGCGGAATACCAGACTGGTTCCAAGTAGAAGTCACCACTGATTCAGTTTTTGTTGTAGGAGTCACTCCATTCGGGCAAGGGACCCTTGGCGGCGGTACTATCTACGATGAGCACCTAGGAAATTCGAAAAAATATAAAGATGCAGTGATCGCAGATACAGCACATGGCCATTCAGACATTCTTGTTACATGCGACAATCGATTCAGGAAGAGATTTCAGAATATTTCAACTGAATGCAAAGTTCTCGTGTACACCGACTTTGAAAATCTAATTCTCCACATGTGGAAGTAACAAATAGATATCTATACACTGGATACGAAGAAGACTATAAACTCCGGCATAGGGATGAATGGCTGAAGCAGATTCGGTATTAGCGGATTGAAGCTTGAGTTTTATATGTCTTGGGATCAGCCGTTCAGCTTGAGCGACCAGTATATTACATGTCGAATACCCCTCGCACCATGTGAAGTAATTTCGGAAATATCCACTGCATTAACAAGACATATTCGAACAGAGAAACCCTTAGATTGGAGTTA
Organism: Granulosicoccaceae bacterium; assembly: GCA_033852095.1. Taxonomy (GTDB): domain Bacteria; phylum Pseudomonadota; class Gammaproteobacteria; order CALCKW01; family CALCKW01; genus CALCKW01. The sequence goes on along the minus strand of JAWSVD010000279.1, from coordinate 1,456 downwards.
ACATTCAACCCTACCAGCTATCGAGATAGCGTATGGGCAGGCTAAGTTTCGAACACTAGATTCACGGAAAATCATGATAAAGACAACAAAAACATTCTACGAAATGACGGTCAACATGCTCATAGGAGGAGGATTTACATCACACATTTTCTATACTCTATTTTCAGCCACGCTAATATCAATTGTTCTTTTAGATATAAAATCCCCTGACTTCAGAATATGGTTGTTTTTCTCGATATTTTCAGCACTCTACCTTCTTACGGTCTCCAGAGCGTTAACATCCGAGGAAGAAAATATATTCGGTTATGTTTTTCAACTATTTTTATTCGGAATAATATTCATAGCTGGATTTTCGATGCTTTATCAGAACAGAGGATTAATACATGACACCGACACTACATACTTAGGTTCCCACTGCCTGTATTTTTCCATTGTGACCTGGACAACACTTGGGTACGGGGATTTTCAACCATCCGACGGGTCAAGATTTGTTGCCGCAGTTCAAGCACTAATTGGCACATTATTCACACCACTATACCTCGCAGTTATTGTCAAACAGATAACATATAAGGCGCACAGGGGTTGAATAAGTGACCGCTGGGGGGGTCAGTGACCGCTGCCTGAATTCCCTGAATTCAAGTTCTAAGTGCAATTACTACAGCAGCGGTACAAATTGTTGATTGAATATTTCGTTTGGTGAGAGATAGTTCCTAGTCTTTCTTGGTCGATTGTTGAGGCTATCCGTCATTGTTTGGATTTCACTCTGTGTTAATACCCTGAAGTCAGCTCTCTTCGGGTAGAACTGCCTGATTAGTCCGTTCGTGTTTTCGTTAGCACCTCGTTCCCAAGAAGAGTACGGGTGCGCGAAATAGGATTTTGCCTTGAGCGCGGCGAATATTTTCTCATGACCGACAAATTCAGATCCATTGTCAAAAGTAAGCGTCTTTACCTTATCCATGTGCGGTGTCAGCATTTCGATTATCGGTAAGCGCCAGCAAATCTACGTATTGCCCCTCGCTCAAGTCTCTGCTATGGCATGTTCCACGGTAGAAGTGCTTCCAGATCTTCTACCGTCTCCGCGTTGGCGATATTCGCGATGACATGCTTGGTAAGCGTTCACGCCTAATACTTGGGGTTCAGGGGGGATCACGGTTGGGAGCTGTATTATCTAAGAAGATGCGAGCCGCTGCTGACCCAATGGGAGGCGCGTGGTAACTTGGCCCGTGGTGACATACTCTGTACTTGCCTGACGCAGCAGCTGGTAAGTTGAGATTCCTAGACGCTGCGCCGTACCTATCACGCTCAAAGACATCGGCAGATAGCACTCCCCACGGCCCGAGTGCACGGCGAAACTCAATTTGCGCCAGATCACATAGCTGCGCAATCCACGCTCAGCTGTATTGTTGGTCAGCGGGATGCGCAGGGCCTTGAGAAACGTCCAGCACAGCTATTCATC
>JAWSVD010000278.1:0-8453 GCA_033852095.1 Granulosicoccaceae bacterium | reverse complement strand
TGGCCGCCTTTCAGCCCATGGGCCGCATGGGTGAGCCCAAAGAGATTGCTCAACTGGCGTTGTTTTTATGCTCGGACAACGCAAGCTTCATCACCGCCAGTGCCTATGACATCGACGGCGGTGTGACGCTGTTGCGCTAGCGCCTTCCGCTGCGGAAAAGCCAGAGCTTGAGCCTGTAATTGGCCCGCCACAGCACACGGGATCAGCTCAAGCTAATCACAAAAGAAAACGTGCGGGGCTGAGCGCAGGATCGAGTGGGGCTTCTCCTGTCAGGGCTTCGGCCAAGAGCCGCCCTGCCAGTGGCCCTAGGGTCAGGCCCTGGTGGCCGTGACCGAAGTTGTACCAAAGCCCTGCATGGCGTTGTGACGGCCCCATCACCGGCAGCATGTCGGGCATACAAGGGCGCACACCACTCCAGGTACTCACGGGGGTTTTGTCGGTGCCAAAGAGTCGCGCGGCCTGTGCCACGGCTGCGTTCAATTGGCGGTTGTTCGCATTGGCGCCTTTAGCCCCCAGCTCCGCGCCGGTGGCAACGCGCATGTGATCGCCTTGGGGCGAATAGACAAAGCCGCGCTCTGCATCTATCAGCGGTGCGTGCAGCTTTCTCCCGTTTGATAAAACCGCGTGGTATCCCCGCTTGGGGATGATCGGTACGGAACCCCCCAAGTGCTGGGCAATGCGGCCAGAGCCCGCACCCGCAGCGATCACCACCTGCGCAACGGACTGTGCACCGTGTGCCGTGTTGAAAGACCACCCCGCACGCTCCGCAGACAAGCTCAGTGCATCACCGATGAGCAACTCCCCGCCGATGGATTGAAAGTACTCAAAGTAGCGTTGCAGCAGCTGCTGCGGTTGTTCTACGTGATGGGGGTCAGACCATTCGATGGCGCCCACTCCCGTGTCTGCAATACCCGGCTCCACCGCATGAAATTCTGCAGCCGACAAGGCGCGCATCCGCAAGCTGTATTTCTCTGCCATGTGCGTGAAATGCGCAAAGCTCTTTTCCATCGCGGAGGTGTCGGTGAATCTCAGTCGATAGCCGCCCGCACGAATCAGCGCTTGTGCGCCCGACAACTCAGCCAGCACCACGTGCGCCTGGGTGGCATCGATGGTCAGTTTAGAATAGGCCTGAGCTGCGCGCGCTACGCCCTTGGGCGCTGAGTGGTGGAAATACGAAGCCAAAGGCCGCAACAGTTTGAATACACCGGGATAGCGCAGTGCCACGCTTGAGTCTTGAGCGAGTAGAACTCGACACAACACCGCTACCTCGCGCGGCATCGCGTAGGGCACCATGGCTTCGCACTGGATGACACCGGCGTTGCCGTGACTGGCGCCAGCGCCCACGCCTTGTTGATCCACCAGGATCACGTCCCTGCCCCGCTGACGCAAAGCAATGGCCGTGCACAGACCAACAAACCCAGCACCAAAAACAGCAATTTCTGTCATGCAAGGTGCCCCCGGGACTGTCGCTTGAGTGAGACTAATCTAGCTGCGTACTGGTGGGGTCTCTGGCCACATCGCTCGTCACCTCGGCCCACCGCGCAGCCAAGTGAAACAAAATAATGAACATGGCAATCGGCACAATAGCAGAGATCCACACCATCGGAATACCGAGCGTGTCTGCGGTCAAACCCGATTGCCGTGCCAGATAGCCCTTGGCAAAGCCGCCGCGAAGACCCACAAAGCAGAAATACACCACCGGCAGAATAAACGTCAGGATCGCCGCACTTTGCAATGCATCGGCAACAAAGCCCATCAAGTGAGGCCGCGGGGGAAACACACTGTTGACCAACACCGCGTCGTCGCGCGTTTTGAAAGAGAGCGTTGCGCCCAATAATCCTGTCCACACCATCGCATAGCGGGCGACGTCTTCTGTCCAAATGGGCGGAGAAGCGAAGACATACCGCGCGATGATCTGGATCAACACCGTCACAAACATCAATAAAACCGTGAACATGGCGACACGGCGCGACAGCGCGTGCAGCCCGTTACTCACCGCTAGAATCAATTTCCGCACGTCGATTTCTCCAAAAAAATAGCGGGCCGTTTCACCGGCCCGCCAGGGTCATAGGGCGGGCGAGAACTGTAAAACCAGCCCTCAACCCAAGCGCCTATCGGTTGTTGTTAGACAAAGCCGTCCATTGCTTGACGTCTTCGCTGGGCATCAGACCCGAATCATAAACCGCTTTGGACGCATCCCGAAAAACAGCCCGCTCTTCATCGCTCAAACGCTGAACCGTCACGCCTTTTTCCTCCAGCGCGGTCAGGCCTCTTTCGGAGGCTTCTGACAACCAAGCACGCGACGCCGCATCAGCGGTGTCGACTGCGGCAACAACCGTCGCACGGTCCGCATCAGAGAGCTCATCGAACCACATTTTGGAGACAATGACGGCTCGAAGAGGCCAGATCACACGGGCGTCAGAGAAGTTTTTGACGATGTCCGTTTGACCGAACATCACCGGTACAAAGGGTGAATTGAGGTAGCCGTCAATCACGCCTGTTTGCAAGCCTGCGGGCACTTCGCCCCAGGGCACGATGGTGCCCGAAGAACCCCAGGATTCATACATCGCGATTTGCGCATCATCCAGCGCGCGCATGCGAAGTTTCCCCATGTCCGCAGGCGCCCGCACGGCTGTCGTTGTGGTGATGACCCCAGATGCTGGCCCGAGCGGCGCGAGTGCCAACAGCATCGCATCCTGTTTCGCGAGGTTTTTGTTCACGCTTTCAAAGACGTTGCCCGCTTCCAATGCGTGATCCATGTGCGAGATGCTGTCAAAGATATACGGCAGGCGCACACCGTAGATGAAAGGATCTACCTGTGCCACAGCGCGCACATCTGACAAGGACACTTCCAGCAGGCCGGTGGAAATTTGATCGAACTTCTCCGCTTCATTGCCAATGGAGCCGCGCGGCATTTCACGCACTTCCATGCCGCCCTCTTTCAATGCCTTGCCAAAGGCGTGGGCCCAATTGTAGGACCCTGAGTTTTCCAAATCCGGCTTGCTGTCCAGCGCGATTTTTACTTCCGCAGACACAGATGTTGCCATGGCCACAAGAACGGCCAGTGTGATGGATGTGAGTTTCATGAGTGATCTCCCGTTGGTAATCAGTTGACGCTAAAGCCGAACAAACGTGGCACTGCGAGCGACAAGCCTGGCCAATTGACCAGGGCGAGCAACAGCAATATTTGTACGGCAATGAAAGGCAGCACGGCATAGGCGAGCCGCCAATAATTGAGCTGCGTGAGCGCGGACACAACCACAAGGCACTTGCCCAGCGGCGGTGTAATCAAGCCAACGCAGAGGTTAAAGCACAGCACTATGCCCAGGTGGATCGGGCTGATGCCCTGCTCCAATGCTTGCGGCACAAAAAGCGGGATCAGCAGTGTCAGCGCCACCGGTGTGTCCATGAACATACCGGCGATCAGAAAAATGCCGACCAAGAAAAACAGATACGAAGTGCCGGTCAATCCGAAGGTATCCACCCATTCTGCCAGTGCCTGGGACCACCCCATTTGCCCTGCCAAATAGCCCAGCACAGAGATCGCGGCCAGGATGATAAAAATGGTCCCTGTCATGCGCGCCGTGGCCTCGAGAGCATCAGCGATCAAGCTCCAACTGAGGTTGGCGTAGAACTGACCTGCGAGCAGCGCCACGACGACCGCGATGGCCGAGCCCTCAGTGGGTGTGGCCAGACCAAAAACCAAGGACCCGAGTATGACGACAGGCAAACAGAGGGCCGGAGCTGCATGTAGAAAGCTGGGCCAGAAGCGCGGCAAGTCAGATGCGTTCCCCCCCGGGTGGCCTTTGACATGAGCAATGACGGCGTTGAGCAGCAGCAATGACAGCGCCAAGATAAAACCGGGCACAATGCCGGCGGCGAACAAGGCCGCGACAGAGGTGCCTGTCAGGCCGCCGTAGATAATCATGATGATCGACGGCGGTATGATCGGTCCGATCATCGATGACGCGGCCGTGATGGCGCCTGCGTAATAGGGATCGTAACCACGCTCGCGCATCTCCGGTACAAAGGTACGTGACAAGGCTGCACTGTCTGCGATGGCCGAGCCAGAAATCCCCGCAAAGAACACACTTGTCAAAATGTTCACGTGGCCCAGACCGCCGCGAAAGCGGCCCATGATTGACAGCGCAAAATCAATCAAACTGCGCGTGACTTTGGCGCGGCTCATGATTTCTGCGGTGAGGATAAACAGCGGCATCGCCATGAAGGCAAACACATCCAACTGCGCAAAAATGCGCTGCGGCAAAATAGACAGAAACTGAGCCTTGCCGATCGCGACAAACGTCGCCACCGCCACCGCCCCCATGAGGTAGGCGAAGGCCGTGCCGCTGATGAGCAAGAGAATGAAAATGACGGGGATAAGCCACATGAGAAGTACCTGCTAGACCGCTGTCGGCACGGAGCAATCACCGAGCAGACCCGGCGATGCACTGAGTATTGGAGGGTGCGTAACGATCGAGCGCAAGTCCACCGCTGAGGTGGGCAGGTTGATCAGGTCCGGCACAGGCCGAGCTGTCTCGGGCGATTTTGAAAGGTAGTTTTCTACGGCAATCGCCGCGGCCAGCAAGGCTTCGTCGCCCCCTACCGCACCGAGCAGTTGCAATCCAAAGGGCATACCCGCTGCGTCACGTCCCGCTGGCAGCGTAATCGCCGGCCCGCCAGACAACGACCCTCGATAGCTCAACGCAAGCCACCGGTAGTAGGTGTCCATCGCTTGTCCGTCGATTTCCGTGGCATGGGGTTGTGTCCATGCAAAGGGCGAGACGGGCGAAGTGGGCATCAGGATAACGTCGTAGTCTCGCATCACGTGATTGAAGTTTCGCAAAATACGCGTTTGCTCTTTGTGCGCCCAAGCACGATCTGCCAAGCTCATGCTCTTGGCCAAAGCGAGGTTTTCGTGGATGTTAGAACCGAAATCGTCCGGCTGCTGAAGTGCTAATTCCCCAAAGGCGGCGACAAAACTCTCGGCTCGTAGGATGTCGAAGCAGCGGTCCATTTGCCCGAGGTTCATGTCAACAGCAACAAAGGATTTCACCTGAGGGCGCAGGGTTTGCAATCGGGCGTTGAACACCGCTCGTATATCCGCATTGACCGGCGCACCGCCAAAGTCCTCGCTGTAGCCCACGCGCAGGTCCTGCAGTGCCACAGTTGGCAGAGTATCAAAGCGATCAGTGCGACCGACACGGGCGATAGGATCATCGATATCACCGCCGCAACAGGCTCTCAGCATCAGCACAAGATCGTTCATCGTGCGCGCCATCGGCCCCAGCACAGAGATACCGGACCAACCCAGAGGCCGTGTCGGGTGTGCGATCACATCGACCGAAGGCCTGTAGCCGACAACGCCACACAAGGCAGCGGGCAAACGCAGCGAGCCACCGGTATCGGAGCCGGTGCAGAGCGGCAGCAAGTTGGCCGCCAGCGCCGCCGCTGAACCGCCCGAGGAGCCGCCGGCAATAAGGTTTGCATTGAAAGGATTAGCTGTTGCGCCCCAGACCGGGTTGCGGCTGTTGCCGCCCGCGCCAAGTTCCGGCACGTTTGTCTTGGCCAAGATGATCGCACCCGCGGCGCGCAGGCGCGCCACCATGGGTAGATCCTGCTGAGGCACATTGCCGCGACTGCGCGGGCTGCCGTGTGTGGTCAATAGCCCTCGGGTGTCTTGCAGGTCTTTCACCCCGATGGGCAGCCCATCCAAAGGCCCCACCGCTTTGCCCGACTTCCACCGCAGTGTCGATTCTTCGGCTTCGCGAATGGCGGCTTCTGTGTCCATGGCAGCCAAGGCGTTGATGCTGCTGTTGTACTGGGAGATCCGCTCAAGACATGCCGCCAAATAGTCGCTCGGGGTCAGCGTCTGGCGTTCGAAGGCCGCAAGGACTTCACACGCTGACAGCGCCATGACACCGTCCACTGCAGGTGACTGTGGCTTACTGGTTGTATTCTCGGCTGACACTCACGCGCTCCAAAACAGTACTTACAGTTAAGGTACGCGACAACTGCTGTGCATTAATAGCGATTTTTTGTTGATAAACATTAACCAAAAGGAATGGTATTGAGGTCGTCTGCCGCTTTCTTCAAGCACTTCAAGAACAGCGACAGCGTCCCGTTTCTGTCAACTTGGCCCTTTCTCCAAAAACACCGAGCCTCGGACAAAAATCCCGCCGTATCCAGTGCCAAGCTCACGATTTCTCCGCGTGCAACATGCCGCTGCGCCAGTTTCTGCGGCATGAAAGCAAGCATATCCGTCTGCCGCAAGAGCTCCAAGTTGAGCGCGAGTGCCAACGACGAAACCGTGTCACGCGGCGGCGCGAGGCCGTTTTCCGCAAATAGCGTATCCACGGCACTGCGCGCGATAGAACCTGCTTGCGGCAGGATCCAGGACTCATCCACAACGTCGGGCCAACCCAGTTGCTGCGCGGCAGCGAGGCGATGGTTTCGTGATGCGACCACCACGATGGGTTCGTTGAACAATGTCATTTGCTCAATGCTGGGCAGTTCCTGAGGCTGCCAGATACGGGCGATAATTAAATCAAGTGCACCCGCCTCCAGCTCGGGATAGAGCCCCACGAAGTGACCGTCCAGCACTGATATGGTGGCACGCGGTGAGCTGCGTTTGAACAGGGTGATAGCCCCCGGCAGGATTGTCGGCGCCACGGAATTAACCACACCGACGGACACCGAGCCCGAGACGCCACTCGCCATGGCATCCAGATCAAAGGCCGCGCGGTCGAGTTGGTTCAGCACCTGCTTGGCGTGATCAGCGAGCCGCAGGCCGATGTCGGTGAGATGCAGCCGGTTTTTGTCTCGGCTGATGACCGGGACCCCGACAATGCGCTCCAATTCCGCGATCTGCTTGGACACCGCCGGCTGCGATATGTGCAAAGCTTCGGACACGCGTGCCACCAGCTTCAGATCAGCCAAGGCCGCGATGATGCGCAAGTGACGAATCGTGATGGCTTTGTGAAAGTCTTTGCGTTGAATGGGGTTGTCTCCGGATGGGCGTCGCGCCGATATTTGCAAATAGCTCACATAAACACTGATCTATGCCAAGCTCTGCCTGCGTTCGATTATCGCACAGCGTCACTTGATTTCTTGTGGGGCAAGTGTGCTCACTGCCAATTTCAGCGTAGCTTCAGTACTGTTGGCAAGGTGTGAGACAGGAATCGCCCCAAAAACAAAGGACATGCCATGAGTACCGCAGAAATTCTTGACGAAGTGAACGCTGTCAAATCGGTTATTCAGCTATACATCGACGGTGCCGCGGGAGATGCTAACCTACTCGATGAGGCCTTTCATGCAGATGCCAGAATGTTTGGCCACATTGGAGAAACACGCCGCGACGTAGCGATCAGGGACTTTATTGAGGGCGTAAGAAGTGCGGACAGAAAATTGAGCGGTCAGCGATACCGCTCTGATATATTGGACATCAAGGTGACTGGAAAAGCCGCGGCAGTCACGCTTGTTGAGGAAGATTACCGAGGCTGTGATTTTATCAATTTCTTCACCTTGTGCAAAATAGACATGGGCTGGAGAATTGTCAGCAAAACATTCACCTGCACAGGCGGAGATTTCAAGTAGATATCACTTCCATGGAGGCGCCTTGTTAAGTTATTCGCGCCATAAAATAGCTCATTGAATGAAAATCAAGTCTATCGCCGTTGCTGCGTGAATGACCAGAAACCGATTATTATTAATGGGCTGAAAATTATCTATTATGAATACATTCTCAGACAGCTACGTGGGGCAACTCCGTGCACTCATCGGTGACCAATTACTTCTGATGCCCGGTGCTCGGATTGTGATTGAAAACACGGACAACAAAGTCCTGCTGCAACTGCGTGGCGACTTCGGCGTTTGGGGCCTGCCGGGTGGGATGGCGGATCCCGGTGAATCAATGCAGCAAACCATCGAACGAGAAGTCTTCGAGGAAACAGGTCTACGCATAGGCAGCAGCCTGGCTTTTGGCTTTGGCAGTGAGCCCAGTCGAGAAACCTTCACCTACCCGAACGGCGACAGAGCCCAGCACTTCGTGCTCAACTTTTATACAACTGAATTCAGCGGTTCACTGGTAGCGGACAATGATGAAACCCTCCGTCTGGAGTGGTTTGCCACAAATGACTTGCCCGAGATGCTGCCGAATATGCGGCGTTCGATCGAAGCGTTTCTTGAATTCAAACGCAGCGGTATATTTCAGCTCTTCTGAGGCGGCGACTGCAAGCTTCGCCGCTTCAGGCAGGCGCACATTCATGTGGACATCGTGGGTGTCGCTGTTCTCGCTTCTAGGCACCTGTAACCGTAAAGCTGAAGCTTCACCCACAGGGAAGCTCCAGTGTGCCCCGTGGCAAAAGTGGGTAAGGCTTGAGCCTTACAATGCCGCTCCGGGTATTTTCAGATGCTGTGCCTGTAAAGCTGAAGCTTCACCCACAGGGAAACTC
>JAWSVD010000277.1:0-5976 GCA_033852095.1 Granulosicoccaceae bacterium | reverse complement strand
AACTCTACAGCAAGGGATCGGGTTCTCTGGTGTTTATTCCCTTTAAACCCACACTGCCACACCACGTGGCGCTGTTGCGGCCAACGCACCGCAAGCTCTCACGCTTGGCCAACAGTTTTTACGAGCACCTGCGGGATTATTTACAAGGTTTGCATCAGCGTACCTAGGAGCCTACGCGGCAGAATATAAGCTCGAGAACCTCTGTGGTTACGACCGCAGCACAACGAGTCCCTATGAATTCAGGCCAGAACGGAGTTCACTGTGGGATTTTCGGTACCTTTGTGCAGAAGAGTCCAATATTGCCCTTCAGAGGCTCTATCTTTGATCCCGTCAACTTGAAACAGACAGCTTATAGGCGGCGAATACTAAGAAACTGCCCAAGGTGATCTCGATCCATCGCCTTCCAGCGAAATAGGCGGACCGAATGGAGCTAGTAGAAAGTGCTATTGCCCAGGCTCCGTGGCACGAAAAAGATATCAAAAATGCGCCTATAACAAATAGTATGACAACTCCAGCTCCTGCCCCTTCTGTGGCCCCAACTGAGGCAATAGCTAACCAAAAAGCAATCCCCTTAGGGTTGCTTGCCTGGACTAAATAGCCGGTTGTAAAGCACCTCATCGGAGAACGATACTCCGCATTAATTGACCTTAGGCTTGGTGGGATAATTGCTTTTTTAAACGCCCCGTAAGCCAAATAAAAGAGATAGGTTGCGCCAATAATTCTCAATACACTCATTAGCCAAGCCGCTTCCGACAGGATGAGTCCAACTCCCAGCATCGTAAACACATTAATTGTAGCGCTTCCCAGTGCAATTCCCAGAGTAGCGATCATCGCTGGAGCGCGGCCTTGTCCAGTGGCAATCCCTATAAGTATCGCCACTGATGGGCCAGGTGAAAGTGCGCTCATTAATAAAATCGAATACGCTGCGGCAAAGCCAGGCAGGTATACGTAAAATTCGTTCGTTAATCTATCCCTGATTTTAGCAAATAAATAAAACAGACCCATACAATGGAACATCGTCGTTGCGATGGTTGTCAGGGATGTTAGCTTCCAGAGCATAAGCGGACGTAGTGCCCCGTTCGGACCACCTAAGCTCATGAGTTTATTGCATTCGATCTTCATTAGCCTGCAAGGTGCTGATCCAGAGTGCCATCGTGCTCTGGAACACTCTGTTTTTGTCGCAGCAGCTCTCGAGCATGAGCAATGCTGAAGAGCGTCATGAGATGCTAAAAGCCAGCGCCAGCGCCAGCGGCGCGCTACTGTCGTGGCGGTATCTCAACCTCCAAGGAGAGTACGACTTCAGACGAGTGGCAGCCAATGATCAATCGTTCGATATGTTTAGTATTTTGCCATGACAGTTGGGTAGATAAACTATGTCTATGCTGACAATCATTGAAACACCGCTGTTCAAGCGCGAAGCTGACTAGCTCTGGAGTGAAGACGAGCGCGATGAGTTCTGCGCTAGGCTCGCCGATCGACCCGATGTTGGCGATGTCATCAAAGGTAGTGGCGGGCTCGAGTACGCTGGTCTCGTAAAGGAAACGGGGAAGCGCGGCTGAGTTCGACATGAATTGAAAATGTCTTCGCCTTGGCACGCTCTCGCTACGCAGGCTTCTGCCACGCGAAGCACTGAGGGGTTCAGCGCTCCGCGGGGATTTCTATTGCCCTTGTTGTAGGCGGGAGTTGCTGCGGCTTACTGCGCCGCTTTTACATAAAACAAATGCAGACCAGCTCTGAGCATGTTGAAATCGCCGTAGTCAGTGCTTCTGTCTTTTCCACCGTCTTTGTTCAAGTTCAGCACCTCCAGGACCAGCGTGCCGTCATCGGCTATCAGCTCAGGGATGTTGAAGATATACGGCGGGAGCTTTTTCTCGTTCTCGTGATCGCTGCGCATTTCCATGAAATCGGTCAGTTCCCCGTCGCGTGTTTCGCGTGGCTCGCCGTCCAGGTATATAGCTCCCCACTCCTGCGCTCCGTCCGTGCCGTCTTCGCCCAGGTCGCTGTCGATGATGTGCACCCCAAAGACTGCGCGTGACAAGGTGTAGGCGGGGTCGTTGATGAATTCATCGTCGATCACGTAGGTGTAACGGATCATATCGCCCGGCACGGCGAGTTGCATGCCTGGCCCTTGCACCGATGTCTCTTCGTCGAACATGCTCATCTCGTAGGAGCGTTTGCTCTCGCCTTCTTTGGCCGGTGGTCCGCCGGCTAGAACCGGTGATGCAGACAGCAGCAGCGCAGCGCTCATCAGTGTTTTTGATATCGAGTGCAACATATCTAATTCCTTCTCTCTGTTATAGGTGTGAGTATAAATAGATGTATCACAAAACAAATAGAGAGGTAATTTGAGCACGTTTGAGAGCTGTTTTCTAGCGAAGGTTTTGGAGGGTCACAGGGTGGTTTTAGGTTGCTTGCACAGTGGGCCTAAAGGGCCGCTTTGTTTGGGTCTACAACTGCTCGGCCATGGTCGAGTCAGTGCAGCCAAGATGTGCGACCTGGGCTTAGAACGCTACACCACGCCGCTGCTACGGGCTGGCCTCTGAGGCCCGCAATGGCTGGGCCTCCGGTCGTGCTCTCCCGTTGACCACTCAGGCGAACTTGGGCTCTTCATGTGGTCGACTCTGCGGCGGCTGACCGCTGAAGCGCTCGAGCTGCACCGTCGTCAACTGACCGCTGCAGCCCTGCGCGAGCTCGGATGTGCCCACGTCTAGGGTCAGCACGTTCGGGTTGCCCTGGATGCATTCCATGGGGCCGCAGGCGGTGGGCACCGGGTCGTACCAGGCACCGGTCGGCAGTTGTATTACGCCCTCGCGCAGACTGTCATCGAGCCTTGCGGTGGCGAGGCAGGAACCCCGTGCGTTGAACAGGCGAACGGTGTCACCGGTGCTGATGCCGCGCGTCTCGGCATCGCAGCTGGTGAGGCGAACCACCTCCCGGCCGTTGCTTTTTGCCTGCTGGCTGTACTGGCCATAGTCCAATTGACTGTGCAGCCGCGTCGCCGGTTGGTTGGCGATCAGAATGAGCGGTGCTTCGGCTGTCGGTGTCTCCGGCTGGCCGAGCCAACTCGGGTGTCCTGGGCAATCCGCGGCGCCGAAGCTGGCAATGGTTTCGCTGCAAATTTCAATGCGACCGCTCGGTGTTGCCAGCGGGGCGTGCTCTGGATCCTTGCGGAAGGCGCTCAACATGCCGCCTGTCTCTGGTTTTTGCGGCAGTGCAAAACCGTCACCCTGCCAGAAGGTTTCGAAATCTGGCGCGGGGTGGCCAGTTTTTTCGAGTGCTGCGCGGGTGCCCTCATACAGGTGCTCGAGCCATTGGCGCGCGTCTCGGCCCTCGGTGAAGGACTCTCGCTGGCCCAGCCGCTCGGCCAGATCGGTGAAGATATCGTAGTCGTCCCTGGCCAATTCATAGGGATCGGCGATGCGGTGCATCGGCAGTATCAGGGCGTCGTTTGAGTTGCCGCCTATGTCCTCACGCTCCAGGGTCATGGTGCAGGGCAGCACGATATCCGCGTGTTTGGCCGTGCTGGTCCAGGATATTTCGTGCACCACCAGGGTGTCGAGCTGGGCGAAGGCGCTGCTGAGCGTATTGAGATCCTGATGGTGGTGGTAGGGGTTGCCGCCGGCCCAGTAGGCCAGCTTGATCTCCGGGTAGTTGAGTGTCTGGCCGTTGTAGCGGTATGGCTGGCCTGGTTTGAGCAGCATGTCGGAAACCCGCGCCACCGGGATAAAGGCCCGCACCTGGTTGCGCCCCTGCGACAGGGTCGGCAGGTCCACGGCATTGTAAGGGCGGCCGTAATAAGCGAGGGCACCCAGGCCGTAACCGTAGCCGCCGCCGGGTAAGCCGATCTGCCCCAACACAGAGGCCAGCACTGCGCCCATCCAGACAGGTTGTTCGCCGTAGCGCGCGCGTTGCAGCGAGTGGGAGACGGTCACCAGCACCCGCTTGCCGGGCAGTCGCAATGCAAGCGCGCGGATGGCATCGGCTGAGATGCCGGTGATAGGTGCTGCCCACTCGGCTGCCTTTTTGATGCCGTCCGTCTCGCCGCTGAGATAGCGGCTGAACTCGGACCAGCCAACGCAGTGGCTCTCAAGGAAAGCGAGATCGTGCAGCCCTGCGTCGACCAGCGTCTGCACCAGCGCGAGCATAAAGGCGGTATCGCTGCCGGGCATCAGGCCCAGCCATTCGGCGTCCAGCGCTTCGGGCAGGTCATCGCGAATGGGGCTGAGCAGCACAAACTCGCAGCCGCGCTGCGCCGCGCGCTGCATGCAGTCCCGCTCAATGTGCTCGCTGGTGCCACCCCCAGCGACCCGGCTGTTGCGCAGCGCCATGCCGCCAAAGGCGAGCACCACTTCGCTCGACTCCGCCAGCTGCTGCCAGGAGACGTTGTTCTTGGTCACTTCTTCGTAGTTCCCCAGCACATGGGGGATCAGCACCGCGGAGGCGCCGGCGCTGTAGGTGTTCACCGAGCGCACGTAGCCGCCCAGCGCCGTGTTGAGGAAGCGGTGAACCTGACTTTGAGCGTGGTGGAAGCGGCCTGCGCTGGACCAGCCGTAGGAGCCGCCGTAAATTGCCTCGTTGCCGTGCTCGTCACGCACCCTGGCCAGCTCGGCTGCCAGGATATCCAGCGCCTCGTCCCACGGCAGCTCGACGAATTCATCGCGGCCGCGCTCTGTACTGGGGCCGGGGCCGTTTTTCAGCCAACCCTTGCGGAATGCAGGCCGTGCGACGCGCGCCTTGTGGCGCAGCGTATTGCGGAAGTTGTAGAGGATGCGGTTGGGGTCAGGGTCGCCGGGGAAGGGCCTGACATCTAGCTCGTCACCGTCCTGGCGCGCAGAAAAAACGCCCCAGTGGGAACTGTGGGGCGCGAAGCCGTCTGGGACCCAGGATTTGTTGTTACAGTCGCTCATCGTTTGTCGTTCCCAGCTGCGGCTTGTGTTATTTGAACTTCAATCACCTCTTATACACTGACCGCAGCAGGCGTTATCTCATTTCTGCCGCTGCTCGAACTGCAATGCGAAATTCGAGGTCAATGCACCAGCGGTGCTCAGGCGGCGCCTTGCACCACAGGTAATTCGGGCCGACTCTCCTGTCCCCACTCCGACCAGGAGCCATCGTAGACGGCAACGGGGGCTAGACCGGCCACCTCCGCTGCCAGCGCAAGCACGGAGGCGGTCACGCCCGATCCGCAGCTTGTGATCACTTTGCCGCTGTCTGGAATGCCTGCGGCTGCCCAGCGCTGGCGCAGCTCATCTTTGGTGCGGTATTTCCCACCGTCCAATAACTGATCAAAGGGCAGGTTCAGTGCACCGGGCATATGGCCGGTGCGCAGCCCAGCGCGTGGCTCTGGCTGTGTGCCTTCGAAGCGAGCTGCAGCACGCGCATCAACCACGGTGGCCGATCCAGCGAGGGCCGCGAGCACATCGTCTTCAGATGCAAAACGGTCTGGGACCGGCTTGGCATTGAATGTCCCGGGGGTGGCGTGGGTGGCTGCGCCGCTGTTGACCGGAAGCCCCGCGGCAATCCAGGCGGGCAGTCCACCGTCGAGCACAGCGACGTTCGCATGGCCCATGGCTTTTAGCATCCACCAGGCGCGCGGTGCTGCGAAAATTCCCGCGCCGTCGTAAATAACTACGCGGCTGCTGTCTGAAATGCCCAGATCACGCACGGCACTCTGGAAAGCATGTGCCGTGGGCATGGTGTGTGGCAACGGGCTGCTGCTGTCCTTGATTGCACCATCAAAATCGAAGCGTTGCGCACCCTGGATGTGGGCTTTGAGAAAGTCGACGTCTGCATCCCGTGCCGCGGCTGGCATGTACCAGCTAGCGTCTAGCAGTATGGTCTTAGGGTGGTCCAGCAGCGTGGCAAGATTCAAGGGGGTGAGTAGAGGCATCATTTTTAAGCTCCTGAATTAAATTGGGCCGCTGTTTTGAATAGTAGAAAATCAGGGCCATAACGGACAAGCTAGTACATCAGAGA
>JAWSVD010000025.1:0-1528 GCA_033852095.1 Granulosicoccaceae bacterium | reverse complement strand
TGATCGTTCTTCCACAGCAAAAATATCGCGCCGCCGGTGGATTGATCGCAAAAATTCAGCCTCTGCCACTCTCCGAGACACAGCCGCCCACCGCATCATGTAAATACCCCTCCTGCGCCTACCGATGGCGGCGGCTAATGGCTGACCAGCTTCTCGTACTCAAACGAAAATGCCTTGTACGCCGGGCAGTGCTGGCTAAAGCGCAGCGATATCCGACGGCCGCTTCTCACCACGCGTGCCGCTAAATACATCAATTCCTGCATCACCGTGCGAATGCGCCGCCGCTTGGCCCTGTGCCTGACCGGTGAGAGCTTGCCCGTGAGCACTGACTGCCCAATGCACCGCAGCACGTTGTAGGCAAGTCCCGCCAACGTCAGCACCAGATCGTTGGTCTCGAACTTGCCCGAGGGTAGCCGCTCAACGTCCAGGTCAGTTTTGAACTCGCTGTGGTATTGCTCCGAGGTGCCGTGGTCGCAATACAGTGCAACCACCGCTTCGTCGCTCGCTTGTTCGTGCCCCAATGTCGTCCACCAACCCTCCACCTCAATCTCCGGCACCAGCAGCACTTGACCTGTCTTGTCGATGGTGCGCTCAACGAGACGCATGACGCGTCGCACCGTGCGCGCCGTGCTCTGGCCGCTGTCGGTTTCTTTTTCGACAATATCAACGCTGTAGAGCGCGATCTGCTTGCCTTCGCGCGGCGTCGACCACTGTATTTGATCGCTCGGCAACGCCCGTGCTTGGGCCAGCAACTCCTCGGCGTTCTTCTGCCGCGGATTCCACTTGATCAGGTAGTCGACCGCACGATCCGACAACTGCGCGCGGTTGGCATACGCGTCGTGGCCCGAGTCAAGGCGCACGAGCAGGTGGCGATTGGGCCCCGCAAGATCGAGCGCACGATCGAGTGTGCGGTCCAAGAAATAGTTGAACTCGCGCTGGCCATGCCAACTGCCTTCACGTAACTCGATCGCCAGACACCAACCCTCAAGTGCCAGGTAGGCGATCAACGGTGTATACCCGTCGTGGCCCTTGTANNGTGTAGGAGACGCCTTCTTTGCGCGTGCGGCTATTGTCCAGTGGCGTGCCGTCGATATCGAGTGCAATATGGCCTGTGCTCAAGGCGGTCATCGGCACCTTCGCGTTGCGCAGCAGTTCGATGTTCAGCTGGTCGATTTGTGGGAGAAGCTGTGAGGCTTGCGCGTCGAAACGCTGACGGAGAATGGCGGCGGAGGGGACGTGTTTCACACCGAGGGCCTCGGCAAACCATGTGTCGTTGCGGAAGTTCTCGATGGCGTCGAAGTCGTTCTTGCCCGTGCACAGCATGCCGACGTAGGATTTGATCAGATCACTGTCGGCGATAGAGTTAGAGCGCAGGTGTTGCGCCAGTGTGTGATCAATCGACGTGTGGCGGCGAAGCATCTGGCCGACAAGCGGAAGCCGGGGATTAGGTGGGAATATTTCGGGCTTAGATCGCTCGATATGGAAGCTCGTCATGATTGACGCGGTGGGTGACGTTGGCTGAGTAACT
>JAWSVD010000276.1:0-6096 GCA_033852095.1 Granulosicoccaceae bacterium | reverse complement strand
GATGGCGGCGTTCAAGCTCGCGGATGATGCATTGGCTATCGCAATAGATATCCGCGCCAATTTGCATCACCGGCGTTCTTCGGTAGCCACCGGTCAGTGGCGTGAGCAGGGGTTTAGGTGGCAGGCGTGGAATCTCCACATCGCACCACGAGAGGCCTTTGATGCCGAAGGCGACCCGTACCTTTTCCGCGACTGGCGATTGCGGGTAGTTGTGAAGAATAATTTCCGACGATGGATCTATCACGTTTCGATGCCTTTGGCTCATGTGCAGTGAAGAAAATGACGAAGGGACCAATCTCACCACGCTGCAACAGGCCATCACTAGGTGGAATGTCATCGTTTCAAGCGGGATGTTCAAGTCTCCAGCATTCTATCACCTGTTCAATTACTGCACCTTCACGGATAATCCCGCAATGATAAGGAATCGAATCAAGTCTTTTGCCCCCGTGATTGGCTCGCTGGTGTTGATATTCAGTACCTCAGTCACGGTTGCGGCCTCCGGCAAGATGGAGGAGAGGCTCAGGGCTTGTACTGCACGCCACCAGCCAACCAACACCCATGCGGCTGGCCAGAGTTATGCTTCCGACATCAACGGTAAACCTGCTGAGTATCTCTATCAGCAGCTGCTCAATTTCCGCGAAGGACGGCGTCTGAACCCCTCATGGGTCCGATGTTGGCCTATCTCAGCCCGGAGTATCTGCGCGAGATCGCCACGTATTATTCGCAGCAGGAGATTGGGCACCGCCCGGAGTCAATCACCGGGCCGGCATCTAATTGAGCCCAGGACCAGCAACTCACGCCGCGGGCCAGCAACTGGTGCAAGAGAGCACGGCCGAGCGCCCTGCCTGTGTGGCATGCCACGGCGCGGATCTGCGCGGCGACGCCTTCGCGATCCCCGGGCTGCGGGAGTTGAGCCCCGCCTATATCAGCGCTCAGCTGGGTGCTTGGCAGAGCGATACTCGGCATGCGCGCCAACCCGACTGCATGGCCGATGTGGCCAAGGCCTTGAGCGGCGCTGACATCGACGCTGTCGCGCACTGGATAGCCCATGCTGTCAGCCTGCCGACGCCCCGTGTTGCGATCAGAAAGCTCCCAGCCCCTTGTGGAGCTGTGCAGTGATGCGCTGCAGAATTGCTGAAGACAGGCATCAATCAAAAGCAGGTCATGTCCGGCCCCATGGCTGATGTGGTATTTCACAGCTTGCAATATCTAAAGCGCGAAGAGCTGGCATCCATGATCGAATATTTGGCGAGTCTGCAGCAGCCTCCTGACAAGCTGGCCACACCCACCTATGCCAACGCACGATTAAAGCAAGCACGGTACCTGGAGGGGGAGATTTTGTATGGCACACATTGCGAAGATTGCCACGGCGCATCGGGCGAAGGCCAAGAGCGGCGCTACCCTGCCTTGGCTGGTAACCACGCTGTGCTCGCCAACCCACCGCCAACGCCCTCAAGTCCGTGATGTTTGGCGGGTTTGGTGCCAGCACTGAAGGCCGCCCCAGGCCGCACGGCATGCCTGCCTTCTCGCATCAGCTGAGTGATCATCAAATCGCCGCTGTGATGAGCTATATTCGCGCGGCCTGGGGCAACACAGCAGCCGCCGTCTCACCCAGCTCTATACGTCAGCCATGAGCAGATAACACATCAATCAAACCCAAAGGGAACCGGAACAGAAGCGCTGGCCTCTGTGTAGAAATGTTAAGACACTTCTAGCACAATCCCGCACAGTGCTTTTCTGAACCTTTCAGATCACAGGGGCGCGAAAGCCTGGATGTCTACTTAAAAATTATTTTTTGCTGTGCAAAAATTTACCCGCCGGATTCTTTGGCTTTAACTGGGAGAATCAGCACTTCCCCATGTAATCTGATGCATTGTTTCCCCTGCTACACACTGATTCATCGCTGCAATGCTCCGCGCGGCATCTACGCCGACATCTACCCTCTTGTGACCCCTGATCACTTCACAGCAGATGAATCGCAACAATGCTGTCACGGTTGCGAATCCTATCAATATGCAGCTGAGGTAAAGCTGTACTATTTTACTGGCCGATCACATGACGCCGCACTGACGAAGGCCCCTACCCAAAATTCCTGTAACCCTCTTCCACCCTGTATAGGCCAGATGAAGTCATATCTGATCACATGAACTTCTACTCATATAAATCACTGCCCTGTCGATATTCAATTTACGGTTAACTACTGGAAGAGAAGAAGGATGAGCACGAATAAAAAGTCAATTATTCAATCCGTGAAATTCAAACTCGCCATGCCGTTGTTTATCTTGGTGGCAACGGTTCTGTGCATAATTGGGTTTAGTCGGTATACCATCGTTTCATTATCAGGCGAGGCAAAACAAGTCGCCGACGTGGAAATGCCCGCCATCAACAAGCTGTATGACGTCTCCTCAGCCGTCAATGCAGCGTACTTGGATGAGCGTTCGAGCCTGTCTACGCAAGCGAATTCCCCTGAATTCCCGATGTTAGCGGCAAGGCACACTCAGAACCTAGACACTGCAATTTCCGGAATCATCAGCATCTCCCAGCTTTTTACTGACGAAGCCCAAATACAACACATAGACTCTGCCGTTGCCAACACGAGAGCGTGGATGGCGATCAGTCAGGAAATTGTTCTGCTGCGTTCAGAAAACAGCTTCATGAACAACATCAAATCAAACGAATTGAGCAACGGGGAGTCTCGCGAGAAATTTGACGCACTGAATGCGCAGCTCTCTCAAATAAAAAGCGAATGGCTCACTGCAGCATCTGAACGTGTTCATTCGGTGGTTGTATCCTCAGAAAAAACCACCCATGTACTGACCATTATTGCGGCTATTGCTGCCGTCTTTGGCGTAGCGATGGCTCTCTATACACCGACACGGCTGGTTCGTAGATTCGCTGATATAAGAGCCCGTATTCTCGCGATAGCTGAGGGCGACGGCGACTTGACTCGTCGAATCAATCACAGCGGGAGAGACGAGATTGACAGCATTGCAAAAGCGTTTAATCTATTTTGCGACAATTTGCACGACACCATCAGTTTGACCAAAAAATCGGCAGAAGCCGTGGCCACCTCTGTGCGACAAATCTCAGATGGAAACCGCGCACTGGCGGAGCAATCTGAGCGACAGACATCCACCGTTCTAGAAGCATCCTCTGGCCTGACTGAGATGTCTCAATCCATGGCGCTCAGCGCAGAGAATGCCAAAAGCGTGGGGAAGAAGGCAGCCAGCACGAGCTCAGCCGCCTCAAACGGTGCCGAGATTATTGAGAAAACCATCGCCGCCATGGTGGATGTCAGCGAATCCAGTGGTGAGATTGGCAATATAACCGGCATCGTGGACTCGATCGCGTTTCAGACCAACCTGCTGGCTCTGAATGCAGCTGTTGAGGCCGCGAGAGCTGGTGAACAAGGCAAGGGCTTTGCGGTTGTGGCGACTGAAGTGAGAAGCCTAGCTCAACGCAGTGCTACCGCTGCTAGCGATATCAAGAAACTCAGCGAGACAACCACAGACCGCGTCACCCTGGGGGCCGCGCTTGTCAATGAATCGGGCAGCACACTCAAAAGTATCATTGACGCCATAAAAGATGTCTCTGAAACGGTCAACGACATCTCCCAGTCAGCTTCCGAACAGAATCAAGGCTTGCAAGTTATCACCAACTCCATCGCTGAAATGACGACGTCAATGCAATCGACGTCGAGTTTTGTGGGCGAAGTAGCTAACACGTCAATTGAACTCGAGTCACAAGCAGAATCGCTGATGAACACGATTTCTCGGTTCAAACTGAATGACGATCTCGCACAGCAAAGTTAGTTTGGGCTAACAAACAAAGTCAGCTCTAGAATTGATCTACTTTATGCGTTTCAGCTCTGCAGCAACAATCCATTCCCTGCGCTCATGACAGCCGCTGGTCTGCTACTGAGAGCGGCCTTCACTTCCTGGCCGCTGCAAACAAAAATGCCTGCCCGCAATCGATCCACAGCGGGTACTTTGCCATGACCTTGGTAAACATCGGCTGTTGCAGGTGGCGGTCCAGCCAGTGGCGGAGCTGAGGATAAGGCGATTGCAGATACCAGTGCCTGTCGACGCGGGCAAACTGGCGAATGAAGGGCAGCAACGCGTAGTCGGCCAAGCTGGCCTTGGCACCCATAAGATACGGCTGTCCGCTCAGACGCAGCTCAAGCTCTGCCACGAACACCTCACACTGCTGGCGATACACCGCTTCGTCAGGGTCACGCTTTCGTTTTGCCATTTTGTACTTTTCCAATACAGGCTTAAAGTCATCATCGTTGCGGTGGATAAGCGCCAGCATGGCGTGCAGCGCGCGCTCGTCCTCTTGCATGAGCATGTTACAGGCGTCTGATTGCTGCAAGGCCCAGAGCATGATGTCGAGGCTCTCATCGATCACAGCGCCGTCACCCAGCACCAAGACTGGCACAGTGCCTTTGGGCGATGCGGCGAGCATTTCGCCCGGTTTGTTTCTGGTCACAACCGCGCGCAGCATCACCGGCTGCGCGGCCAGCATAAGGCCCATTCTGGCCCGCATGGCGTAGGGGCAGTGCTGCAGGGAATACAAGATTGGCAGTTTAAATTGCTTGCTTTCGTCTGTCATGTTTTGCTCTGCGTACCTTAGTAATTGAGTGATGACTGAAGAAGGATGGCAGCGCTCTAGATGTGGGTAGAGTCGAAAACGAGCGACACTCTTAGGCCAAAGCCAAAATCACAGTGGCTCTGAGCCGCAGCGCGATCCTTGCTGAAACCACCATTTAATCAGAGCTTATAGCGCAAGCAATCACTGCATTAAATGTAGCATTCTCGTGTGCTGCACGGTACCAATTCTCAATGCATAACACTGTGCACTCTGCTATCGATCTAAGATCGGCTGAAGAACAGCCGATAGCGTGGCTGTAGCTCTACTTTTTTCTTCAGTTTAGAGCCTGATCAGTGATCACCTCAGCGAGCAATCTAATGGCTATTTTAGCACTGGAAACACCATCGATGCCTAAGGCAGCGGCGGCTGTGAAGCCTGGCGCCCTACAAACAGGCACGGCTGAAATAAAAGCCAGCACAGATCAACTCAGCGCGACAGAGTCGCGACTTCTGCGAACGAAACAACACAACCTTGCTATTCTGGAGGCCAATCAAAACGCCAGCTTGTCGGTGCCTGGCCAGCCGCTTAGCTTGTTATACCAAACGGCTATTAACGCAATAAATGCAGAGCTGGCACCAACTCTGGGCGAAAACGCGGTCGAGCGCACCCAGGCAGAGGCCCTGGATACCTCATCGGAGGCGACTGCCGAGCGCATCCTCAGCGCCTCTATTGGCTCTTTTGGGAAATTTCAAGAGCTGCACCCAGAGCTCGCAGAGCCCGAACAGGCCGATCGATTTATCGAATTGATCAGCTCAGGCGTGGAACAAGGCTTTGCCGCTGCGAAGGATATTCTTGAAGGCTTGTCAGTGCTCGAGGGATCGATCGCTGAGGACATAGCGAATACCTACGAGCTGGTGCAACAAGGGCTCGAGCAGTTCCGCGAGCTGTTTGCGGCTGGTGAAGGTTCTAACACCAATATCGACGAGGCTTAGATCAAGGCACGCGCAGATTGCGCCTAGCCGCAAGGTGGCCGGACTTGCTATACGCACCGTGCTTTGCCCAGATATCTTCGCTTGATTGACGTTGGGTGGTGCGATTCGCTGCGCTCAGCGGCACCCTACGGGCATCGTATAGCCTAAGAAACCGGAGTTGGCCCTAACCCTACATTTCAATTTAATGGATCGCTTGTGCTAGTTGGGCACCTACAACGCACGCTAGAACTCTTCCCGCAATGCCTGTCTAGCGGCTTGATCCACCAAAGCAAACAACCTATCGGTCTCATCTTTCTTGCTCGATATCTGATGGCCCACAACCTTGACCCATTCGATGTTCACGCTAGAGACTAGCCGGTAGAACTCCTGGTAAAGCAGATAATTATTGAGCCGTTTACCGTTAGCCGAGCAGTAATTGTTTTGTTCCAAGCGGGTACGCCGCGCTGGCAGGCCAATGATATTTTGCGAATCGGTATACACGGTCAAACTGAGCTCACTTTGATCGGCCAGAGCA
>JAWSVD010000275.1:0-3616 GCA_033852095.1 Granulosicoccaceae bacterium | reverse complement strand
AACGTCCATTAACAAGCTCGGCCTGCAGCTTATCGCCAGCTTTGATAAACTAGCGTATTCGCCATTCGAACATTCGCCCGTGACCCAAATCCTCGCTAAACCGCCAGAATCCAGCCGCCACTGGGGCCAGCTCCACGGCGCCGCCACGGCCCTCGCCATCGCCGAGCACGCCACACGCATCAAACAATTGTGCGTGGTGCTGGTGCCGGGCATGAGCGAACTCACGCAACTGGAAGCGGGGCTGCAGTTTTTCTTGCCCAAGAACCGCCCGCTGCTGGTCATCCCCGATTGGGAGACGCTGCCCTACGACCCCTTTTCCCCGCACTCGGACATTGTCTCGCAGCGCATAGAGGCGCTGTTCCATCTGCCGCGCACCAAGCGCGGGGTGCTGTTGCTGCCGGTGTCGACCTTGATGCAACGGCTCGCACCGCCGAGCCACATGAGCCAGTTCTCGCTGGTGGCGGAGACAGGCCAAACTCTGGACCCAGATAAGCTACGTGCGGAGCTGAGCACTGCTGGCTACCGAGCGGTGGACCAGGTGCTGGAGCCCGGAGAATACGCGCGTCGCGGTTCCATACTGGACATCTACCCGATGGGCAGTAATGCGCCCTACCGGCTGGATTTTTTCGACGATCAAATCGACAGTATTCGCAGCTTTGAAGTGGAAACCCAGATCGCCAAAGACAAGGTGGAATCTGTCACCCTGCTGCCGGCGCAAGAATTCCCTTTTAATGAAGCGGGCATCACGACCTTCAGGCAGAATTTTCGCGACCGCTTTGAAAATTACAGCAACTGCCCCATGTACCGCGACGTCAGCAACGGCTTGCTTTCATCGGGCATCGAGTACTACCAGCCGCTGTTCTTTGATCAGCCGCTGGTGCCGCTGGCGGATTACCTGCCGGCCAAACACTCCCTGCTGGCGCTGGACGGCTGCAGCAACGCCATGACGGCACACTGGCAGAACATCGCCACCCGCTACGAGCAGATGCGCTACGACGTCGAGCGCCCGCTGCTGCCGCCCGAAGAGGTGTTCCTCAGCGACGAAGAGGCGCAGAAGACCCTCACGGATTCAGCCCCCATTCACTTGCACAGCTTTGAGTCCTCTGAGCCAAAAGCCTACAATTTTGGCAGTCAGCTGCCGGGCAGCTATGGCGTCAACGCACGCCATGAAAGCCCATTGATCCTGCTGCAGAAATACCTCGATGGCTACTCGGGGCGCGTGCTGTTCACCGCTGAATCCCCCGGGCGTCGCGAGGCCCTGCTCGGCCTGCTGCAGGACAACCGCCACGATGTGCAAGCGGTCGAGGACTGGCAGGGCTTCCTCGACAGCGACCATCAGCGTGCCATCACCGTGGCGCC
Organism: Granulosicoccaceae bacterium; assembly: GCA_033852095.1. Classification (GTDB taxonomy): domain Bacteria; phylum Pseudomonadota; class Gammaproteobacteria; order CALCKW01; family CALCKW01; genus CALCKW01. The sequence continues at coordinate 2,257 of JAWSVD010000275.1, read as the reverse complement.
AGTGGCCAGTGGTTTGCAGGGCCCCGACTGCGCCGTGGCCATCATCGACGAGACCCAGCTGCTCGGCAAACGGGTGCGCCAGAGCAACCGCAAGCGCCGCGATGCGCGCAAAGCCGAAGCGCTCATCAGCAACCTGGCCGATCTGCAAGTCGGCGCGCCAGTGGTGCACATCGACAACGGGGTCGGCCGCTACCAAGGCCTGACCACCCTCGACGTGGGCGGCACCAAGACCGAATTCCTCACCTTGCTCTACGCCAGCGACGCCAAGCTCTACGTGCCGGTGTCCAGCCTGCATTTGATCAGCCGCTACTCCGGCGCCGATGAAGAAACAGCGCCACTGCACAAGCTGGGCTCTGAGCAATGGGCCAAGGTCAAGCGCAAAGCTGCCGAGAAGGCCCGCGACGTGGCCGCCGAACTGCTCGACATCCACGCCCGCCGCGCCGCCCGCAAGGGCCGCAGCTTTGAGCTGGACGTGGCCAACTACGAGACCTTCGCCGCCGCCTTCCCCTTTGAAGAAACCGAGGACCAGCAGCGCGCCATTGAAGACATAGTGGCGGACCTGCGCTCCGAGCAACCGGCGGATCGCGTGGTCTGCGGTGACGTGGGTTTTGGCAAGACAGAAGTGGCCATGCGCGCCGCCTTTGTCGCCGCGGACGGCGGTGGTCAGGTGGCGGTACTGGTGCCAACCACACTGCTGGCGCAGCAGCACCTGAAAAACTTCCAAGACCGCTTTGCCGACTGGCCAATCAAGATAGGCGGCCTCTCGCGCTTTGGCGGCAAGGCCGGTCAGAACGAGACCCTCAAAGGCATCGCCGACGGTTCCCTGGACATCGTCATCGGCACCCACAAGATCCTCAGCAAGGACGTGAAGTTCAAGAACCTCGGGCTGGTGATCATCGACGAAGAGCACCGTTTCGGGGTGCGCCACAAAGAAGCGCTGAAATCCATGCGCGCCGAGGTGGACCTGCTCACCCTGACCGCCACCCCCATCCCACGCACGCTCAACATGAGCTTGGCCGGCATGCGCGATCTCTCGATCATCGCCACACCGCCGGCACACCGCCACGCCATCAAAACCTTCGTCTGCGAGTGGAACGACCAGGTGGTGCGCGAGGCGGTGCAGCGCGAGCTGGCCCGCGGCGGCCAGGTCTACGTATTGCACAACCGCGTCGACAGCATCGCCAAGGTCAGCCGTGACCTCGAGCAGCTGGTACCCGAAGCGACCGTGCGCTTTGCCCATGGCCAGATGGCCGAGTCCGAGCTCGAAGAAGTCATGCTCGACTTTTATCACCAGCGCTTCAATGTGCTGGTCTGCACCACCATCGTCGAGAGCGGCATCGACGTGCCCTCTGCCAATACCATCATCATCGACCGCGCCGACAAGCTCGGCCTGGCGCAGCTGCACCAGCTGCGCGGTCGCGTCGGCCGCTCCCACCATCGCGCCTACGCCTATTTGATCGCACCGCCCAAGGGCAGCATGACCAGCGATGCGGAGAAGCGGCTCTCGGCCATTGAATCATTGGAAGAGCTGGGGGTGGGCTTTACCCTCGCCACCCACGACATGGAGATTCGCGGCGCCGGCGAACTGCTAGGCGCGGGCCAGAGCGGGCAGATCCAGGCCATCGGCTTCAGCCTCTACACCGAGCTGCTCGAACGCGCGGTAAAGGCACTCAAATCGGGGCTGATCCCCGAGGTGGACGCGCCGCTGATGGACAACACCGAAGTTGACCTACACATGCCGGCGCTGCTGCCGGAGGACTACGTGCCCGACGTGCACATGCGGCTGGTGCTCTACAAGCGCATCGCCAGCGCCGCGGATCTAGACGCACTGCACGAGATTCAGGTGGAATTGATCAACCGCTTCGGTCTGCTGCCCGATCAGGGAAAAAATTTGATCGCTGTGACAGAATTGAAACTGCGCTGTGAGACCCTGGGCGTCAAGAAACTTGATTTCAACGCCGCCGGCGGGCGGGTGCTGTTCACCGAAAAGCCCAAAGTGGACTTGATGATATTGATCGAACTGGTGCAAAAACAGTCCAAGACCTATAAATTTGAAGGACAGAGCGCACTGCGCATCAGCGCGGATCTGCGAGACCGACAGACAAGACTCGACGCTGCAGAAGCGCTGTTAAAACAACTGGAAGCTTAGAAAACGCATGATAAAAAAATCGCTACTGCTGGGCTTCGCGCTGCTGGCAACAAGTTCAGCCCACGCCATCGATTATATCGTTGAGCTGCTCATCTTCGAGCACAAGAC
>JAWSVD010000274.1:0-2436 GCA_033852095.1 Granulosicoccaceae bacterium | reverse complement strand
CGGTGAATCACCTGCTGGTGGGGTTCACGCTGCTGGTGACCAACTTCATCATCAACAATGTCTTTGGCTGGGCCAATTTCAGCACATTGCAGCAAGGGGTGCACGCGTTGCCGCTGTGGCTGGCTGCTCCATTGGTAGTCTTGGTGGCCGATTTGGCCCAGTACTGGACACACCGCGCCTACCACCAAGTGCCGTACCTGTGGCGTTATCACGCCATTCACCACAGCACCGTTCACATGGATTGGTTGGCGGGTTCGCGGCAGCACCTGCTGGAGACAATCGTCACGCGCACGTCGGTTCTGTTGCCGCTCTATCTGTTGGGTTTCAGCAAAGAGGCCATTGATGTCTATGTGTTGATCGTGGGCTTTCAAGCGGTGTTCAATCACGCCAATGTCAGCGTGCGGCTCGGGCCTTTGCGCTACATCATCGTCACGCCTAATTTTCATCACTGGCATCACGCGAGGGATAAAGAGGCCATCGACCGTAACTACGCCGCGCACTTTGCCTTCTTGGACTACCTCTTTGGCACGGCGGTCAGCTCCGACAAAAAATGGCCCGAGCGCTACGGCGTGGTGGGCAGCTATATCCCCAATGGCTATTGGCGGCAGTTTCTGTTTCCGTTTGTGGGCAGCACAAAATCGCGCGAAAAGCCGCTAAAAAAGAAGGCAGAGCCCCGTGAGACTGTCGATGAGAATTGATCAAGGAAGGGCGTTGTGAGTGCCAAATGAGACGTTTCCATCGTGACTCAACTACAGCCTTGGGTTGTAGGCGATACATGAAACAGTGGTGTAGAAGCGCAGGTGAGCTGCTCAACACTGTTCTGATTCATTTATGCTCGACGGGCCTTTCGTTGAGCCAGACTGTGAGGTATGCGAAATGATCAATTCCAAACTGGTTGGCGACTTTGAGCTTCTTCGAGGTCACTGCATAGAGATAAGGCAAAAATACAGTACTTATACTCAGCTCTATAACGAGGAAAATAGAGTTATATTAGGAGACGTGGCGGCAACATTCTTTAGCGAAATTGCCGAGATAATGCACCGTGATTTTATTCTTCAGGCTTGTAAGCTTATGGACCCTGCTTCGGCTAATCGACAGGGCAATGTGCTAGAAAACATTACGATTAATTTGATCGATGAACAGCTTGAAGTGTGCGGTTCGTCAAGCCAAGAGATAAAAGACCTTTCTCGCGATCTTCTCAAATTTGGAAAAAAAATAAAGTCAGCAAGAAACAAGCGTATTGCGCACTCTGATCGAGAGCATCAAGTAAGTAACATTACTCTCGGAGTAACTTCTGAAGAAGAGCTAGACGGATTTCTTCGCAATATCCAGAGATACTGTGATGAGGTTGGTATCGCCGTAAATCTTGGCCCTCTCGACTTTACTTGCAGTGGCTGTAAGGGTGATGTGCTAGATTTATTAACTTATCTAAGGCGTAGAGAAAATTCCTAGCAAAAACAGCCACGAAAACCCTGCAAGCTGGGGTCGGACCTCCAGCCAGCGGCTTCGCCGCTGCGTACAGGCCCGTGTTGTGGGCGTTATGTGGTTCTGATATGGCAGAATTTCCCTGAATAATTCCGTCTCGCTGGCTTGCATTGCATTCGTGGACGATGTACTGCAGGTAGTCAATTTAGGCCTGTAGATAATATTCACTGATCCACCACAACCATGATTCTCAGGATGTAGAAAATGACCGTTCTAAATTTCTCCTACGCAACCATAAAAAACGCAGAAAAGTTTCAGCAGTATTTAGAGGCCGCTGCTGCCCTGATGGAAGACGCTAATGTTGAGGTGGTGGTGCGAGGGGGGTTTTCAAAAACGATGGCAGGGGGCAATTCCGCCCCGCACATTGTGGCCGTGTTTCGTTACCCGGACATGGCTGCTGCCGAAAGAATCTACACATCCGAGCAATACAAAGCGCTGATCCCACTGCGTGATGAAGCCTGTGATATGACAATAAATCTCTATGAAGAGTAGCGCCGGAATATTCAAAGGGTCTGCGTGGCAACGTCGCTATTCGGCTCTGAGTTCGCTTCTGTTGTTTTGCTCAGGGTATTGCTCTTCATTTGTTCACGCGTCCAGCTTCACCGAATGTGACATCCGTGCAGTCGTATCTGCTGTGGCTGTGGCGAGCGCTGATAGCGATAAGGCCGTGGTGTTGAGGGTCGATATGAGCGAGGTGGAATCAGTGGACACCCACACACCGCAGGCTTGCGCCAGCATTCAGCTCGGTGAGCAAACTATTTTGCTTGAAACTGAATCAGTGGCTGAGCTGTTAAAAATACCTGCCGGCAGTGTGTTGATGATCAGATACAGCGCTTACTCTGCCATGGGCCAAGACGGGGTGGTACATTCTGAGACATGGACGATAGCAGGGTCATAGACACTCACACATTGATACGCGTTTGATGAACATCTCTTGGTTCATGCGGGCGC
>JAWSVD010000024.1:0-11408 GCA_033852095.1 Granulosicoccaceae bacterium | reverse complement strand
GATTTCCCCTACAGCTCCCCCGTCACCGGACTCAATGGCGTGCAGCTCTGCGATGGCTACGAGGCGGCCACCAACAAGCAATGGACCCAGCAGCTGGGCGCGAGCCTCTCCGCTATCGACGTCACCCTAGCTGCACTCGCTGCGGCGTCTGATCCCAAAGACAAAGAAGCGGTGGCGGCCGCCCTGCCCACACTCAAAGCGCAGAGCATCGGCGGCACGGTGGATTTCAACTCTGGCCCGGTCAAGAACGTGGCGACCGGCCCCATCATCGGGACCCAGTGGCAGCGATCAAAGGGCGGGGACTTTGACTTCGATTATGTGATCACCGAAAACGCCACGGATACACAAGTGCCGGTGGCCGGAACACTCGTTCCCTACAACGCCTAAACGCAGGACATAAGCCGACCATGACACCCGCTGCAACCGTACTGAAATCCACAGCACTCTCCAAATCTTTTGGCGACTACGCTGTGCTCAAAGACATATCGATGGAAGTCGGCAGCGGGGAGATTGTCGGTGTGCTGGGCCCCAACGGAGCAGGCAAAACCACACTGATGAATCTCTTAACCGGTGCGCTCTCGGCGAGCACCGGCCGGGTGCACCTGCTCGGCGATGACATCACCGAATTGGACACAGCGCAGCGCTGCCATCGCGGCCTCGCGCGCACCCACCAGGTGCCGCGTCCCTTTGCAGCCATGACCGTGTTTGAGAATGTATTGGTGGCGGTGCACCACGGCCGCGCCACGCCGCCATCTCAGCCCTTAGATGAAGCCTGGCAGGTACTGGAGGAAACCCAACTGGCGGCATTGGCCAATCGCAGCGCCGATTCACTGGGACTGCTGGATCGCAAGCGTTTAGAGTTATCCCGCGCGCTGGCGACTGCCCCCAAAATACTGCTGCTCGACGAGATCGGCGGCGGTCTGAACGACGCCGAGGGCGATCGATTGGTTGAGCTGCTGATGAAAATACACGACCGTGGCATAGCCCTGGTCTGGATAGAACACATCATGCGCCTGCTGTTGCGTTGCTGCACCCGCTTGATCTGCATGGCGGAGGGCGAGATCCTCGCCGACGGTGAACCACAGTCCGTGATGCAATCACCGCAGGTGCAAAGAGCCTATTTCGGGGCGACCGCATGAGCGCGTTGGCGGTATCACAGCTGAATGCATCGCACGGCCAACTGCAAGCCGTGCACAGTGTATCGCTGCAACTGCACAGCGGAAAGACGCTGTTCCTACTGGGCGCGAACGGCGCCGGCAAAACCACCCTATTGCGCAGCATCGCCGGCGACCATGCCAGCGACTGCAGCACAGTGTTATTGAACGGTGAGGACATCAGCCAGCTGCCAGCGCATCGACGCGCCCGCGCGGGCTTGGCATTGGTGCCCGAGGGCAGACGCTTGTTCCCGCAGATGAGCGTGCGCGAGAACCTCGCACTGGGTCGTTGCACCGGACGCGCGGGCAACTGGGACATAGACGCGGTCTACGCCGCCTTCCCAAACCTCGTCAAACTGGACAATGCTGCCGCGGGCAAGCTCTCCGGCGGCGAGCAACAGGCCGTCGCCATAGGCCGCGCGCTGATGGGCAACCCTGCCGTGCTGATGCTCGATGAAGTATCGCTGGGGCTATCACCGGCAGCGGTGGAGCTGGCCTACCAAACCTTAGAGACACTGCGTGACAGCGGCTTGGCCCTACTGGTGGTGGAGCAGGATGTCGCTCGCGCCTTGCGCAGCGCCGACCAGCTGATGGTGTTATGCGAGGGACGCAGCGCCCTGCACACCACCCCCGATGACACCGACACCGACAAGCTGATCGCCGCCTGCTTTGGCCAACCGCTGGAGCATGCCGGATGAGCTACCAAATCATCAACGCCATCTTGCTCGGCGGCTACTACGCGGTGCTCGCTGCCGGGCTTGCCTTTATGTATTCGGTGATGCACATCATCAATTTGGCACACGGCGCTTTTATCGTTGTCGCAGCTTACGGCCTGTGGCTGCTGGGCAATCAATTCCAGCTGGCCCTCCCGATGGCAATCGGCTTCATGCTCGTCGCCATGTTTGTGCTCGGCTTGATCTTACACCGCGGCATTCTCGCGCGCGCCTCAGAAGGCGGTGAGCTGCTGCCCCTGCTGGCGACCTTCGGCCTGTCGATCATCCTCGACAACCTGCTATTCCAGAGCTTTGGCGCCGACAACTACTCGCTCGCCCCCCTGGTGGGCGATCTGTCCTGGGCCTCCTACGAGCTGCCCGGTAATCTATTCATCGGCAAGCTCAGTGTCTTCACTTTGATCGCAGCACTGCTCATGATCGCGCTGCTGGACGGCATGCTGCGCTATACAAATCTCGGCCACCGCATACAAGCCACCTCACAGGATCGCGCCACCGCCGCCCTGCTGGGCATCGACACGGCGCGCACTGCGGCGATCGCCACCGGCATAGCGCTGGCGACGGGGGTCATAGCTGCAACAGCTCTGGGACTGCGCAGCACCTGGGGGCCCTACAGTGGCAGCACGCAATTATTGTTCGCCTTCGAAGCGGTGGTGATCGGCGGCACCGGCTCGCTGTGGCGGGTACTGATTGGCGCGATGGTCTTGGCGCTGGCGCAGTCCCTCGCCGCCATGCTGCACACCCAGGGCTTTCTGATCGGCGGCCACCTCGCCTTTCTGGCCGCCGTCTTTATCCGCCTGCGCAGCCAGAACTTCAGCGTGCGCAGCTTGTTTACAGGAGCTACAACATCATGAGCGGGCAACTGATAGTCAGTCGCGGCGGCAAGACAGCTCAGCTGACCGCCGCACTGATGATACTCGCGGTGCTGCTACTTGCAGCCACCCCCTGGTTGTTTGGCGTCGGCAGCAGCGGCAGAGCCGTGGCCCTGCTGGTGTACCTGCTGCTCGCCGTGATGTGGAACGCACTGGCGGGCTTCGCCGGGCTTGTCTCCATCGGCCAGACTTTGTTCTTTGGTGTGGCCGCCTATACTACCGTGCGCCTGGCCGACGCGGGGCTGGACCCCTACCTCGCCATCATCGCCTCTGTCTTCATCGGCGCGGCACTGGGCTGGCTCAGCTCGCTGTTCATGCTCAGCCTGCGCGACGGCGAGTTCGCGATCGGCATGTGGGTGCTGTCTTCATTGGCGCACCTGTGCGTCAATCTGGACCCACTCATCCAAGGAGAGACAGGCACTTCACTGATTTCTCTGAACAGTTATGACATCGTTTTGCGCAGCAAACTGACCCTCTGGCTGGGGCTGGCTATCACCGTGATCGCCCTACTGGCACTGCTTGTATTACTGCGCAGCCGCACCGGTGCGGCGATCACCGCGATTCGCGACGACGAGGTCGGCGCGCGATCCATCGGCGTCGATGTGATGCGCACCAAACGCATTGTCTTTGTGCTCGCCGCGGCGGGCACAGCCGCCGCTGGTGCTCTCTGGCTCGCCTCCGCGTCTAATTTCCAGCCCCGCGCCTATTTCGGCGTGCACTGGACAGCCTACATGTTGTTCATGGTGCTGGTCGGCGGGCTCGGCCGTATCGAGGGCGCCATCATCGGCGCTGTCTTGTTTTTTATTATAGAGACTTTTTTCAGCGCTTTCGGCGCCTGGTATCTGGTGGGCCTGGGCGTGGTAGCGGTCGTCTTTGCCCTGTTCTTCCCTCGCGGTCTTTGGGGCTGGATACAACCGCGACTGGCCGGCGAGGCGATCCCCACCGGCTACCGGGTGCTGAAACAACCCCATCTACAGGAGTAGACATTCATGTTAATCGGAAAAAACATCGTCATCACCGGCGCCGCTTCTGGCATCGGCAAGCGCAGCGCGGAGCTGGCCCAATCCATGGGGGCCAACGTCTTCTCGGTGGACCGCAATCAACCGTCTGACCCCGTTGGCCACTTTATAGAGGCGGATCTGGGCACTGCCACGGGCGTGCAGGCCTTGATTGACGCACTGCCAGAGGGCATAGATGCGCTGGCCAATGTGGCGGGCCTCTCCGGTACATCAGGCGTGGCCCCCACGCTTGCGGTCAATTTTCTCGGTCTGCGCGCCCTGTCGCTGGGGCTGACGCCGAAGATGAATCAGTACGGCTCGGTGATCAACGTCGCTTCGGTGGCGGGTTTTGGCTGGCGCCCCAACGTGGATCGTGCCCGCAAGGCGGTTGCCGTACAGGGCTTCCCGGATCCGGCTCAGTTTGCCGCCGATCACGGCGTGACTGATGAGATCGCCTACCCCACCTCCAAAGAATTTCTACTGCTTTGGACCTACCAAGCTGCCCATGAGCCTGTCTTTAAGCGCAAGAACATTCGCATCAATGCCGTCAGCCCCGGCCCGGTGGAAACCCCAATCCTGACCCAGTTCCGATCCGTGTTGGGCGACGAACGCGTCGACAGCGACATCGCACGGGTTGGCCGCGCCGGCACGGCCAATGACATTGCGCCGTCAATTTTGTTCTTGGCATCCGACGGGGCCCGCTGGATCAACGGCAGCAACATCGCCTGCGATGGCGGACTGGAAGCGTCCATCCTCGCCGAAACACTGCAATTTTAAGGAAATCACCATGCAAACAACACTGCTCATCGGCGGTCAACACACAGCCGCGACCGATAAAAAAACATACAAACGCCTCGACCCGATGACCGGGGAGCTGGCCACAGAAGCGGCCGCTGCAAGTGTGGCCGACGCGCTCAAAGCCACCGAAGCCGCCGCCGAGGCCTTCCCTGCCTGGTCTAAAACAGGGCCATCCGAACGCCGCGCACTGCTGATGAAAGCCGCCGACGCGCTGGAGAGCATGAGCGGCGACATCACCGAAATGATGATCACGGAGACCGGTGCCACCGGGCCCTGGGCGGGCTTTAACTGCATGTTAGGCGCGGGCATATTGCGCGAGGCTGCGGCCCTCACCACCCAGATCAGCGGCGAAGTGATACCCGCCAACAAGCCCGGCACCCTCGCCATGTCCCAGCGCAAGCCATTAGGTGTGTGCGTGGGTATAGCGCCGTGGAACGCACCGGTGATACTGGGCGTGCGCGCAGTGGCCATGGCCATCGCCTGCGGCAACACCGCAGTGCTAAAAGCCTCAGAGCTCTGCCCGGCCACACACCTCGCCATTGGCGAAGCCTTTAGAACAGCGGGCTTTCCCGACGGCGTGATGAACGTCATCAGCAACGCCCCTGAAGACGCCGCTGACGTTGTCGCTGCGCTGATCGCCGCCCCTGCCGTGCGCCACATCAACTTCACCGGTTCCACCCAGGTCGGGCGCATCGTCGCCACACTGGCAGCCCAGCAGCTCAAACCCGTGTTGCTGGAGCTCGGCGGCAAAGCTCCGCTGATCGTGCTCGACGACGCCGATCTAGACGCGGCGGTCAACGGCGCTGCGTTTGGTTGTTTCATGAACCAGGGCCAGATCTGCATGTCCACCGAGCGCGTTATCGTGCACGCGGGCATCGCCGACGCCTTTATCGCAGCCTTCGCCACCAAGGCCGGCAACTTGCCCGCCGGCAGCCCGCGCGACAAGGTGGTGCTGGGCTCAATGATCAGCCCCGAGGCCGCCGAACGCATGGATGAGCTGATCGCCGACGCAGTGGCCAAGGGCGCCAAAGTGATCGCCGGCGGCAAACGACAGGGCACAGTGGTAGAGGCCACGCTGCTCGATAACGTGACAGCCGATATGCGCATCTACAATGAAGAGAGCTTTGGCCCCGTCAAAGCCATTGTGCGTGTTGCCAGTGACGAAGAGGCCATTCGTGTCGCCAATGACACCGCCTACGGCTTGTCCGCCGCGCTCTACAGCAGCAACATCCAGCGGGCGCTCACCGTGGCCGATCAAATCGAAAGTGGCATATGCCACATCAACGGGCCCACCGTGGCTGACGAAGCGCAAATGCCCTTTGGCGGCGTAAAAGACAGCGGTTACGGTCGTTTCGGTGGCAAGGCCGGTATCGATGCTTTCACTTCGATTCGCTGGCTGACCATCGAAGACCCCAAGCAGCACTTTCCCTTCTAAAGCACAGCTGAGCGGCAACAGTAATATGGCCACAAGAGCGCCGAGCACAACGGCGCTTGCAGCGCATCAATGGACGAAAGATTATGAGCGATGAGGACAACAACAAAGTCAGGGTGATCGCCTTCTATGAGCTGATGTTCAATGATGGCGAGCCAGCGGCTGCAATAGAGCGCTACGCCGGCACACACTACACCCAGCACAACACCCATGTCGCCGATGGCAAACAGGCTTTCATTGAATACTTTGAGCGCATGGCGGCCGAATACCCGGGCAAGCGGGTGGAGATCAAACGCGCCTTCGCCGAGCGCGATCACGTCATCCTGCACTGCCATCAGATCTGGCCTGGCGGGCTGGAATACGCGGGCATCGATATTTTCAGGCTCGATGCGAACGGGAAAATTGTCGAACACTGGGATGTGTTGCAAGAGATCCCCAGTACCAGCGCCAATGAAAACAGTATGTTTTAGCGCGCTAATTTTTGATTATGAGGGCATATTTGGATCCGTGTTTACAGCGCATCTGCGGCAAACACGTCCCGTTCAAGCAGAAAATCTATCAAAACCCGCGTGCGCAGTGGCAGCTGCCGTCTTGAGGGGTAGATCAAATAGAACACTTGCGCTTCGCTGGCGACAGTGGGCATTAGGTGGATCAATTCCCCCCGCGCCAGTTCGGGTCTCACCGTCGCCTCAAACATTGCGCCAATGCCCAGGCCGTTAATCACCATCTGCTGCAACATCAGTGGCGAGTTGCACTGACAATAGTCATCTGGCTGAACTTCGATGTGTTTTCCGCTCTGTCTGAAACGCTGCAGCCCGTTGTTGTGCAATTGCGAGAGTGTGATCCAGTGGTGTTCGCTGAGTTCTTTGATAGTCTTTGGGTGGCCGTTCTTGCGTAAGTAGTCCGGGCTTGCATAAATCGAAAAACACTCCTCGTGCATGACCCGAGCAATCAGTGAATCATCATCCGGAATACCGACACGAATCGCCAAGTCAATCTTGTCGTGAATGAGGTCGATCTTTTCATCGTCTAGAACCAGATCCAGCTGCACCTGCGGGTAGCGCTCCCTGAACTCGCCCAACAGCGGCAGAACATGTTTGTGAGCGATGTCGTGGTTGAGCGTCAACGCCACTCGGCCGCTTGGCTCCGGCGAGGATATTGCCGCTTCCACGCGTTGCAAAATATCCGGCAGGGCCTGCGCCTGCGCATAGACCAATTGCCCCTCAGCGGTCAGTTCCAGCTGACGGGTGGAGCGCTGCAGCAGCCGCACTTGCAAGGCCTGCTCCAGCTGAGAAACCTGCTCGCTGACACGTGATCGACTGCTGGACAGAGCCCGGGCGGCGGCGGCAAAACTGCCGCTTTCAACTACTTGGGCAAAGACGGCTAGCTGGCGCAAATTGGAATTATCGATTGTACTCATTTCCAGAACACTCCATCCGGCGAATGCCTTCTATTCAAGACAATCAGTATGCAGCAAGATAGCCCTGAAATCGCGCTAAAAGAACAGTTTGGCGCAACCACATTGAACTGGAGTGTACCCACATGAAGATCCTTCCCCTCGCACTGGCGATGACAATTGCCAGCGTCTCACATACGCCCCTCGCCACAGAGCACAACGGCATTTTGAACAATAAAACCGTGGTCACTCAGGCCCTCAATGCACTGTTTGTGGACTTCGACCCAGAGACAGCTCGCGGCCTTCTGGCCGACGGCTACATTCAACACAACCCGCACGTCCCCACCGGACCTGAGCCCTTGCTCGGGCTAGTGCCTGTGCTGAAAGAGGCAAATTTCGACGCCTCCACCGTGCGTATTTTGTCCGAGGGCAATCTAGTGGTCACTCATAACATCTACCAGAACGCCCAATTGTTTGGTGCGGAGAAACTGGTGGCCTTCGATGTTTTCCGCGTTGAAAACGGCAAGCTGGCCGAGCATTGGGACAACCTACAAGCCCTGGTCCCTGCCGCAGAGACAGCCTCGGGCAACAGCATGATCTATGGCGCCACCGAGATCATTGATTTTGATAAAACAGCCGAGAACAAAACACTCGTGCTGCAATTTGTCCAAGATATTTTGATTGACGGCAAGGGTGAAACGATCGCCGACTACCTGGCGCCCGAGTATACCCAGCACAACCCGCAAGTGCCCAATGGCCTCGACGGATTGCTCGGTGCCCTCAGCGCCCTAGCTGATGCCGGCATTGAGATGAAATACCACAAGACCCACCTGAGCGTTGCGGAGGGGAACTTTGTCTTCACCGCCTCTGAGGGCAGTTTCGGCGGCACTGACACGGCTTTCTATGATCTGTTCCGGGTGCAAGACGGCAAGATTATCGAGCACTGGGATGTGGTGTCCGAGATCCCTGCCGAGAGCGCCAATGCCAATGGCAAGTTCTAAGAGTCTCGCTCTTGTGCTTAGACTCACCCACTGAGCGAACAGGCAAGCTCTATCGGAGCTTGCTCAAGCCGTCCCTCGGGATCGAAGCGAGATCACAACAGCCACAAATTATTTATCGGCACAGTTTTCAAACACACTACGAAGCACCCTTGCGTTTTCATTCAGAAAACAACTCGTGAATCAGGTTGCGAAACCAGATGCTGCCAGTCTCCTGGTGATAGCGGCGGTGCCAGAACATATTGATCTGCGCCGGTGGGATTGCTACCGGGTGCGGTTTGACGATCAGTCCCATCGTCTCGGCGGTCTGCAAGGCCAGCTTTTCGGTCACGGTGGCGATGAGGTCTGTCTTGGCCACAATATAGGGCGCAGAGATAAAATGCGGCAGTTTCAGTTTGCGCACCCGCGGGGCACCGCTGCGGCTGAGTTGCTTTTCCACCCGACCGTGACCCGTGTCCTGCGCTTCGATGATGATGTGCTCTGACTTGAAAAACTTCTTCAGCGTCAAGGTGCCCTTGGCCAGCGGGTGCCCCGCCCGCATCAGGCAAACATATTCCTGATCGAACAAGCGCCGCTGGTAAAAGCCCGCCTCCAACTGCGGCAGCAGGCCCACGGCCAAATCCACACTGCCGGTCTCCAAGTCTTCCTTCAGTGAGTGACCCGGGTCTCGCACGGTGCTGACACTGATGTGCGGCGCGTGCTCCGCCAAATAGGCCATCAGCCGCGGCAGCATGTGGATTTCACCCAGGTCGGTCATGCTGAGGCAAAAGCTGCGGTCACTGGAGGGCGGATCAAAGCGCTCCTGATAGTTCAGGCCATCTTGCAGGGTGCTCAGCGCATAGCCGATCGACTCGGCGATGTTGTCAGCAAAGGGGGTCGGACGCATGCCCCTAGCGGTGCGTTCAAACAGCTCGTCCCCCAGGGCCAGGCGCATCCGCGCCAGCGCATTGCTGACCGCCGGCTGGGTGATGCCCAGGTGCTCCGCGACCAGGCCTGTCTTGCGCTCGCGGTACATCAGCTGGAAAACCACCAGCAAATTCAAATCAATATCTTGCAGTCGAATCATTCTCTGATCTCACCAACGTGAATACCTACTATCAGCGATATTCTATGTCTGAATAGTTAAGCACGGCATATAGTCGGTGTCCATAGGGAACAACGAAGCCACTTACAGCCACTGCACTGTAGAGCCACGATGGACATTCTTATTAAACCGCTCGAAAAATCGATTTCAGCCAGCGCTGACAGCACCGTGCTTGAGGCTCTGCTGGCCAATGGAATCCCCATTTCCTACAGCTGTTTATCCGGCCGTTGCGGCACTTGTCGCTGCAAGGTGCTCGAGGGCACGGTCACCGGCCCGGCCGCGGCCGAAGGCCGGCTGGCACAACACGGCCAATACGTCTTAGCCTGCCAAAGCCACGTTGAAAGCGACTGCGTGATCGAGCTTCCCGATGTGGATGAGATCATCACCCACCCGAGCAAGACCCTCAAAGCGGAGCTCATCGGCTTTGATGTGATTACTGATGACGTGCGGCGCCTACGGCTCAAGCTGAACAAGCCCTTTGACTATTCCCCCGGCCAGTTTTGCAAGCTGAGCTTCTGGCGTGACGGCGGCACGCGCGCCTACTCCATGGCGGGTTTGGCGCAGGACAAGGAGCTAGAGTTCCATATTCGGGTGGTGCCCGGCGGCCGGGTCAGCGGCCAGCTCGACGCAAAACTAAAAATCGGCGATTCAATCAAACTCAGCGGCCCACTGGGCGCGTCTTATCTGCGGCAGAAAACCAGCGACCCGATGTTGTGCATCGCCACGGGCACAGGCCTGGCCCCCATTTTATCTATCGTGCGCGGCGCGCTGGAATCGGGCATGCAGAATCACATTCAGCTGCTGCTGGGGGCGCGCACGGTTGATAGCCTATACGGGCTGGATACCTTGCAGGCACTGGCCGCATCGTACCCACATTTTCAGTACCGCATTGCCCTGGATCACGCCGCCGCCGACAGTCCGCATTATCGCGGTCTGGTGACGGATGCCATCGCAGAGCACTTCCCCGATCTAGCGCGCTGGCGCATCTATCTGGCCGGCGCACCGACCATGGTGGAGGCGGCCTCTCTGGCCTGCAGCAACCGCGGCGCGGCCATCGAGAATATCTACGCAGACGCTTTTTACCCCAGCGGGGTCTGAGTGCTCGGCAGCAATCGGGGCAAAATTTCACAGCAATTTTTCCCATGCGAATTAGACGACACAGATGTTAATACAAAGCCCCCAGTAGCTAACACTTGGGCAACTAACACTAGGGCGAGCAAAGGCCTAACCAAAAGGTGAGCAGCATGAGTCAAGACAAGCACCATTCGATGCCCCACGTCTGGGATCAGGAAGACACCAGCCGCATCCCCTTCTGGGCATACACCAACAGCGATGTGCACCAGCAGGAGCTGGAAAAGATTTTCTATCAAAATCACTGGTGTTATGTGGGGCTGGAGGCCGAGATCCCCGAAGCTGGGGATTTCAAACGCACCGTCATCGGCGAGCGCTCGGTGATCATGGTGCGGCAGGAGGATGACAGCATCCATGTTATCGAAAACGTCTGCGCCCACCGCGGCATGCGGTTCTGCCGGGAGAAACACGGCAAGGCCAAGAGTTTCACCTGCCCCTACCACCAGTGGAACTACGACCTGGTAGGTAATTTACAAGGCGTGCCCTTTCGCCGGGGCGTCAAACAAGACGGTGTGGCCAAGGGCGGCATGGACAAGAGTTTTAAAACCGCCGATCACGGTTTGACCACGCTCTTGGTCGCCTGCCGCGGCGGCGTTGTGTTTGCCAGTTTCGACCACGATGTCGAATCCCTCGAGGATTTCCTCGGCCCCACCATGCTCGGCTACTTTGACCGCATGTTCAACGGCCGCAAGCTCACCCTGCTGGGTTACAACAAGCAACGTATCCCCGGCAACTGGAAGCTGATGCAGGAGAACATCAAAGACCCCTACCACCCCGTCTTGTTGCACACCTGGTTCGTCACCTTTGGCCTCTG
>JAWSVD010000273.1:546-1646 GCA_033852095.1 Granulosicoccaceae bacterium | reverse complement strand
ACTGGACTGCTCGTAGTGCCTGCGCTCGACACGCCACAGATCACTGCCTTCCACCTGAGCGATCTCCCCCACCGTGTGCCAGCCCACGCTGCGCACCGTGGTGCCACGGTCCACCGAGGGCTGACCCCCGTTGTCCACCACCAGATCACCCGCGCCGCCCGCGACTTGCCAGTACACCGTGCCCGCGCCCGGGACTTCTCCCGTGGCACTCAGGTTGGTGTCAACACCCGCTCGCGCTGTCACACTGCCGGAGTAGGACGTGCTGCCCACCACCAAGCTCACCCGACCGCCCGCACCTGGACCTCGGCTGCTTCCGCCGTTCGCTCGGATCTCACCCACGCCACTGATGCTCTCAGTCTCCAAGTGCAAACCACCTCCCGCGCCGTCGTAGTAGTTACCCGACTCGCTCAGCCCGTCCGCACTGATCACGCCGTTCACGATCAGTTCGCCCGCTCGGATTCGACCATAACCACCGCCGAAGTCTCCACTGTAGTAGCCACCGCTGCCCGCGAACTCCGCGCTCCAGTAACTGCCGTACTCACAGCCCGTCCCGCTCACGATGCGACCGCCGTGGCAACGATCGCTCGTGCCGCTGGTGGATCGGTAGTCTGGGCCTGCTTTGCTAGCCGGATAGCCTTTGCCATCCAGATTAATGTGCGCGCCCGATTCGATGAGAAGCTTGCCGTCCACTGCCAATTCCAAGCCGTGCACACGCTTCGCACTTGTATTCACTGATGGCGTCGTCAAAGTCGAGCCGCTCGCCAGGGTGAAGTCCCCGTTCACTTGAACAGATGCCGCCTCTAGGTTGGCACCGGACTGCAAGGTCAAGCTGTTGGCCGTCAAGGTATCAAACTCCCAGTCGCCCTCACCCAGTACCAGCGCGTCCACCGAGGCCGAGATACGGCTCTGCTTCACCGCGCCCTGCTGAGCACTGGCCGCGATGGCCGCCTGCGTGGCTGCGTCAAAGTCACCCACTTGCAGCTCACTGCCCAGCCCTATCTCGCTGTTCGCCACGTCCGCAATACTGACCCTGTCTTCGCCGAAGCTCAGTTTCGCACCGTTGAGTACCTTCAACTTCTCCAGCTTGTGCACACCGACCA
>JAWSVD010000273.1:0-487 GCA_033852095.1 Granulosicoccaceae bacterium | reverse complement strand
CCTTCGCCGTAGGGTGCTATTCCATCGATGTCTTGCTGCTGAGTCGTCCGGTAGTCCGAAATGCTCACCACGTAGCTGCCCGCTTCTAGCGACAGCTGACCCACAAGCTCTGTACCCGTCCCGTAAGTGCTGAACCGACCCACTTGCGAGTCATCCGCACCCAGCTGACCGTCGTCGTCCTTAAACACACGCACGCCCTTGTGGTACAACAGCTCCGTGTTCAGCCGCACTTCCAGTTCCGTTGCCTCTGTCAAAGTGAAGCGCTCATACGCCACCGAGCCCACTGCTGTGCCCACTTCCAACTGCCCAGTACTGGACTGCTCGTAGTGGCTGCGCTCGACACGCCACAGATCACTGCCTTCCACCTGAGTGACCGCACCCACTGTGTGCAAGCCCACGCTGCGCACCGTCGTGCCGCTGTCCACCGAGGGCTGACCCCCGTTGTCCACCACCAGATCACCCGCACCGCCCGCAACCTGCCAGTACA
>JAWSVD010000272.1:0-7569 GCA_033852095.1 Granulosicoccaceae bacterium | reverse complement strand
TTGCGCTGCAGGCAGCACAGAGCCACGACGAAGTGGCGTGTGTGCACGTTTCTGTGTGAGCTTGGAGCGGTCGGTTACTGCAGGGCCGGTCAGCAGAGAGGATCTCTGATGCCGGCTTTGCAAAGGCTGAACCCAGGCCTATGACCTTGGGCTCAGCACTTTCATTTTCTACTGTCTGTTCGCAGTGGCTAAAGAGGTTGCCTACATCACCGCGCCGATCTGCCAAGGCACAAATTCGGCGCCGCCAAAGCCCAGCGCTTCACTTTTGGTCTCTTCGCCAGAGGCGATCGCCAATATCATGTTGAACAGCTCTTCACCCTTTTCCTCGATCGTGCAATCACCGTCGATGATGTCGCCGCAGTTGAGGTCCATGTCCTCGGACAGCCGCTCGTACATGGCGGTGTTGGACGAAAGCTTGATGCAGGGCGTGGGTTTATAGCCTGACACCGAGCCCCGGCCCGTGGTGAATATGATGATGTTCGCACCTGAGGCGATCTGCCCGGTGCAGGAGGCGGGGTCGTATCCGGGGCTGTCCATGAACACCAATCCCCGGCTTTTGGTGCGCTCTGCGTACAAGATCACATCACTCAATGGTGCCGTGCCGCCCTTGGCAACTGCCCCCAGGGATTTCTCCAGGATGGTGGTCAGCCCGCCGCGCTTGTTGCCCGGGGATGGGTTGTTGTCCATCTCGCCGCGGTTGCGCTCGCAGTAGTCTTCCCACCAGCTGATGCGGTCACAGAGTTTCTCGCCGACTTCCGCGTTGATGGCACGGCGAGTGAGCAGGTGCTCTGCGCCGTATATCTCCGGGGTCTCGGACAAGAAGGTCGTGCCGCCGTGGCGGATCAGCAAATCAGAGGCCGCGCCCAGTGCGGGGTTGGCGCCCAGGCCAGAGTAGCCGTCGGAGCCACCGCACTGCATGCCGATCACCAATGATGAGGCGGGGCATTCGGTGCGGGTGGCCTGGTTGGCCAGTGGCGCTATCTCTTGCAGCAGTTCCAGGCCGCGCTCCACGGTGAGGCGGGTGCCGCCTGACTCTTGAATGGTCATGTAGCGGAAGCGCTCACTGTCTTCCTTGCTGTAGCTGCCCACCAGTGCAGAGATCTGCATGATCTCGCAGCCGAGGCCGACCATCAAAATGGCGCTGAAATTGGGGTTCTGCGCGTAGCCGGACAACGTTCTGAAGAGGGTGTCGTAGCTCTCGCCGCTGGAGGACATGCCGCAGCCGGTGCCGTGCACGATGGGCACGATACCGTCGATGTTGGGGAAGGCCTTGAGCCACTCGCTGTCCGTGGCGGCGTCGGCGATGATGCGCGCCACGGTGCCAGCGCAGTTGACGCTGGTGAGTATGCCCACGTAGTTTCGTGTGCCCACTTGGCCGTCTGAGCGCTTGAAGCCCATGAAGGTGGCGCTGGAATCGATCGGTGGCAAGGGCGTGGACGCCGAGGCGTAGGCGTAGTCCTGCTTGAACTCCCCCATGCCGAGGTTGTGGCTATGGACGTGGTCGCCGGGTTGAATGTCCGCGCTGGCGCTGCCGATGATCTGGCCGTATTTGTACACGGCTTCGCCTTGTTTGATGGCGTTGATCGCGACCTTGTGGCCGGGCGGGATAGCAGTGGTTGTGCTGACATCGGTGTTTTCGACCGTTTCGCCCTGTTCAAGCGCGAGGATGGCGATGGCCACGTTGTCGTTTTGGTTTAGTTGAAGGCTCTTCACAGTGGGTTCTTCCTCAAGGCTAAAGCGGGTTTAGCCAATTTTGACGATGGCTTTGATCAGGGAGTCGCGCTCAGCCGCCAGTTCGGCGAATCGCGTGCTTGTCTGCTCGAGCGTGAGCACTTCGGAGCAGAGTTTGTCGCTGTCGATGTCGCCGTTTTTCAGGGCGACAATGACGCGATCAAAATCTTCTGTGGTGGCGTTGCGGCTGCCAATGAGGCTCATCTCACGTTTGTGAAATTCGCTGTCGGTAAATTTGATGTCGCCCTGCACCACGCTGACCAGCACATAAGTGCCGCCGTGCGCCAGCAGCGGAAAACCCGCCTCGATGGACGCCGCAACACCCGTGGCATCAAATACTACGTCAAAACCATCGGCAAGATCGCCTTCCAGCAGCGCGTCCCCGACCAAGTGGGTGTGCTCAAAACCGAAGGCATCCACGGCGCCCTGCAGGCGCTTCGCACTGATGTCGCGCAGGTGCACCTCCGCACCCGTGAGCCGGGCAAACAGCGCGGCACCTATGCCGATGGGGCCAACGCCAGTGACCAGCACGCGATCGCGCTCGCCACACTGTGAGCGGCGCACCGCATGAGCGCCAATGGCGAGGAACTCCACCATCGCCGCCGCCTCTGAGCTCAGGCCCTGGGCCGAGTAGAGGTTTGTTGCGGGCACGGCGATGCGGCTGCACATGCCGCCGTCGCGGTGCACGCCGAGCACTTCAATGGCGTAACAGCAGTTCGGCTTGCCGCGCTGGCAGGCGCGGCATGTGCCGCAAGAGAGGTAGGGATTGACCACCACCAGCTCGCCTTGCTGCCAGCCTTCGGCGCTCTCGGCAACGACGCCGCTGAGTTCGTGGCCGATCATGCGCGGGTAGTTGAGGAAGGGGTGTTTGCCCTCCAGTATGTGGTAGTCGGTACCGCAGAAACCCATGGCCTGGATGTCCAGCAGCACCCATCCCGGGGGCGCTGTCTGCGGCTTTTCCCGCTCTATCAATTCGAATGTCCCAGGCTCTGTGCAGATACCACAAGTCATGGTTTCAGCGGCTGTGTTGGTCACGTTGAAGTCTCGCTTGGGTGATTGGTGCATCGAGGGGTCGGAGAGGTGCCGTCGGTGGTGGAGCCCGCCGTGAGCGTGAGGCCATCATTGGCGAATTACCACATATGCAGAGTATATAATAATTAAAAACAATTCGCTATTCCGCTGGCGCTTGATCGAGGTTTTTTTGCTGTAAGATGTGCCGCAAAGCCGCCACTAGGTTTTGGCATTTCAGGGTAGGGAAGCGAGCATGGCGAGGACAGACGCGCGTTTTAGAGAGGCCTATAACAAGTTACTTGTGATTTGCGACTCCATGAACACGGGCAGTAAGCTGCCGTCCGAGCTGGTCCTGGCGGGCGAGATCGAGGTCAGCCGGACAGTGGTACGCAGCGCTTTAACGCGGCTGCAAGAGCAGGGCGTCATCCGCTGGCACGGCCGCGAAAAGACGGTCATGCGCTCTTCTGAGGTGAACGATCAGTTGGCCGAGGAGAAGGAGGGCGTGCCGCCTGAAGTGCTGGAGGCGGCCTTCCTCAATTGGATACTGCGTTTTGACGTGCCGCCGGGCACGGCGCTCAACGTGGCCAAGCTGTCCAAGCAGTTTGAAGTGGCCTCGCACACTTTGCAGGAGTTTCTCGCCGGGCTCAGCCGCTTTGGATTGGTGGAGCGGCGGCCCCGTGGGGGCTGGGTGTTATTGGGCTTCACCGAGAATTTCGCTCTGGAACTCTCCGATTTTCGCATCGTGCTCGAGCTCAATGCCGTGCGCCATTTTGTGAAGTTGCCAGCGGAGCACGAAGCGCGCGAACAAATGCGCGTATTGCGAGAGCAGCACATGAGCCTGCTGGCGCGTATTGACCAGGACTACCACGACTTCTCACCCTTGGACGGGTCTTTCCACAGCTGTATTAACAGTGTGGTCAAGAATCGTTTTGTCAGTGAGTTCCAGAAAGTCATTTCCCTGATTTTCCACTACCACTATCAGTGGGATAAAACCGCTGAGCGGCAGCGCAATGAAGCGGCCATACGTGAGCATTTGCAGCTGATCGATGCATTGGACAGCGGCGATGAGGCACGCGCTATTGAGGCGGCCTCTCAGCACCTCGCTACCTCCAAGCAGACGCTCTTGTCTTCACTGCTGGTACATAACCTGGTCTAAAAAGCACTGGCTTGTATTGCCTTCCATTTTTGCTCCTCAACTCTGCCGCGCTTGATCTGCTCAAAGGCTGCCGGGCTCGCGAATGATGGTCTCAAGGCGTGGCTTGGGGCTGCTGTCTCCCTTGTCCCGTGCCCATTGGCAAAACGCTGCCAGGTGGCGCTGCACCTTGTCGCTGTTATTGCCCGCTATATCGGACAAGTTGTGGTCGAGAAAGGGGTTGCCAAAGCGTTCCAGTGTCACGGCGAATATTCCTTGGCGTCTTCACCTTGGCCCGCCGCCGCCGAGCACGCTCCGGATTGTTCGAGCTCTGCACCATGCAGATAGGGCCCAATGCCGTGCTGTCTTGCAGGGCCAAGGAAATGAAGAGATCGGCGTGTGCTTGCAAAAACCGGCAGGTGCCAAATTGCAAGGTTGGTATGATGGCCATGAGGGTGTTGCCTTGGGGGGAGGGAAATTGGCCGGGGTATTTGGCGGCTGGTAGCTACAGCGCGACTGCGCGCTCGCGATTCAGCTGTCTCAAATCGCATGCGGCGGATGGGAGCTGTTAGCTCCGCAGTGTGGGGGCGGGGTTTTGAAATATCAGTTCTGTCGTGCTGTGAGGGCCCAAATACCCGCTGTTGACATCAAGGAACCGCCACTGATGTTGAAAATGCGCTGTGCGCGTACGGAGCTAAACAGCTGCCGCGCGTGGCTTGCGAGCAGGGCGTACAGGCTTGTATTGATCGCTGCCAGCAGCACGAAGGTCGCGGCCAGTAAAAACATCTGCGGCCCGGCCGGGGCGTCAGTGCGGATAAACTGCGGCAGAAAGGCGACGAAGAATATGATGCCCTTGGGGTTGAGTGCTGTCACCAGGTAGGTGTCCCTGAACAGTCTGCTCTTGCTTTGACGTTTTTCGGGTTGAGCCGTTTCCAGTGGCTGGCTGTGGCTCAACAACAGCTTCAAGCCCAGGTAGAGCAGGTACAAGCCGCCGGCCCACTTAATGGTTTGAAACCAAAAAGCGGATTGTGCGAGCAGTGTGCTCAAGCCCAGCAGTGACAGGGCCAATGCCGTGCTGTCGCCCAGTGCGACTGCCGCGATCAGTGCCAGTTTCACCCGGCTGCCGTGCGAGATGGAGTAGCTGATGACAGTGAGTATCGTAGGCCCGGGGATGGCCAGTAAGGCGCTGGAGGCGAGCACAAAGGCGAGCCAGGTTTCTGGATTCATCGACGTCACTCTCTCTCTGCGGTGGGCTGCGGCTGTCAATTACGGGCAGCTGCAGTTAAGACGTCTTTCGATTGCACTGTCAAGGATTTAAAGTGCTGGGGTTTTGATGTGCAGCACAGGCTGCCAAAAACAGCATGTGATAAAGGCGCGCTTTTAAAGAAGCCCTTGACCTCTATTGTTGTGTGTTTGTCTAAAACTCGCAGTCAGCGGCTTCGGCCAGCGTGACGCGCGGACCAAAGCTGTCGATGTTGAGCAGGGTGATGTTGTGGTGGGCTATCACTTGGGAGGGAGTGGTTGCTGCATTTCCGGCGGAGCTGTGGGCGTCGCTCACCAGCGTCACGGGGTAGCCCAAGCTGAGTGCTCGTCGAACCGTGGTGTCCACGCAGAACTCCGTGTGCATGCCGCATATCAGCAGCTGAGTGATTGACTGATCGGAGAGCACTTCAACCAATCGCGTGCGGTTAAACGCATCAGGCGTGTGCTTGCTGCAAACGGTATCTGTTCTACACACCGCTAGGCCGTCTGCGAATTGCCACTCGCGCGTACCCCGCTGCATTTTGTTCTGGCCTTGGTGTTGCACCATGATAACGCTGTGCCGTGATGCTCTGGCCCGGCGAGTCAGGAGGTTGATGCGCTGGATGGTTCCAGCGGTATCGAACACTGCGTTGGGCCCTTCGCACAGGCCCTGTTGCACATCTATTACAATCACCGCGCTTGCCATTCGTCATGCACCTGCTCGAGAGTATTTTCTGTGAGCTAATGCGCCTGTGTTCATGTGGTATTACGCGCATATGGCCTTAAATTAGCGCTTTCAACAGCGCTTTGTCCAGTGCTGCTTTGCTGCTACTGCGAAAATTAATGCCGCGAGTTTCTGTCTGGTGTTTTTGCTTGGCGTTGTTATGCCAAGGTGTGCACGGTTTCATGCGTTCTGAGTGGCTCTGACAAGAGCGCTTGTGATTCAGTAGTGAACACCGTCGCAGCTCTGTGTTCGGCCATGGGGCCTCATGCGCCCGTGACTGCTTTTTCAATGAGATTCGCCGCGACAAATCTATCGCTGCTGGCGAATTCGATGCGCTCTTTAGTCGTCAGGCTTACTGCTGTGATCACAGGCTGTAGAAGTGCCAGCTTCGCGCATCCGTCGCTAACACAGCGCCAAATTCCCTTAGATGGGGTGAATCGCTGTTTCCAACCCGCGTGCTCAAGGCGACGGTTTATGGCCGTGCGGGTCAGCGGGGTTCACCGCGGGCAGGAATCGGTCATTGACACGATACCTGCAGGTACTGTTTAATATGATACCTAAAGGTTTTATGTGGAGTGGATGATGAGTATGGCTAAAGGCAGGGGGGTGGGCCGTGAACATGTCTGAGGTGCAGCCGGCGTTTAAGGCCCTGGGTGATCCGACACGGCGGCAGATACTGATGCAGTTGAGCCGTCAGGAAATGAGCATTGGAGAAATTGCGAGCGAATATCCCATGACGCGCGCCGCGGTGAAAAAGCATTTGAAGGTGCTCGAAGAGGGCGACTTGATCAGTGTTGAAGTGCGGGGCCGGGAGCGGATTAACCGCTTGCAGCCGCGCGGTTTAAAAGTGGTGACGGATTGGATGAAGTACTTCGATCATTTTTGGGATAACAAACTGGATGCTCTGAAAAGCATCGTTGAAAACACGGAGAAACAATGATGGCTGAGTCAGTGATTACTAAAACTGTCTTTTTTAATGTGGCACCGGAAGTCTTGTGGCCCTACCTGACAGAGCGAGAGAAGCTTCGCTTGTGGTTCCATCCGGCCGAAGCGGATCTGGTTGCTGGAGAGGATTACGCCCTGGTCAATGAATCCGGCGATGGCGCAGAAAAACTGTGTTGGGGCAGTGTGCTGAGCATGAGCCCGCCGAACGAGATGGAATGGACTTTCAGTATTCAGCCCCTGGGCGGTGCCATGACGAAGGTGCTCTGGCAATTGGAAGCGGTGGCGGGCGGAACGCGCCTGACCTTGCGCCACGAAGGCGTGGAAGCCGCAGCGGCTGCCGGCGCACTGGGCATGCTGATGGCATTGGACGAAGGTTGGGACGAGCACTTTGCGAAACTGCGGATTGCTTTTGCAGGCACAGACGAGGGAGAGAGCTGCAATGGATAAACCACGGGTTGTAGAACGAGGGCAGTGGTTGCGCGAGCGTGCGGCTCTACTGCTAAAAGAAAAGGAGCTGACGCGATTGACGGATGACATGAGCCGACAGCGCCGTGAGCTGCCTTGGGTCAAAATCGATAAACCCTATGTCTTTGATCAAGCGGGCAAGGCGCTGGCGCTGGCTGACTTATTTGGCTCCAGCAGTCAGCTGATTGTCTATCACTTTATGTACGGCGAGAACTGGGACGAAGGCTGTGTCAGCTGCTCCTACTGGGCCGATAGCTTCAACGGCATCGATGTCCACCTGGCTGGCCGCGATATCGCTTTTGTCGCTGTCTCTAATGCG